>CAZXMB010000010.1:0-25718 GCA_964641715.1 uncultured Syntrophaceae bacterium
TGTAGTTAAGGAAGACGGGTCGGCAGGGTGAAAAGGAATTTTAGAGACTAAAACCCCAATGCAAATAGAAGGGCGGACCTTAACTCTGACAACTTATCGGAATTCAGCATTGTGATCAAAGGACCGATCTTTCCTCTTGAAACCGTTTGAATGTGATCGAGATTTACAGCGCAGTCTTTGGGCATTCCGTCTTCTTTTGTCAGTAATACTTCACTAGGGATATCCCGGATCGTGGACGTGATTGGAGCTACGGTCACCTCACCCAGGAACTCTAATGCGGAATTCCTTGTTAGAATAACAACTGGCCGATTCTTGTCTGGCTTCGAGAACTTATACCAACGGACTTCTCCTCTTTTCATAGCTCCACCCAAATCTGTTCTGCCTCCCAATCCCCGAACTCTCCACGCTTAACAGGTTTCCGCTTATAGCCCTCACGATGCTTTTGCTCTAATTCGTTCATTCGAACCTCTCGAAGGGCAGTCTTAAGAGCTTGCCTTGTAAATGCAGAGCGAGTTGTACCGAGGCGTTTAGCAACTTTGTCAACGGACGCAATAAGATTCTCATCCAAAGTCATCTGCACTGGCCTCATAATACCTCCTATTCCAACTAATAGCTATATTTATATTTATGTTAATCCATATCTTTTCAAAAGTCAAATTAAATCCTCAATTTTTTTAGAAAAACGTCGGGAGTATCTGTCTGCCGGCCCCGGTCTCGACCGAGGGCAGGGCAGGCAAGAAATGCCGACGCTACACTTCTCTATTAAAATTTGAAATTACATCAGACCTGCGATCGATCGCTGGGCGAAGGAGAGGACATTCGAGGGAAAGATCCCCATGTAGAGTGTCCCGATCAGGGCGAGGAGGAGGGCGATCACAGAGGCCGGTGAGAATTGAAGACCCGTGATCTCCCGTTCGGATTCCCTGAAATACATGAGCACCGTGACCCGAAGATAATAATAGACCGAGACGGCACTGTTGAGGACTCCAAGGATGACCAACCAGTAGAATTTCGACTTGACCGCCGCGCTGAAGACATAGAACTTGGCCATAAATCCGCCGAGAGGCGGAATGCCTGCCATGGAAAGAAGAAAGATGGTCATGGAAGCAGCCAGGAGAGGGTATTTGAACCCGATGCCCGCATAGTCGTTGATCAGGGTATTCTCCTCACCCTTCTTTCCGAGGAGGATGACACAGGTGAAGGCCCCGAGATTCATGAAGGCATAGGCCATGAGGTAGAAGAGAATCCCCGAAGTCCCCAAATCGTTCCCTGCGACAAAGGCAACCAGAATGTAGCCGGCATGGGCAATACTCGAATAGGCCAGCATCCTCTTGATATTGGACTGGGAGATGGCAACGATGTTTCCCACGGTCATCGTGGCCACGGAGAGGAGCCACATGATCGAAGTCCAGTCCGGACGAAAACCTGGAAGGGCGGAGAAGAAGACCCTGACCAGGGCTGAAAAACCGGCGGCCTTCACCCCTGTCGCCATAAAGGCGGTGATGGACGTCGGAGCCCCTTCATAGACATCGGGTGTCCACATATGAAAAGGGACAGAGGCGACTTTAAAACCAAATCCGATGGTGAGAAAGACGAGGCTCATCATCAGCATGGGATTCTTCAGAAGATTTTTTGAGGCAATGTAAGAGGCGACATCCTTCAGGTAGAGTGAACCCGTGGCCCCGTAGATGAGGGCGATCCCGTAGAGGAGAAATCCTGTTGCAAAGGCACCCAAGAGAAAGTATTTCAGAGCGGCCTCCACGGACCTTCGGTCTTCTCTCATCATCCCGGCCAGGATGTAGATGGAGATGGACATGATCTCCAGCCCGAGGAAGATGACGATGAGATGGGTCCCCGAGGCCATCAGCATCATTCCGAGGGTGGCAAAAAGGATCAGGGCATAATATTCCCCGAAGGCGATCCCCTCCCTTTCGGTGTATCCGATGGAGATCAAGAGGGTTAAAAAGGCAATGATCAAAAAGGTGACCTTGAAGAAGAGGGCAAACCCGTCGGAAGTGAACATCCCTTCAAATCCGCTCTTGACCGATCCCATCAGGGGAAGGGTATAGAAGAAGGCGACCACCACCCCGATCAGGCTGAGGATTCCGAGATACCCCTTCTTCTCCGCTCTGGATGAGAAGACATCCACCAGAAGAACCAGAAACCCGAAGGCGGTGATGATGATCTCCGGTGCAATCAGATAAAGGTCAATCTCTGGCAGTTTCATCTAAAAGCCTCCACTCATTACCTAACAAATCCTCCTTCCTCCCCCTTTACTAAAGGGGGAATGAGGGGGATTATTTTTTAGCTTCTATCAGCACCTTCGGCGCGGACAGGTTCGCTTTCATCTCAACCCTTCCCTTAAAATCCTTTAAAAACTTTTCCACGCTCATATCCATCTTGCTGAAGAAAAGCTTGGGATAGATCCCCATCAGGAAGATCATGATCACCATGGGAACGAGGATAATGACCTCCCGCGCATTGAGGTCCTTGAGCCCTTCATTCTTTGGATTGGTGATCTTTCCAAACATCACCCTCTGGAACATCCAGAGCATATAGGCGGCACCCAGGATCACGCCGGTGGCCGCCAGGACGCCATAAACGATATTCGATCGGAAGGCCCCGAGCAGGATCAGAAACTCTCCCACGAATCCGTTCGTACTCGGGAGCCCGATGGAGGAGAGGGTGACGATCATGAAGAAGGTGGCATAGATCGGCATCACCTTCGAGAGCCCTCCAAACTCCGCAATCATCCGTGTGTGGCGCCGTTCATAAATCATCCCGACAATTAAAAAGAGCGAACCCGTACTGATCCCGTGGTTGAGCATCTGATAGATCGATCCTTCCACCCCTTGGGTATTGAAGGCGAACATCCCGAGCATCACATATCCCAGGTGGCTGACGCTCGAGAAGGCAACCAGCCTCTTGAGGTCGGGTTGCATCATCGAGACGAGGGCCCCGTAAATAATTCCGATGAGGGCCAGGATCGAGATGAGGGGCATGAGGTCATAAGCGGCATTCGGGAAGAGGGGGATGGCGAATCGAATGAACCCATAGGTGCCCATCTTCAGCAGGACCCCTGCGAGGATGACACTTCCGGCAGTCGGAGCCTCGGTATGGGCATCAGGCAACCAGGTGTGGAAAGGAAACATGGGAACCTTAATGGCAAAGGCCAGGGCAAAGGCCGAAAAAAGCCAGTATTGCGTGCCCACGGGAACACCCAGTTTATAGAGCTCAAGGACATCAAAGGTGGCCTTCCCCGTGGCCTTCTGATGGATGAAGTAAAGGGCCAGGATGGCGACGAGCATCAATACACTTCCGGCCATGGTGAAGAGGAAGAACTTAATGGCGGCATAGATTCTTCGCTTGGGATCTCCCCAGACACCGATGAGGAGATACATCGGGATGAGCATCACCTCCCAGAAGACATAGAAAAGGATGAGGTCCAGGGCAACCAGGGCGCCCACCATCCCTGTCTCAAGAAAAAGGAAGGAGATCATATACTCTTTCACCCTGAAGGTGATCGCTGTCCAGGAACAGAGGATACAGAGGACCGTAAGGAAAGTGGTGAGCAGGACGAGCAGAAGGCTGATCCCGTCGACCCCCAACTTGTAACTGACCCCGTAGGATTCAACCCACCACCAATCCTCAACGAATTGCATCGCCGCAGTGGTGGAATCGAAACCGAAGAAGAGGGGCAGGGAGAAGACAAACTCCACCAGGGCAAAGAATAAGGCCGCCCACCTCAGGGTCTTCTCGCCTTTGATGAAGAGGAGAACAACAGCCCCCAGCAGGGGGAAGAAGATCAGCAAGGATAAGATGGGAATTCCCAATATTGTCATGAAACGGACTCCTTCTTCTTTAATCCCCCCACCCCCCCTTTATGAAAGGGGGAAGAAGGAGGGATTTTAATAAAAAATGGCACGCAAGAGATAGTAGATGACCAGAATCAATCCTCCGATGACCATCGAAAAGGCATAGTTCTGGACCAATCCGGTCTGCATCCTCCTCATCACACCTGAGAGCCAGCCAATGAGGTAGGCGATGCCATTGACCGTCCCATCGATGATCAATTCATCGAATCCTCTCCAGAGGCCGGTCCCCAATCTCTTGAGGGAGTTGATGAAGAGAATTTCATAAAGTTCGTCCACATAATATTTATGGAAGACCAGTTGGTAGAGGCCCTTCTGCCTCTCCGCCAAAAGCTTGGGTAATGCCGGATTCTTGATATAGAAAAGATAGGCGATCCCGATCCCGATCAGGGCAATGGCCACAGAGAGTGCCATCATCAAGAGTTCGAGGATGGCGGAGTGCCCCCCCGTCTCCCCCCCTGATGCCCAGGCCTGAGCAATCAGGGAGATCCCGGCATGGGCCTTCGAAGGCTCTGCGCCTCCGACCACGGGTGCTAAAAATTCATGGATGTGATTCGCTCCACCCAGGACATGGGGAACCCCTACATATCCGCCGATGATCGAGAGTATGGCAAGAATCATCAGCGGGACGGTCATCATCCTGGGGGATTCATGGATGTGGTGAGCGACATGGGGATCTACCCTGGACTCACCGAAGAAGGTCATAAACAGGGCCCGGAACATATAGAAGGCCGTCATCCCGGCCGCCACCGCAGCCACCAGCCAGAGCAGGAAATGACCATGGGAGCTGGAGAAGGCCTGCCAGAGGATCTCATCCTTGCTGAAGAATCCGGAGAGTCCGGGGACACCTGCAATGGCGAGGGTGGCGATGAAGAAGGTCCAGAAGGTGACGGGGATCTTCTTTCTCAGGGCCCCCATCTTTCTCATATCCAGCTCTCCGCTCATGGCATGCATCACACTCCCTGCTCCGAGAAAGAGGAGCCCTTTGAAAAACGCATGGGTCATGAGGTGAAATATTCCCGCGCTGTAGGCTCCTACCCCTACCCCAAGGAACATATAACCCAACTGACTGATCGTTGAATAGGCGAGTACCTTCTTGATATCGTTCTGACAGAATCCGATGGAAGCAGTATAGATGGCCGTGACCACCCCGACAATGGCAATGATCGCCATGGAGAGAGGCGCCATACTGTAAAGAACATTGCAACGGGCAACCATATAGACCCCTGCGGTCACCATCGTAGCGGCATGAATCAGGGAACTGACCGGTGTTGGACCTTCCATGGCATCGGGAAGCCAGACATAGAGAGGGATCTGTGCCGATTTTCCGCAGGCCCCCACAAAGAACAGAATGGTGATGGCGGTGACGGTGGTACTGTCCAGCTTGGCGGCATTGGAAAAGACCTCGGTGAAGTCAAGGGTCCAGATCCCATGTTTCCCTAAACTGGTAAAGAGGAGAAACATTCCGAGGATGAAACCGAAGTCCCCCACCCGGTTGACGACGAATGCCTTCTTTCCTGCATTGGAGGCGGAATCCTTTTCAAACCAGAAACCGATCAGGAGATAGGAACAGAGGCCGACCCCTTCCCATCCCACAAACATCAACAGGAAGTTATTGGCCAGGATGAGGTTGAGCATCATGAAGACAAAGAGGTTGAGATAGGCGAAGTATCGAATGTAACCGGAATCATCATGCATATAGCCGACGGAGTAGATGTGAATAAAGAAGCTGACGCCAGTCACCACCAGTGCCATCAGGATGGAGAGGGGATCGATCTGGTAGCCGATCACGGTCTGGAAGGAGCCTGAGACGACCCAGTCGAAGAGGACCTTCTCGAAGAGCCGTTCCGAAGGGGGCCTCCTGATGAGCTCCAAGAAGATGAGAATGGAGGTGAGAAAGGCGAGCCCGATGGCGGAGGGGCCCACCCAACTGACAGCTTTCCTTCCCAGGCGTCTCCCGAATAGACCGTTGAGGGTAAATCCGATCGCCGGAAATAGAGGGATCAACCAGACATACTCAAGCATGTATGACTCCTCTCATCATTGCGGATTTTGGGTTGCGGATTTCGGAATTTTATTCCTCATCCCGCATTCTGCATTCCGCAATTGGGTTACCACTTCAAGAGATTGATTTCATCCACATTGATGGTCTCTCTCGAACGATAGATCATCACAAAGATCGCCAATCCCACCGCCGCCTCCGCCGCGGCCACGGCCATGACAAAGAAGGCGAAGAGAACTCCCTCGATCGATTGGAGAAAACGGGACAGGGTGATGAAGGTGAGATTGACCGAATTGAGCATCAATTCAATGCACATGAAGACCACAATGGCATTGCGCCGGGTGAGTGCCCCAACCACTCCGATCGTAAAGAGGATGGCGCTCAAAACCAAATATAGAGCCGGAGGAACAGATGGTATTGTCATAAGTACCCTCACAAAACAGTCATTGTTTCATTGTTCATCGTCCATTGTTCATGGTTCATCGTTCCCTAACTCCTCTTTTTACTCAGGATCACCGCACCGATGATAGCCGTAACCAGAAGGACCGAAATAATCTCAAAGGGAAAGAGATACTGGGTGAAGAGGGCCTCACCCACCGCCTTCACATTGGCGCTCATCTTCTCCGGAGTATAAGAACCGGCCTTCCCCTTCAGGGAGGTCGCCGCCAGTGAATAGATGAGCCCGAAGAGAAAGAGGACAGCGAGCACACTTCCGATCACCTTGGAATAGAAGAGCTTCAGCCCGGACCGGAGCTCCTCTTCCAGATCGAGAAGCATGATGACGAAGACGATGAGCATGACAATGGCACCCGCATAGACAATGACCTGGATAATGGCGATGAACTGACTTTGAAGCAGGAGGTAGAGCACCGCCACACAGAGAAAATTCAGTACCAGGAAGAGTGCGCTGTGAATCGGATTCTTTCGGGTGATCAAGAGCAAGGAGGCGAGGATGGAAGTAAAGGCCATCCCCAGGAAGACCAGCCACTGAAGTATCGTCCCAATATTTTCAGTCATCCTATTTACTCCTAATGATAAATCCCCCTTCATCCCCCCTTACAAAAGGGGGAAAAAGTTTTCTCCTCCCTTTGGCAAAGCCTGCCTGCCGACAGGCAGGGGAGGCGGAAAGGGATTTGAATTACGGGTTGACTTTCTTCTCCTCCAGGAGTCTTTCGGTAGTCATGAGGTAGACCTTCCGGTTGTTCTCCACCCATTCATAATTCTTTCCCAGGAAGATCGCCTTGACCGGACAGGCCTCCTCACAGTAACCGCAGAAGATACATCTCGAAGCATCCAGTTCATAAGTGAGCGGGTAGCGCTTCCCCTCGTCATCCTCTGCCGTCTCAATCGTGATGCACTGAGAGGGACAGACCGCCATGCAGAGCCCGCAACCCACACACTTTGTTTTTCCTTTTTCATCGGGCTCAAAATATTGAACTCCCCTCCATCGTTTTGCTGGAGGGATCTTCTCTTCCGGGTACTGGGTGGTAATAGGTTTGGAGAAGAACCGGCTTAATGTCAGCCCCAGGCCTTTCAATAATGGAAGTATCATCTTTCGCTCCGTCCACTCATCTTCAAAAAAGGAGTTTCGTCAAGGAGATCCCCTCCTGAATAACCCATGACCAAGAACCAAACACCAGATAAGCTCCAATCATCAATCATCCAATTGGGTCATTGGAGTTTTGTTATCATTTGATTATTGGAATTTGGTCATTGGTTATTGATCTCCTTTCTATCACCCTTTCAACGAGACGACCAATCCGGTGATCAAGAGATTGATCAGTGTTAAAGGAAGAAGAATCTTCCAGCCAAACTTCATGATCTGATCATAGCGGAGCCTCGGGAAGGTCCCCCTCTGCCAGATGAAGAAAAAGCAGAAGACAAAGACCTTTCCGGCAAACCAGACCACACCCGGAATGAAATCAAGAAATCGGAAAGGGGGTTGCCATCCGCCCCAGAAGAGGGTCACGGCAACGGCCGCTATCGTGATGGTATGAATGTATTCTGCCATGAAAAAGAGAGCGAACTTCATACTGCTGTATTCAATGTTAAACCCGCAGGCCAGCTCTGCCTCTGCCTCAGGCATATCAAAGGGGGTTCGGTTGATCTCCGCCAGGCCACAGATAATATAAAAGACAAAGGCAGCAGGCTGATACCAGATATTCCAGTTCCAGAATCCCCCTGACTGATGGTTGACGATCTCCGTAAGCCTCAGGCTCTGGGAAAGGATGATGACACCGATAACGCAGAGCCCGAGGGCCACTTCATAACTGATCATCTGGGCTGCGGCCCGGAGGGAACCGATCAGACCATATTTATTTCCAGAGGACCATCCCCCTAAAACGATTCCAAACTCACCGAGGGAGGCAATGGCAAAGATATAGAGCAATCCGATGTCAATATCCGCTATCCGAAGCCTGACGACCCAGTCTGTCCCGGGAACGGTGAACTGATTTCCAAAGGGAATCACGGCGAAAAGGCTGATGGCCGATATAACGGAGATCATTGGGGCGAGGACGAAGACCGCCTTATCAGACCTGCCCGGCACGAGGTCCTCTTTAAAGAAAGCCTTGACACCGTCGGAAAAAGGTTGAAGCAATCCGAATGGCCCACAACGATTGGGACCAAAACGAACCTGAATGTGTCCTAAAACCTTCCGTTCCAGCCAGACCATATAACAGAAGGAAAGCATCAAACAGGCAAAGACCGCAATACATTTTACAATCATTTCTATGAGAAGATATAAGAGTTGCATCCTGCTTCTCCTCTATGGAAGCCCCACAGCGCAGTGTTTCTGAAACAGTATAATCGCCTAATGCTCCAACTATCCTTTCTCTATCCTTCCAATAAAAGCCTTGTAGATGGGTTGGGGATGGATGGAATCCCGAAAAGAGGCAAGGAGGTTGTTCACAAAGACCGGGAAGAAGCTGGTGGCAAAGTAAGCCACCCCTCTGGGCAGATCCTTCGAAATCCGGCAAACCGTCACCACCTCTCCTCTGGGTGAAATGACTTTCACCCGATCCCCTTCGGTCAAGCCTGCCTTTTCGGCATCATCGGAATGAACCTCGATCCTTGTATCGGGAAAGACCTTTGCCAGCCCCTCTGCCCTTTTCGTGGTCGTGCCCATTGCGTAATGATAGTGAAATCCTCTGGGGATGATCCAAAGGGGATACTGATCATCCGGTTTTTCAATCGGCTCCCTTGGCTCTGCCGGATGAAACCTCCTCTTCATCCCGTTGCCCAGAGGCCACTGAAGGCCACCCCCCTCCAGTCTGGAATAGGTCATGCCGGCATAAAAAGGGACCAGAGAGGAAATCTCCTCCATCACCTCCGAAGGATTCCGATAATCCACCGGGTAACCCATCCTGTTTGAGAGGTCGCAAAGGATCTTCCAGTCAGCTCTTGAATCACCCACAGGAGAGATGGCCTTTCTCACCCTCTGGACTCTCCGCTCCATGTTGGTGAAAGTCCCGTCCTTTTCTGCAAAACTAACTCCGGGAAGAATCACATGGGCATAGCCTCCGATATGGGTCATAAAAAGGTCCTGAACGACTAAAAATTCTAACTGATGGAGCCCGATTCTGAGACGCTCCTGATTGGGAAGAGTGATGAAAGGATCTTCCCCGAATACATAGAGGGCCTTGATCTTTCCCTCTGAGATTTGATCAAAGATTTCCAGGTATCTCAGGCCCGGTTTCTCCGGGATCTCTTTCTCCCAGGCTTCTTCAAAAGGCCTCCTCCCCTTTGGATCATCGACCCTCACATAACCGGGAAGCCATTCGGAGAGAACCCCCATATCCAGAGCCCCCTGGGCATTGTTCTGGGCAAGCATCGGGTAGAGTCCACCTCCCCCTTCTTCTGTCTCTCCGGTTAAAAGGGCAAGGTTGCAGAGCGCCCTGACCGCCTCCAACCCATTCAGATGTTGAGTGATCCCTGAACCGAAGACAATCGCCCGTCTCTTTGCTCCCCTATAGAGACGGCCAAGGGTCTCCAGGTCAATGGGAGAGATCCCCGTCACCTCTCTGACCTTCTCGGCAGTGAATCTCTCCACTGAAGCCCGCATCTCCTCAAAACCCTCTGTCTTCGAATCGACGAACCCTTTTGAAATCGTCCCTTTCTCAATCAAGAGCCGGATCAGGCCATTGATCAAAACAAGGTCCGTCCCGGGAGAGGGTCTCAGCCAGAGGTCTGCCCAATTCTCCCACTGGTTCCTGCGGGGATCGATCAGGATGATTTTAGCATTGTTCAAACGGATCGCCTCTCTCATCTGATTGCTGAAGATGAGGTGATCATCATAGACATCCGTGCCAATGAGAAGAATGAGATCTGCCTTTTTCACATCCTCAAAGGAATGGGTCATGGCGCCCCATCCAAGGGACTGCATCATGGCGTGAAGAGAGGATCCGCTCGAGAGCCGGGCTCCGTTATCAATGTGATTGGTCCCAATGCAGGCCCTCATCCATTTTTGGAAGAGGTAGTTCTCCTCATTGGTTGCCCTGGAGGAAGAAATCCCTCCGATGCTCTGACCGCCATACTTCTCTTTTATTTCCTTAAACCGGCCAGCAATCAGATCGAGGGCTTCTTCCCAGGAGACTTCTACAAAAACTCCTGATTTTTTCACAAGGGGTTTTTGAAGCCTTTCGGGATGATGAATGAAATCAAAACCGAATCTCCCCTTCACGCAGAGGCTACCCTGATTGACCCCGGCCTCTCCCTTGGCGGTGACTTTGACGACCCTTCTTTTTCGGAGGGTATTGAGCTCCAACTGGCAACCACACCCGCAGAAGGTACAGGTGGTCTGGACCCTTTCCAGTTGCCATTTCCTCCCTTTCATCCTGCTCAGGTTCTCTGTCAGGGCACCTACCGGACAGACCTGGAGGCATTCGCCGCAGGAGATACAGTTCTCTTTTCGTTCGGCCCGGATATAAGAAGAAAATCCGCGCTCTGCCACTTCCAGCACATCTGCCCCCGGGATACCGAGGCAGGCATGGACACAGCGGAGGCACATCACACAACGATCCCGCCACTGTCGGATCAGCGGGGTCCCATACTCCGAGACCGGTTTCTCCACCTTCTCGGGAGGAAACTCATTCTTCTCTATTCCAAACTCATAGACTCGGTTCTGAAGCAGGCATTCCCCTCCGGCATCGCAGACCGGACAGTCCAGGGGATGATTAACGAGCAGGAGTTTTAATGCCTCAAGTCTCATCTTCTTCACTCGCTCGGTCCCGGTATGGATCACCATCCCCTCCACCGCAGGTGTGGCACAGGAGGCCACGGGCATCTCATAACCTTCCACATCCACCAGGCAGATCCGACAGGATTTGATCAGGGTGAGTTTGGGGTGGTAGCAGAGGGTGGGGATATAGATGCCATTTTCCTTGGCAATCTCAAGGATCGTTTGATCCGGTCTTCCAGTCAGTTCCTTTCCATCAATCGTCAGCTTCAGCATGCCTTATATCAGCCTCCGGCTTCAATCTTTCCGAGATGCCGAAACAAGTTCGGCATGACATGAAGGAACCATATAGCGGTGTCATTCTGAACTCGTTTCAGAATCTGGTTTATTTAAACTGCAAATAGCCCAACCCGGACACATCGGAGACAGCGATCTGCTTCTCTGCGGGCCAGAGGAATCGAAAACCCTTCTTCGACCTCATCGAAGACCCATTTTCTCCTGTCCGGTGAAAGCATCTCCAGCACGGCCCTCTTTTGGCCTCCTGGAACCCCGATCTTCTCATCCCTGCTGTAGACCTTGATCTTCTCAACCATGGCCTCCAGACGCTCCGCCTCTGACTCTTTCACTTCCATCCCTCGGAGGAAGAGATCAATCTTTTCAGCCGCCCTCTTCCCGTGACCGGCTGCACGGACCAATACATCCGGGCCGGTCACACAATCGCCGGCAGAGAAGATCCCGGGCCGGCTGGTCAGGAATGTCCCTTCCTGAACAGCAAGGGTGGACCGTCTCGTCGTCTTGATCCCATCCTTCTCCTCAAGGAAGGAGAGATCAATGGCCTGGCCAATGGCGGGAATGAGGATATCTGTTTCGATGAAGAACTCCGATCCTTTAATCGGGACAGGTCGCCGTCTTCCGCTTTCATCCGGCTCTCCCAGCTCCATCCGGATGCATTCCACTCCGACCACCTTTCCCTCTTTTTCAATGATCCGAACAGGATTACAGAGGTAGTGAAATTTCACGCCCTCTTCCTCTGCATCATGGATCTCCACCCGATCAGCGGGCATCTCTTTTTTGGTCCGGCGGTAGACCAGGTTGACATCCGGTTTGCCAATGCGGAAAGAGGACCGCACGCAGTCAATGGCCACATTTCCGCCCCCGACCACTACCACCCTCTTTCCTGCGGGATAGGGGTCTCTTCCCAAATTGATCTCCAGGAGATAAAACACTCCGGGAATAAATCCCTTATACCCTTTGTCCTCTCCCTCCACTCCCATGGGGGTGTTGGTCTGAGCACCCACCCCGATAAAGATAGCTTTATAACCCTGCTCAAAGATCTGAGAAAGGGTGATATCCTTACCCACCTGGGTATGGTAACGAATTTCTACCCCCAATTTTTCTACAATCCCGGCTTCATATCTCAGGATATCCCTCGGAAGCCTGTAGTCCGGAATTCCAACTGCAGACATTCCCCCTGGTTCGCCCAATCGTTCAAAGAGGGTGACGGCGTAACCCTTCAGGGCAAGGTAGTAGGCGCAGGAGAGACCCGAAGGACCTGCCCCGATGACAGCCACCTTTTCCGACTTCGCTGCCTCCTTCCTGATCGAAGGTTCCCTCCTCTTCTCCAGTTCATAATCTGCTACGAACCGTTTCAGCCATTTGATGGAGATGCATTCGTCCACATTCTGCCTGCGACAGTTATCCTCACAGGGCCGGACACAGACCCTGCCGAGAACACCGGGAAGGCAGGTGGCCTCACGAATGGCAGAGAGGGATTCCGCAAACCTCCCCTCCCTGATCAACTCCACATAGCGGGTGATGGGAAGATGGGAGGGACAGGCGCTTTCACAGGGAGCCGTGACCTTCACCTTATATTCCTCTCGGGGGATCTTCTTCTTCGATTGAATGACATCAGAAAAGTGGGCACTAAAATGGTCGAGGGCGTGAAGGATGGGTTTGGGCCCGGTCTGGCCCAGGTTGCATTTAGAACTCTTCAGGATGGTTTCGGCCAGATATCTTAATTGGCCCAAATCCTCCGGCCTTCCCTGACCATCGGAAATCCGATTGAGGATAGTTGCCATCACCCTCGTTCCGACCCGGCAGGGAGTACACTTTCCGCAGGACTCCTTCTGGACTGCCTCCATATAAGCTCGAACGAGATCGATAATATCGACCCCGGGGTCTTTGATGGCCACTCCATCCCACCCGATGAAAGCCCTGATCTTCTTATCCTTATCGAATTCTTCGGGAAGATTGAGATTCGAGACAGGCTTTCTTTCCCCTTCGGGCTTTCCCCGATTATCCACAACCACTCCACCCCAGCTGCTAAAAAGAATGTCGGTCATGCCCACACCTCATCGCAAAGTGCAAATTTAACAATTAGCAATGCAAAATTGTTTTTCGTAACATTTGGGCTCTTCACTTAATTCAATGCAGGTAGAAAAATGCAAAATATTATTTCTCAAATTTTGAACTGCTAATTTTGCAATTTTCAATTTGCAATGTTCTTTTATCGATCAATCTCTCCCAGAACGATATCAATACTCCCGATGGTTGAGATTACATCAGCAATCAAACTCCCTTCGATCATTCTGGGAAGAGCCCCAAGATTGAGAAAAGAGGGGGGCCGGATCCTCAAACGGAAGGGATGGTTTGATCCATCGCTGATGATATAGAATCCCAGTTCCCCTTTCGCGGCCTCTACGCTTTCGTAAACCTCTCCCTCGGGTGCCGTAAACCCTTCGGAGGCAATCTTGAACTGCCGGATGAGGGAGGCGATATCCGTAAGGACCATCTCCTTATTCGGCAGGACGATCCTTGGATCATCGGCGAGGATCGGACCTCTGGGCAACCGTTCCAGGGCCTGCTTCACGATGGCATTGGACCACTCCATCTCGCGGAGGCGAACCGTGTACCGGTCATAGACATCTCCGATCGTCCCGACAGGGATATCGAAATCAAACTCCTCGTAACTCGAATAGGGAAAGGCCTTCCTGACATCCCATTTCACACCGGACCCCCGAAGGGTGGGGCCGGTTACGCCCCAGTTGATTGCATCCTCTTTGGAGAAGATTCCGATCTCTTTGGTCCGTTTCAACCAGATCACATTCTGGGTCAGCAGGGTTTCATATTCCCTGACATGTCCGGGAAAAGTCTGGACAAAGGTCCTGATCTTTTCGGTGATCCCATCCGGAAGATCCTTCGAAACCCCGCCGATTCTCAGGTAGGTAGGCGTGAGCCTTCCGCCTGCAACCTCTTCAAAGATTCTCAGGACCTCTTCCCTTTCTCTAAAGGTGTAGAAGATGGGGGTGGTCGCGCCGATATCTAAGACATGGGTTCCCAGCCAGATGAGGTGAGCAGCGATTCTCTGAAGCTCGGCCATCATCACCCTCAGATACTGGGCTCTCTTTGGAACGTCAATGCCCAGGAGTTTCTCCACAGCCAGGACATAGGCCAGGTTGTTTCCCATGGCATTGGTATAATCGAGGCGATCGGTGAGAGGGATGACCTGATGATAGGTCTTGCTCTCAGCGAGTTTCTCCACTCCCCTGTGAAGGTGTCCGATATGGGGGACCGCCTTAACAATGATTTCTCCATCCAATTCCAACACGAGTCTCAACACCCCGTGCGTTGCGGGGTGCTGGGGTCCCATGTTGATGGTCATCAATCGTGTCTCTGCCATTTCAGACCTCTGGGATAAAGGGTTTGTCAGAGTCCGGACCTTCCACCGGGAAATCTTTTCTCAAAGGATGGCCTTCATAACCCTCCCAGAGGAGAATTCTTCTCAGGTCGGGATGGTTCTCAAAAGTGATTCCGAAGAGATCGTAGGCCTCCCTCTCCAGCCAGTTGGCTGCCTTCCAGATGGATTCAACACTTAAAATCGGTTCCCCTTCTCCAACTCTGATCTTTAATCTCAGCCGATGATTGAGCCTGAAAGAGTAAAGAAGGTAGGCCACTCCAAAACGGGGGGTCTGGGGGAAATGATCAATCCCGCAGAGATCGGTCAGCATGTGGTATTGGAGCTCAGGATCAGTATAGAGAAACTGGCAGATCTCATAGATATCCTTCTTTAAAACGGTGATGTTAATCTCCCCGCGAAAGGCCTTTACCTCCAAGATGGAGGTTTGAAATCTCTCTTCCAATCTTTTCACTGCAGGATGAATCTCAGTCATATCCTATCCTTTCAGTTCCAGGGTGCTCCGGACATCCTTTCGATCCCGAAGGGATTCCGTTTCGATCTTCTTCTGGAGTTTGACCAATGCGGCAAGGAGTCCCTCGGGTTTGGGCGGGCAACCGGGGACATAGAAATCGACCGGAAGGATCTGATCGACTCCCTGAACCACATTGTAGGTTTTGAAGATCCCTCCTGAGCAGGCGCAGGCGCCGTAGGCGATGACCCATTTTGGCTCCGGCATCTGTTCATAGATGCGCTTGACCATGGGAGCCATCTTCTTGGTCAGGGTCCCTGCCACGATCATCAGATCCGCCTGTCTCGGTGAGGGCCGAAAGACCTCCGATCCAAATCGTGCAATGTCCCAGGTCGCCATACTGGCAACCATCATCTCCAGGGCGCATCAGGCCAGGCCGAAGGTCACAGGCCAGATCGAGTACTTTCTGCCCCAATTGACGATCTTGTCGAGGTAGGGCAAGAAAGGGGTTTTCTCAAGATAGGTTTCTATTCCCATTCCAATGCTCCTTTTTTCCAGATATAGATATAAGCAATGATGAAGATGCCGATAAAAACAGCCATTGAGATGAAAGCAAAGATTTTAAATTCTTTGAAGACCACTGCCCAGGGGTAGAGAAAGACCACTTCAATATCGAAAAGGAGAAAGAGCATGGCGATGATGTAATACTTTACCGGTATTCTCCGGAAGCTTGAGCCCACTGTTGGCATCCCGCACTCATAAGGGGCCTGCTTCACAGCAGATGGTTTTTTTTGGCCTAAAAGATGGGAAGCGAGAACAGTAAAACAGGCAAAGAAAATGGCAATGGCTATAAAAATGCCTATTGTGAAATATTCAATCAGCATAGCCCCCCCCTTCCTTATGAACCTGAATTTTATCTCAATAGAGATAGAATTAATTTGTGAAAAGTTTCTTGTTCTGGGTAAAATTACAAGATTGCCTCTCTTTTGTCAAGAGAAATTTTAAAACAAATTGGTTTTTTTAGATAAATCATAACTTTATGTTTTTATTAGTTATTTAATTATCAACAACCATTTAAATTAAACTCAGAAAATAATTAGTGAAATAAATTACATTTAATCTCCAAAACCCATGAACCGATTAAATATCGATTAAGAAGGATCATTTTTCGGCATAGTAATCAATTGGCGGAAACCAAGAGGGATTTCAATTTAGGGATTATCTTTTCGACCCTGACGGCGCAGACCTTGTATTCCGGGATTTTGGCAATCGGATCAAGTTTCGGATTGGTCAGGATATTGGCCCTGCTTTCCAGAAAGTGAAAGGGCATAAAAACGACCTTTTTGCCTACCCCGGCGGTCAACTTGATTCTTGTCAGAACAGAGCCACGCCTCGATTCCACTTTGACCATCTCGTTGTCCGTTAACCCGATCTGTCTGGCATCCTCAGGGTTCATCTCTAAAAAGCATTCCCCGATCTCCTGTTCCAGGGATGGAGAATTTCTTGTCATCGTGCCGGTATGATACTGGGCATGAACCCTTCCGGTGGTCAGCCAGAAGGGATATTCCGCATCTACGACCTCTGCCGCAGGCTTATATTCGATCGGAGCGAAGAGACCTTTTCCCCTGGTAAAGCGGCCCTGGTGTAAAAATTTCGTTCCCGGATGCTCTTGATTGGGGCAGGGCCAGTGCAGTCCCTCACCCTGGAGTCTATCATAAGTGATCCCCCCGTAGGAGGGCGTCAGCCTGGCGATCTCCTCCATGATGACCCGGGGAGACTCGAAATCCATGGCATAGCCCAGACGATTCGATAACTCCTGGATGATCCGCCAGTCCTCTTTTGCCTCACCGGGTGGCTCGATCGCCCTTCGAACCCTCTGGACCCTTCTTTCCGTGTTGGTGAAGGTCCCATCCTTCTCTGCAAAGGATGAACCCGGAAGAACCACATGAGCAAGATCCGAAGTGGGGGTCTGAAAGATGTCGATGACCAGAAGGAAGTCGAGGGCCCGGAGTGCCTTTTCCACATGATGGCTATCCGCATCGCTCACCACAGGATTTTCGCCCAGGATGATCATCCCTTTGACCTTGCCTTCGAGGATCGCCGGGAAAACCTCTGTCGCGGTGATCCCTGCCTTATCCGAAGGCCTTCGTCCCCACGCCTCTTCGAACTTCTGTCGAACCGATGGGTCGCTCACCGCCTGGTAACCCGTATAAACATTCGGCAATCCTCCCATGTCACAGGCACCCTGAACATTGTTCTGGCCTCGAAGAGGATTGATGCCTGTGGATTCCCTGCCGAGATTTCCGGTCAGCATGGCGAGATTGGCAAGGGACCTGACATTGTCCACCCCGGTCGTGTGCTGGGTGATCCCCATGGTGTAGAGGATACTGGCCCGTTCAGCCCTGCCATAGTATTCGGCAGCCTTCTCCAGATCAGCCACCGATATGCCGGTGAGCTCGGAGACTTTTTCAGGTGGATAATTCTCAACGACCTTCTTCAGCGCCTCAAAGTTTTCCGTCCGCTCATCCATGAAGGCCTGGTCCTGCCACCCCTTTTTCAGGATGATGTGCATGAGGCCATTGATGAGGGCGACATCGGTTCCGAGATTCTGACGAAGATGAAGATCACTCACCAGGGTGACGGGGATCTTCCGGGGGTCGGCGACAATGATCTTTGCCCCTTTCGCCTTTGCACGATAGATGCGGGTGGCAATTAGGGGATGGGCAACGGAGGTGTTGGAACCGATGATCAGGATACAGTCCGCCCGCTCAATCTCTTCGATAGAATTGGTCATTGCACCACTGCCAAACGAGGCGGCCAGCCCGGCCACGGTGGAGGAGTGTCAGAGACGGGCACAGTGATCGATATTATTGGTACCCAGAACAGCCCTTGTAAATTTTTGAAGGAGGTAATTCTCTTCGTTCGTACACTTGGCTGAAGTCAATACGGCGATGCTGTCCGGTCCGTATTTCTCCTTGATCTCCTTCAGTCTTTTAGCAGAGAGATCCAGGGCCTCCTCCCAGGAGGTCCCCTTCAGCACTTCGTCCCTTCTCACTAAAGGTCGGGTTAACCGACTCGGGCTCATGATAAATTCATGAACCGTCCACCCTTTGACACAGAGTCTGCCTTCGTTGACAGGACTGGTTTTTGAGGGAAGGGTTCCGATGACTTTTCCGTCGAGGACCTCCAAAAGCAATCCGCAGCCGCAACCGCAATAAGGGCATGTCGTTAATACGGTTTGAAACTCCATGGACCTATTTTACCTCAATGACATTGAAGGGCGATTTCTCCCCCACGTTGTAACCTGTTTTATAACCAAATTCCTCGTTCACGATCTCCGCAATCTTCTTATAAAGCGTCCTCAGGGGGATATCGGCCGGACAGGCCTCCTCACAGAGTCCGCAGTCGATACACCGACCGACCATGTGCATGGCCCTCACCAGATGGAACGTGGGATTGTCAGGGGGGATCTCCCCTTTCCCCACGAGGAGTTCCTCCTCAAGGCTGCACTCATTGCAAAAACACATGGGGCAGACATTCCGGCAGCCAAAGCATTTGATGCAGCGCTTAAATTCTCCCAGCCAGAAATCGAGCCGGGCGTCCAGATCCATCCCATCAACGCGGTGAACCCGCTGGCTGCGAGCTCCCTCTCCTTTCAGCCCGTCGATCAGGCAGTCCGGGAAAGGCTTCTCGCATTCGCAGGCCTTTGCCAGTTCGTCAGGACAACCCACTCCGATGGGAACGACCTTTTCCTCCGCCAACTGATTCCACTTGAAAAGTTCCCGAAGCCCCCTCTCATCACAGCCCCGGACTAAAACGGCGAAGGTCTCCTGAGGATATTTCGTAGCCAATTGGATCAATATCTGATTGAGGGGATAGCGGGCATCCCCTGCCTTTTTCCAATCGCCCAGGGAGAGAGATTCAAGTTCTTGAGGATTGCAGAAGAGGTGGGGCAGGATATGCCCCTCCAACTCCCTTAATCCCAGAAAGCCTTTGATCCTCTTCTCTTCCAGTAATTTTTGAACCTGCTCCTTGATCTTATGACCCATCACTTTTTCAGGCGGCCTCCTTCACTCTCAAAGGATTGGGCCCTAATTGTTTGATCTCCTCCGCAAAGTCCGAGATCTCGTGAACGAATTCAACCGCTTCCGCTGAAGAGACCCATTTCATCCGGAGTCGCCGGGGATTCATCCCGGAGAATTCCAGAAGGCGCTTCAGGACGGTCAATCTCTTTTTCGCCATGACATTACCAGACTGGTAATGACATTCTCCGAGGCGTCAGCCAGCCACAAAGACACCATCCGCCCCTGCCTGCAAGGCCTTCAGGACATAATGGGGCGATATGGTCCCTGCGCACATGACCCGGATTGTCCGAACAGATGTTGAATACTGCATTCGACTGACCCCAGCCAGGTCAGCAGCCGCATAGGCTCACCAGGTGCACAGGAAAGCAATGATCCTGGGTCTGAACTCCTCTGCCATTAAGAAACTCCCTTCAACCGCGTATCAATAAAATCCGAAATCCGAATATCGAAATTCGAAACGAATCCGAAATTCAAATATCTAAATTCTAAACTTTTTATTAGGAACATTTCTATTTTGAACCTTTGTGCTTATTTCGGATTTCGTGCTTCGAATTTCGAATTTGCGATTTAAGCTACCATAGCCTTCTCAATCTGAGCATAGATCTGCCTGCTCGTAAATCGTTTAAGTTGCGCACTGGCCGATGGACAGGTGGCCGCACAGGCGCCGCATCCCTTACAGATCACCTCATTGATCTCGCAGATCTCCCGGTCCTCCAGATATCGAATGGCCTCATAAGGACAGACCTTTAAGCACCCCTGACATCCCACGCAACTCTCGGGATCAATCGAGGCCACAATGGCATTGCCGAACATTTCCTTCTGAGAGAGAAGCGTGACCGCACGGGCCGAAGCGCCCAGACCATGAGCAATCGATTCATCAAGAGGTTTAGGGGAGTGGGCCAGGCCACAGACAAAGACCCCATCGGTTGCAAAATCGATCGGCCGGAGCTTCACATGAGCCTCTACAAAGAACCCATCCGTATTCACCGGAACCTTGAACAGTTTGGCCACAGGATTCTCTTTGGGCATGACCATGGCCGTTGCCAAAATGAGGATCTCCGGCCGGATTTCCATCTCCCGGCCGAGGACATAGGAGGTGAAAAGGGCGCAAAGGTCATTCCCCTCCTTGGTAACTTTAAGCTCTTTTTGATCATCATAACGAATGAAGATGACCCCTTTCTCCCTTGCCTCCCGGTAGAGATCCTCTCTCAACCCATAGGTTCGAATATCCCGATAGACGATAAAGACATCCATTTGCGGATTGATCTCTTTCAGTTTAAGTCCACTTCGAACCGAATGGGTACAGCAGACTTTAGAGCAGTAGGGTCTCTCTTTGATCCGGGATCCAACGCACTGGATGAAGAGAGCTGTGCGAATCTTACTTAAAGAGGAATCTTTGTTGATCAATCGCTGATCCAACTCCAGGCCGGTGAGAACCCGGGAATCATTTCCATAGAGGTACTGATCCGGTTTTAACTCGGAGGCCCCTGTGGCGACGATGGCAATCCCGTGCTCCAGAGTTTTTAATTCTCCGTTGGTCTGAATGGTGGATTTAAAATTGCCGACAAACCCCTCCACCTCTTTCAATTCCGTATTCAAATGGACCTCGATCTCTGGGTTGGACCTTACTTCCTCAATCAGTTTTCGGAGATACTTCTGAACGTCCTCCCCCCTCCAGGTCTGATAGAGGCTCCGGGCCTGGCCCCCTAAGACATCCTCCCTTTCGATGAGGTAGGTGTGATAGCCCTGCTCGGCCAGATTCTTGGCTGAAACCATACCGCTGATCCCGCCGCCAACCACCAGGGCCTTTGGATTGATCTTGATTAAAGGTTCGGCCATGGGTTCAAAGAAGGAGACCTTCGCCACAGCCATTCGCACCAAATCTTTGGCCTTCTCTGTTCCTGCCTCCTTCTCTCCGCTATGGACCCACGAACATTGATTCCGTATGTTGGCCATCTCGAAGAGGTACTTATTGATTCCTGCATTGACCACGGTCTCCTGAAAGAGGGGCTCATGGGTCAGGGGGCTGCAGGCAGCGACCACCACACGGTTGAGCTTCTGCTCCCGGATGATCTTGGCCATCTTCTCCTGGGTGTCCTGGGCGCAGCTGAAGAGGTTTTCGGCCACATAGACGACACCCGGAAGGCCTTTCGCATACTCGGCAATCCCCGGGACATCCAACACCCCGGCGATATTCGTTCCGCAACGGCAGACAAAGACTCCTATCCTTGGAGGCTCCCCTCGAACATCGATCTCCTCCGGAATCCTCTTCTTCTTCGTCAGAGACCAACGGGAATCGGCCAGCAGACCCTCTGCCATTGCCGCAGAGGCGCTCGATTCAATGACGGAGGTGGGTATATCCTTGGGACCCTGGAAGGCGCCGCAGACGAAGATACCGGGTTTTGAGGTCTGAACAGGCTCAAAACTGCTGGTGGCCGTGAAATGATAGGGATCGAGACGAAGATCCAATCGCCTGGCGAGGTCTACCGCCTCCCTGGCTACGGTGAATCCAACCGACAAAACGACCATATCAAATGTCTCTTCGATCCTCCTCCCCGCTTCATCCGTGTAGCGGATGAGCAGGTCACCCGTCTCCTTCACCGGAAGGACATTGGTAATCCTCGATTTGATAAAACGCACCCCGGCTTCTTCATGAGCCCGATTGTAATATCGCTCAAAGTCCTTGCCGTAAGTCCTCATATCGATGAAGAAGATAGCGGCATCCAGGGGTTCTTTTGAATGTTCTTTGGCAACGATGGCCTCTTTGATCGCATAGGTGCAGCAGACAGCCGAACAGTAGGCCCTCGCCCCCTCATGGACATCCCTCGAACCCACACACTGAATCCAGCCGATCTTCTTCGGCTCCTTTTTATCGGAGGCCCTGACCAGATGCCCTCCTAAGGGGCCGGAGGCGGAGAGCATCCTTTCAAATTCAAGGCTGGTGACGATATCGGGAGATTTCTGGTAACCATAGAGATCGTAGACCTCCGGATTAAAGACCTCGCATCCCGGGGCAATGATGATGGCCCCTGCCTGAAGGGTCAACTCCTTCTCCTGGTCTTCGAAATTGATGGCCTTGGCAGGACAGAGCTTCTCACAGACCTTGCACTTCCCTTTGGTCAGAAAGATACAGTTCACCGGATCAATGGCATATTTCAGAGGGACCGCCTGGGCGTACTTTACGTGGATCGATTTTCTTTTGGCCAGGCCGGCATTATATTCGCTGTCGACCTTGGTAGGACATTTTTCGGCACAGAGACCACAGGCAATGCACTTCGCCATATCCACATAACGGGGATACTGGGTGACCCTGATCTCAAAATTTCCGGCTTCCCCGGAGATACTCTTCACCTCCGATAGGGTGAGAAGCTCGATGTTGAGATGCCGGCCGACCTCGACCAGCTTGGGCGAGAGAATTCACATGGCACAGTCATTGGTGGGAAAGGTCTTATCGAGTTGGGACATCACTCCACCGATGGAGGAGGAACGCTCCACGAGATAGACATAATAGCCGGAATTGGCCAGATCCAATGATGCCTGCATCCCGGCAATGCCTCCGCCCACGACCATGACTGAACCGAACTTCTTGTCTCCCATTTTTTCTCCTGCACTTATTTTAAGAGTGAAATGCTGATATGAAATTTTATTAAATCCGAAGCACGAAATCCGAAATTCGAAACAATTTCAAATTTTTAAACTCAAATGTTCGAAACATGTTTCGAATTTTGGTCATTTGGATTTAGGATTTGTTTAGGATTTCGATATTCGAATTTCGTATTTACGAGCTCCATTCCTCTACTGCGATAGCAGTTCCTCAATCCCTTTTAGAGAAATTTCATTCATGTTCAATCCCAGAAGGTTCTCATCAATGCCCATGCTCAATCCAAGAAGCTGGGTATAGAGAATAGGGGGAAGGGGATGGTTTAAATTCCTTTGAGAAAGAATCATCTTCTGGACCTTATCGAACTGGAGATGGCAGTAGGGACAGGCCGTGCAGATGTATTCAGCCCCTGATTCCCTCCCGTTGACGACTTTCTTCAAGGTCAAATCCATGGAAAGTCCGTCATTGATTCCCCAGAGCGGGGCCCCGCAGCACTCCAGTTTCATCGACCAATCCATACTTTCAGCTCCGGTGGCCTCAACGAGTTGATCAAACAGGGAGGGTGCCACTGCATGATCGAACCCGACCACCTGGCTTGGCCTCAGGACATGGCATCCATAATGGGTGGCCATCCGGAGTCCACGATAATTTTTCACCATCTTCTCTTTGATCCGGTCGATACCGATATCCTGATAAAGAACAGAGAGAAGATGTTTGATTTCAAGCTTTCCCTCATATTTCAGACCTTCTTTTTGAAGCGTCTTGTTCACCTCTTCCTTTAAAGAAGGATGCTCCTTTAAGAGGTAATCCGCTTTCTTCAGTGTGCCGTAACAACATTGACACAGGGTCAGGACATTGAGATTTCTCTTTTCAGCCAAAGCCAGATTTCTCGCAGAAGAGAGAAGAAAGACCCTGAATTCGATATTCCTCAGGGGATATCCGCAGCAGTTGAATTCTCTGAGATCGACCAATCCCACTCCCAGTCTGCCCAAGACAGCCCTGGCAGAGGATTCATACTGGTTCAACCGGGCCGGGATCTGGCAACCGGTAAAGAGAGCAAATTCGGTCATGGCCTCTTCTCTCTCACATATTGGACCGCTAAATTCTTCAACTCATAAAGGACATCGGTCACCGCTACCCCCTGGGGACACTGTTCCTGACATTGATAACAGGTCAGACAGTCCCAGAGCATATTTGAGCCGAAGGCAAGATCCCTCAACCCCAGTCCGGTCGCATGCATGATCTGATGGGGAAGAAGTCCCAGGGTTTCCTGGGGATTTTCATAATTGGCCACAACCGGACAGACCGCCGTACAGGTCTGACATCCAAAACAGACCGAAAAGTTCTTTGCCTGGGCTGAGAGGTTGAGCCCACTCTGAAATTTTTTGTCGGTAGGGGTGAGAGGTAAAACCTTATCCTTCGCCTTCATCAGATCACACTGGTTAAAAATCGCCTCTCTTGCCCGGATCAGGGGTTTTTGATAGTCTCTCAAAACCGTCTCCTCCCTCATCAAACCACGATAAAAGGAGAGGGGAGAGAGAACGAGGAATTCTGGGTATCCCTTTTGAAGGAGAGCCTCTCTTACGTTGAACCACAAATCCTGCAAGTTGATCCCCACTGGGCAGACTACTGTGCAGCGGTAACAATTAGTACAGAGATAGACTCCCTCTTGAAGATGCCTGAGTTCCTGGGAGCTCAATTTCTTGCCGGAGATCAGTGCCTTGATAGCTGCGATTTTCTCAGAAGGAAAGATATTGATATTGGGAATCTCATGAAAGGCCACGGCCACAGAGCATCTCAAACTGCAAGTTAAACAATGCATACAGGCATCGAGCTCCATCCCCTGTCTTATAGCGATATGGGTGGGATTTGATTTTCCATTCTTCATGGCCACGTCAACAAGCAGGGTCAAAGGGCTGGCAAAGAAATGAACCAACTTTCCCAGCGGGAGATAGATCAAAAGGACTTGAGCCAAGAGGAAATGCATCAGGAAAAGAGGGTCAGCCGGGGGAACTACCGCGCGCAGTTGAAGAAGGCTAAGAAAGAATGCTCGATAGGTTTTAATATTAACATCACTCCAGAATCGCATGGCCATCCCTGATAATCCGATAGCCAAGAGCAGACTTAGGGCGAAGTAGTCGCCGAAAATCGAAAGAGGGCGTAAATTCTTTTTTGAGAGCCGCCGGAATAAAAGCGCACATGCTGCCACAATAAAAATCACGCCAAAAGTAGAACCAGTCCAGTGAGAAACCTGGTCTATATGACTAGCGCCTACCCGGAGCAAAGTCCAGAGGGGGGTAATCTCAGAGATGAGCCTGAGATGCCCTACGAGCATCAGCGCAAGGGACAGGTGCATCATCCAAGAGGCGAGCCAGAGGGGGATGCTGACCGCAGGTAATGTCGGAAAGAAAAGAATGTCACGGACTCTTTGTAAGAACGTCCTGGTTTCCCTTCGAAAAGGGAAAGCGCTTAACCCTATCGAGATGTTTTTAACCCTAACCCACCGAAATAAACGATATAAGAAACCGATGATAAGAAGAAGTATAGAAAGATAGGGCAAATAAACCGCAATCAGTCTTGCCAAAAAGAGATTATCAGCCATATTTAAGTTAATGTTTAATTTGTGAATTTTTTAATTTGAACGCCTCATTCCTAAACCAAACGATCCAATTTGTCAAGCGAAAAATACCCAATTTCCCCATGAAATTTCTTATTGACAATAAGCAAGGGATTTACATAATTAATTGTAACTTTCAATCATTTCTTCTTCAAGGATTCTGAGATGCGATTCGGATTTCATATCTCCATTGCTGGAGGATTCTCTAAAATCGTCGAAA
>CAZXMB010000010.1:25818-29920 GCA_964641715.1 uncultured Syntrophaceae bacterium
ATGCGATTCGGATTTCATATCTCCATTGCTGGAGGATTCTCTAAAATCGTCGAAAGGGCGAAACAGAGGGACTGCGAGACGATCCAGTTCTTCTCCCGAAACCCAAAGGGATGGCGATACGAGCCTTTGGACAAGAAGGAGATAGAAGCCTTCAGCGATTCCATTCATTCCTCTGACTTATCTCCCATCTTCCTCCACCTTCCTTACCTTCCAAATATCGCCTCAAAGGATTCAAAATTTTATAAACGTTCGATCGAATCGATTGCCATCGATCTCGAAAGAGCAGAACAATTAGGAGTCCGATATCTCATTATCCATATCGGTCATCGAATGGAATCCTCTGAGGATGAAGCCATAGAAACTGTTATCAATGGAATTGACCAGGCCCTTGAGAGGATGAAGAATTCTGTCGTCCTCCTCCTGGAAAATACTGCTGGACAGGGAACAGAGATCGGCTACACCTTTGAGCAGATTAAAAAGATCATCCAGGGAGTTCATCAGAAGAAGCGAGTGGGAGTCTGCCTCGATACAGCCCATACCTTTGAGGCAGGATATGATCTCTCCAATAGAGATGGTCTTGAAAGGACACTTGAATCCTTCGATCAGATGATCGGTCTAAAACGACTCCATCTTCTTCATCTCAACGACTCAAAGACTCCTCTGGGATCGAGGAAGGATCGGCACTGGCATATTGGTGAGGGTCATATTGGGCTTGAAGGATTTCGAACTCTGATTAATCATCCTTTACTCAAACATCTTCCTGGGATCATGGAGACTCCGAGAAAAGATACAGTTGAAGATCTGAAGAATATGAAGGTGATACGGAGTCTGGTTGAGTAAGAGGTGAGGATTTATTCTGATATGAAACAATTGGAAGAGACTCGAGAAAAAGGTCATCATCTCCTTCTTGGAGTGACCGGTGGAATTGCCACCGGAAAGAGCCTGGTGGCCCAGATGTTGAAGGACCTTGGCGCCCATACAATCGACTTTGATCTCTTGAGCCGGTTCGTGGTCGAACCGGACAAACCCGCCTGGAATGAGATGGTCGCCTATTTCGGAGAAGAGATCCTCCAAAAGGATAGAACACTTAATCGAAAATATCTTGGAGAGATTATATTCTCCGATACGGAGAAGAGGAAAAGGCTTGAGGGATTTACGCATCCGAGGATTCAGGAAGAGTTTTTTAAGCTGGCACAGGAATATTCGGCCAGAGATCCAAGTGCCATCATCCAGGCCATTGTGCCCCTCCTCTTTGAAGTCCATCTGGGCTACCTCTTTCATAAGATCTTATTGGTCTATGCCCCTGAAGAACTTCAGATCCGGCGTCTCATCGAGCGAGACCGGATCTCCCGTGAGATGGCCATCAAGATCATCCAATCCCAGATGCCCATAGAAGAGAAGAAGGGTTATGCCGATTTCATCGTGGATAACTCCGGTTCCCCGGAGGCGACCCGAAGACAGGTCGAGGAGATCTGGGAGAAACTAAAAGCAATCCAGAAAGAACAGGACTCTCCTTGAAGTAAAGATAAAAAGCGGTTAAATAAAAAAGGGCAGAATGAACGAATTCTGCCCTTTTTCCCTGACCTAAAATTCATCAAATCACTTATTCATTAAATATTCGTGGATGGAGTTGGCCGCCTTCCTTCCAGCGCCCATGGCCAGGATCACCGTGGCTGACCCTGTGACAATATCCCCTCCGGCCCAGACACCGGGCTTGGTCGTCTTTCCGGTCTCAAGGTCAGCGACAATATAACCTCTTTTATTCAGCTCCAGACCCTGTGTGGCCGTTGTCAGAAGGGGATTGGCCCCGGCGCCGATGGCCACCGCGGCCATGTCGCACTCCAATTGAAATTCCGAACCCTTGATGGGAACGGGTCTTCGCCTTCCTGATTCATCCGGCTCTCCCAATTCCATCCGGAGGCATTCCACCCCTGTCACCCAGCCATTATCGTTACCCAGGAACCTCGTCGGTGCCGTGAGGAGGTAGAATTGAACCCCTTCTTCCTCTGCATGGTGGACTTCCTCGATACGGGCAGGCATCTCATCCCTGGATCGGCGATAGATGATTCGAACGGTATCAGCCCCTAATCGGAGAGCGGTTCTCGCTGAATCCATGGCCACATTTCCCGCTCCAAAAACAGCGACATTCTTTCCCCTGGCAATCGGGGTGTCATACTGGGGAAAGAGGTAGGCCTTCATCAGATTGGAACGGGTCAAATATTCATTGGCTGAATAGATACCGCAGTAATTCTCTCCGGGGATCCCCAGAAACTGGGGGAGCCCCGCGCCCAGACCTAAAAAGACCGCATCATACTGCTGAAGGAGTTCGTCCACGGTCTCAATTCTTCCGATGACGCAATCACACTCCACCTTAACCCCTAACTTTTCTAAGTAATTGACCTCCGCCTGGACAATCGCCTTAGGAAGTCGAAACTCCGGAATGCCATATACCAAAACACCTCCGGCCTTATGGAGGGCCTCAAAAATGGTCACCTCGTGCCCTTTCAAAATGAGGTCCCCTGCCAGGGTCAAACCCGCAGGCCCTGATCCCACCACTGCCACCTTTTTCCCGGTCGAAGGAGCCTTCTCAGGAATGAAGACCTCCCCTTTCTCCCTCTCCCAATCTGCGGCAAATCTCTCCATCCGGCCAATGGCAACGGGTTGATCTTTTTTCCCTACAATACAGAACTTTTCACACTGGTCTTCCTGAGGGCAGACCCTCCCGCAAACGGCAGGAAGACTATTTCTTTCTTTCAGCTTCCGGGCCGCACCAATAAAATCGCCCTCGGAGATGAGCTTGATGAAGGCCGGAATCTCGATCTCGACCGGGCATCCTTCCGTGCATTTCGGTTTCTTGCATTGAAGGCAGCGGCTTGCCTCCAGCTGGGCCAACTCGGGTGTATATCCGTAAGGGACTTCATTAAAATTTTTCGCCCTCACTTTGGGATCTTGCTCCAGCATCTTCTGCCTTGGAATCTTCGCTTTCTCTTTCTTTTCTTTTCCTTCTGCCATCTCAACCCCCCTTATCTCCCTATCTCTTTAAAACGATCCATGGAGGCCTTCTCCTCCGGGAGATAGGCTCTCTGCCGCTTCACCAGTTCATCAAAATCGACCTCTTGGCCATCAAATTCTGGTCCGTCCACACAGCAGAATTTTGTCTTTCCCCCCACACTGACCCGGCAGGCCCCGCACATTCCAGTGGCGTCCACCATGATGGGATTCAGGCTTACCATTGTCTTGACCCCATAGGGCTTCGTCAACCTACAGAGAAACTTCATCATGGGCACAGGTCCAATTCCAACAATCAGTTTCACATCGTTGGGCCCATCCAGAATCTTTTTCAGCACATCAGTGACGAACCCATGGACACCATAACTCCCATCATCCGTCGTGACCCTGAGGTCATGGCTGGCGGCTTTCATCTCATCTTCCAAGATCAGCAAGTCTTTTGTTCGAGATCCGATGATGGCAATCACATGGTTTCCCGCTTCTTTATAGGCCCTGGTGATGGGATACATCACAGCTACCCCTGTCCCCCCACCGACACAGACCACTGTTCCCAGATTCTCAATATGGGTAGGTCTCCCGAGGGGTCCGATAATATCCTGAATAGAATCGCCCACATTGAAAGTCCTCAAGAGCGCCGTACTCTTTCCGACCACCTGAAAGATCAGATCGATTGTCCCTGCCTTCGGGTCTGTCCCTCCCATGGTCAGTGGAATTCTCTCCCCGGTCTCATTAGCCCTTAAAACAACAAACTGCCCGGGCTTTGCCATCCGGGCAATACGGGGCGCTTCCACTTTAAAGTGACACACCGTATTCTCAGCCATCTCTCTTTTATATATGATCTTAAACAAATTCCCCCCTCCTCTCTGATAAATTTTTCACAAAGTTTGCTATTATATAAACCATACCTATTTTATTGTCAAATGAAATATATGAGATTGCTGGAAAAGTCTGTTGGGTGATCAAGGGACCACAATCCTTACCCTCCGGAACTATCCATATTTTCTTGCGGCTTACATTAAGGAGCCTTTCTAAATGCCTCAAGCTTCAGTGCGAATCTGACCATACGGCAGGGATTTCAGGAGATATTCCCAAT
>CAZXMB010000011.1:0-5231 GCA_964641715.1 uncultured Syntrophaceae bacterium
CTTGAACCTCCTTCCCGATCAAAAGAGACCCAAAAGATTTTTGCGGTTTTTGCCCGGAATTACATCTTCCTCCCTATTTTCAGGGCTACCTTTTTTCCCTTTTATCAATGATCCGTTTTGATCTGAATACATTGCGTTTAAGGGTACCGAAGGGAACACATTGGATTTTTGGGGTCACCTTACATTCATCCATCAATTTGTTTTTCAAGAGGGGAATCACTTCGGGGATATCCTCTCCTTTCAAACATTCGACGATAAGGGACCATTGATCTTTGCCGGAATGAGGATCCGTGGTCAGCTCAAGGTTGAATTCATCGGAAAGTTTTTCGACCCCCCTGACCACATTCTCGATCTGGGAAGGAAAGACAGAGGTGGCCTCGCATGGAATCCTATCCTCGATCCTTCCGAGAATGCCTCCTGGCGAGCGGGCATGGGTCCTGCCGCACCTGCATTTTTTCTTATCCAGTTTTGTCGCATCCCCTGTCCAGAAGCGGATCAGGGGAGTAGCTTCTTTGGTCAAATGGGTGATGACCAGCACCCCGATCTCCCCGGGGTTGCAGGGTTTCTTTGTCTCAGGGTCGATCACCTCAACCAGAAGGTGGTCTTCAATCCAGTGGACCCCTGCTTTTTGGGCACACTCCGTTGCGATAATCGGACCGATCTCCGTTACCCCATAACAGTCAAAAGCATCAATTCCCAACCCCTTCTCGATCTTCTTACGGGTCGCCGGGACTTCAGCCCCTGCCTCTCCTCCGAAACATCCGATCCGGAGAGGAATCTCCTCAGGAGAGATCCCTTTCTCCTTTAACCCCTCGGCAATCGTTAAGGCATAAGAAGGGGTGCAGATGAGGACCGTCGACCCCGGGTTTTGAAAATAGTCAATCTGGCGCTCGCTCTTGGTAGAGCCGGCAGGGATGACAAAACATTCCAGCTCCTTGCAGGCATAATGGACGGAGATTCCTGCCACCCAGATCCCGTAGCCAAACCCATTCTGGATGATATCTCCGGGACGGACGCCAAAGGTCCACATGGTCCTGGCTGTCCAACGGGTAATCTTTTTAACATCTTCATGGGACCAGATCGTATTGATGGAGGCCCCTGTTGTCCCGAGTGACGGCCGAAGTTCTGCCCAGGTTTCGGGGGGTGAAACGGTATATCTTCCGAAATGGGGATGGGCTTGTTGCTCCTCACGAAGCTCATCCTTGGTGATAAAGGGGAGATGAACGGCATCCTCTAATGACCGGATGTCATCGGGGGTGATACCTGCCTTTTTAAATTTTTCCCGATAGAATTCGGAATTTCGATAACACCTTCTTAGTTGGAGTTTCAGTTCATAGAGCTGTAATGCCTCCAGTTCCTCCCGATCCATCGACTCGAGTTCGGCATCATAATATTTTCTGATCTTCATGGTCCCCCCGTTCAAATGCGAATATCAGATTTCACCTGCCTGCCGGAAGGCAGGGATTGCGGGTTGAAAAGGCAGTTTTTAAACGACAGGTGGTTGCTCTCTGCCCTATGCCAGTCTTTTCCAGCGAAGGGGCGGGGAGTAGATCGCTCTCCTTCCCAGTCCTTCTTCGATTCGCATCAATTGATTATATTTAGCCACGCGTTCTGTCCGGGAGGGTGCACCTGTCTTGATCTGGTCGGCATGGGTTCCCACTGCCAGATCAGAGATGGTTGTATCCTCGGTCTCTCCCGAACGGTGGGAGATAATCGTACGATAACCTGCACGTTTTGCCATTTTGATGACATCAAGGGTCTCGGTCAGCGTCCCGATCTGATTGGGCTTGATCAGAATGGCATTGGCCACCCCCTCTTTGATCCCTCTTTCGAGGCGGTTTGGGTTCGTAACGAAGAGATCATCTCCGACCAGTTGGACACTCCTTCCCAGGCGATCGGTCAGGAGTTTCCAGCCTTCCCAGTCATCCTCTGCCAGGCCGTCTTCAATTGAGACGATCGGGAATTTCCGGATCAGTTTTTTATAGTATTCGATCATTTCAGCAGGGTTCCTCTTTCCTTTTTTATCGGCCTTGAGAGAGTAGTGCCCATCCTGATAAAATTCAGTGGCTGCGGCATCAATGCCGAGGGCGATATCCCTGCCGGGTCGATAACCGGATTGGATGATTGCCTCCGTGAGAAGTTCGAGGGCCTCCTCATTGGAGTGAAGATCAGGAGCAAACCCCCCTTCATCTCCTACCGAGGTCTTATAACCCTTTTCTTTAAGAAGGGATTTAAGATGATGGAAAACCTCGATCCCCATCCGAAGGGCCTCCCTGAATTTTTTAGCCCCGATGGGAAGGATCATAAACTCCTGGAGGTCGAGATTGTTGTCCGCATGAGCCCCGCCGTTGAGGATGTTCATATGGGGAAGGGGAAGATGGGTAGATGAGGAGCTTCCGAGATGTTGATAGAGTGGAATGCCCCGATGGTTAGCCGCCGCTTTGGCACAGGCCAAAGAGACCCCCAGGATCGCATTGGCCCCCAGATGAATCTTATTCGGGGTTCCGTCCAATTGGATCAGGAGCCTATCGATTCCTTTCTGATCAAGGCCGTTCTTTCCCAAGAGTATTGGCGAAATGATCCGGTTGATATGGGTAACCGCCTTTTGAACCCCTTTCCCGAGATAACGTTTCGGATCTTTATCCCGGAGTTCCAGAGCCTCATGACTCCCTGTGGATGCCCCGGAAGGAACGGAGGCCCGACCCGTGGCATGGCTTTTGAGAAAGACCTCCGCTTCGACCGTTGGATTTCCCCTCGAGTCAATGATCTCCCTTCCGATGACCTTCGTGATGGTAACCATTCTCCTTTCTCCTTTATCTCATGGGCGATCTCTTTTTTGATTCAGGATTCGTGTCCCGATATAGATATAATGACTTCCTGAAAGGATGGTCAAAAAGGTTGTTCCGTATAGGGCGAGGGTGATCATCGTTTTCATCCAGTGGGTTTCTCCGTTGAGCAGGACGAGGAGGATTGTCAGGATCTGAAAGGTCGTGGTGATCTTGCTGATGAAGCTCGGTCCAATTTTTACAGGATAATTGGTCAGGGTCATGACCAGTACGCCCAGTAGGATGATCACATCCCGGGTAATCACGATGACAGCCAGCCAGCCCGGAAGCATTTCGATGATGGCCAGGGTGAGGAAGGCGCAGATGAGGAGGAGTTTATCCGCAATGGGATCGAGATAGGCACCGAGCTCCGTTCTCTGGTGGGTAATCCTCGCCAGAAGGCCATCGATCCCATCCGTTATCCCTGCAATGGCAAAGGTGATGAGGGCATTCGTAAAGGACTTATTGATGATGAAGATGACAAAGAACGGAATGAGAAGGACCCGTGTGAGCGTCAGGATATTAGGAAGGTTCATTCGTATATCTCTTTGGGTTCACCCTTATAAAGGTCTTTGAAAGTGGTAAATTTATCGAGAAAGGCAAGATCGACTTTACCAATCGGGCCATTCCGTTGTTTTCCGATAATCACCTCCGCCTTCCCCTTATTCTCTTCCGAACGGTTGTAAATCTCCTCACGGAAGAGGAAGAGGATGACATCCGCATCCTGTTCAATCGCACCGGATTCACGGAGATCCGAGAGCTGGGGCCTGTTACCTGTCCGTTCCTCGGTCTTACGGCTGAGCTGAGAGACGGCAACCACCGGGACATTGAGTTCTTTGGAGAGGGCCTTGAGGGACCGGGAGATTTCGGAAATCTCCTGCTGACGGCTTTCCACTCTTGTCCTTCCCTTCATCAACTGAAGGTAATCCACAATGATCATTCCCAAACCATGGTCGGATTTCAACCGGCGTGCCTTGGCACGTAATTCCAGGATGGAAAGGGCGGCCGTATCATCAATGAAGATGGGGGCATCAGAAAGTGTGCCTGCGGCCATCGTCAATTTTGGCCAGTCGCTTTCGCTGAGGTAGCCGGTCCGAAGTCGTGTCCCTTCCACCTGGGCTTCGGAACAGAGCATACGAATAACCAATTGCTCCTTGGACATCTCCAAAGAGAAGATGGCCACAGGAATTTTCGCCTCAATGGCCGCATACTGAGCAATATTGAGACAGAGGGCGGTCTTGCCCATGCTGGGCCTTCCCGCCACAATGATCAGGTCGGATGGCTGGAAGCCTGAAGTCAATCGGTCCAGTTCTTTAAACCCTGAGGGGACGCCGGTGACCAGATCCTTATTCTTGAAAAGCGTTTCAATTGTCTTAAAACTTTCCTTAACAATCTCCTTGATGGGGAAGAAAGAAGGTTTCACTCTTCTCTCGGAAATCTCAAAGATGGCCTTTTCCGCTTCATCCAGAAAACTTTCGACATCCCCTCGGTCCGCATAACTCTGAGTGATGATTTCCGTTGAAGTCTCGATCAACCTTCGAAGGATCGCCTTCTCTTTTACGATCCGTGCATAGTATTCAATATTGGCAGCGGTTGGGACAGAGTCAATGAGCGAAGTGACATAGGACGCACCCCCAACGGCATCGAGTTCGCCCTTTTTCCTCAGCTCGTTAGTCATGGTGATGAGGTCTGCGGGTTCGTTACGTTCGAAGAGGTCAATCAGGGCGTTAAAGATCTTTCGATGGGTATCCCGGTAGAAGTCCTCAGGGGCGAGAATCTCCGTGACCCTGTTGATGGCCTCATTCTCAATCAGGATTCCTCCCAGTACGGATTGCTCCGCCTCCATATTCTGAGGGGGAATTTTGTGGGAAGAAAGATCTCCCTCTCCCATGCTTCTGACCCCTTTGTAAAGCCCTGCCATGAATGGCAAGGGGCTACCGTTCGGAGCGCTCTTTGCGTTCCTTACTCCTGAACCACCCAGACCCGAAGAGTGGCAGTCACTTCCGGATGGAGCTTGATCGGGACGGTGTAATTTCCAAGGTTTTTAATCGGCTCTTCGAGATGAATCTTTTTCCGGTCCACCTCAACCCCATTCTCTTTCAAAAAGGTTTCAATATCCATAGAAGTCACGGAGCCGAAGAGTTTCCCGCTTTCGCCAACGTTTCTGGAGAAGGTGCAGGAGAGATTTTCGATTTTCTGGGCGATCTTCTCCATATCCTTCTTCATCTTTCCCATTCGTTGTTGGATCAGGCCTTTTTGATGTTCCAAGTTCTTGAGGTTCTTCTCCGTGGCAAAAACAGCCTTTTTCTTCGGGATAAGGTAGTTTCTTCCATACCCATCCGTCACCTTAACGGTCTGCCCCATTTTCCCCAGGGAGGGGATATCTTCCAATAGAATGACCTGCAT
>CAZXMB010000011.1:5331-21644 GCA_964641715.1 uncultured Syntrophaceae bacterium
TTAATGGGCCGCTGTGGTAAAGGGTAAGATGGCAATGTTTCTGGCCCTTTTGACAGCCACGGTGATCTTCCTTTGATGTTTGGCACAGTTTCCTGAAATCCTCCGGGGAATGATCTTGCCCCGTTCGGTTACGAAATACCGGAGGGTCCTCGGATTCTTATAGTCAATCTCTAATTTTTTATCCGTACAGAATCGGCAGACCTTTCGTTTTAAAAACGGTCTCTTTCTCCTTTCCGGACCGGAAGGCTTTTCAGCCGGTTTTCTCATACTTTTCTCCTCTCTTATCAAATTTCATCTCCTTCAGACGGTGATGCCTTTTCTACGGGATGAAGTTCCGAAGCAATGACTTCGGTTCGGATTCGGTTTCTCCCTTCAGGGGTTTGCCAGCGCCTTTGTCGGAGCCTTCCTTTGACGAGAAGACGCTGGCCACTCTGCAAATCAGGTTTGGATTCAGCGAGCCTTCCGAAGACGACAATCGGGATCAGGCTCTTGACGGGGCCCGTATCGTTTAATTCCAGAGGGAATTGTAACACCGGGGTCCCATCGGGCTGATATTGTCGATGCGGAGGGGTTGCCACTCTGCCCGTAATGACCACACGGTTCAGGGAGGCCATGTTCCTACTCTCCCGCGGCCGCCTCTTCCGGAGGTTCTTCCGGAACAGGACCTTCGGTTGAGGATGCCTGTTTTTCGTCCAGCCGAACGGATTGGAATTTAATCACGGCATCCATGACCCGGTAATTTCTTTCCAATTCGGAGAGCAGGGCGGGTGTTCCGGAAAAATGGATGAGGATATAATGGCCTTTGGGTTTCTTTTTAACTTCGTAGGCGAGATTCCGGTTTCCCCAATCCTCGACTTTCAGGATCTCCCCATTGCCCTGGGTGATGATCCCTTTCACTTTCTCAATAGCCGATTGGGTTTGCTCTTCTTCAAGATCGGGGTTGAGGATAAAGATCGTTTCATATTTTCTCATCGTTTACCTCCTCGTGGATTATAGCCCTAAAACGAAGTTTAGAGCAAGGGGCATTTCAATTGCTGATTGCGGATTTTGGAATGCGGAATGAAGATTTATTACATAGATTCCGCAATCCACATTCCGCAACCCGAATTAGGCTCATTCGGTTTTCATGACATCCTGTTTCATCACCCCTGCGATATGGCCCCTGCTCACCCTGACCCTGACCTTGTCAGAGATTTCAACGGTAATGACATCGTCTCGCAGGCCTGTAATTTTTCCGTAAATTCCACCGCTGGTTAAGATCTGGTCTCCAACCTTCAAATTGGATAAGAGCGTCCGGTGTTCCTTCGATCTCTTCTGTTGAGGCCGGATGAGCAGAAAGTAGAAGATGACAAAGATGAGAATGATAGGGAGAAAGCTCCACATCGTTGACCCCTGGCCTCCTCCTGGCTGTGTTCCCATGGCATAGACTAAATCCGTTCCCATAAATCCTCCTTTTCTATTTTTAAGTCAAAGCCGTCTGATCCCGGGCAGAATTCTCTTCTTTTAACTCATTCTCCTTAAAAATGAAAGTCCGGTAAAGTTCGGAGAGGCGGCCCTCCTGGATCGCCTTCCGTATGGACCTCATCAGGTTCATATAATAATAGATATTGTGGATCGTGTTCAACCTCGAAGAGAGGATTTCGTTGGAGAGATAGAGGTGTCGAAGATAGGCTCTCGAATAATGACGGCAGGTATAACAGGGACATTCCTCATCAAGAGGTTTGGGATCCTCGGCATACCGTGCCTGTTTGATAGAAACCTTCCCCGAAGAGGTGAAGAGCATCCCGTTTCTTGCGTTGCGGGTGGGCAGGACACAATCGAAAAGATCGATGCCCGAAAGGGTGGCGTGGAGAATATCCTCCGGCATTCCTACCCCCATCAGGTAACGGGGTTTGTTTTCTGGAAGCAGGGGGAGGGTCCATTCAAGGACATCCCGCATCAGGGATTTTGGTTCCCCAACGCTGAGGCCTCCGATGGCATATCCCTGGAAATCGATCCGGGTCAGCATCCTTGCACTCTCCTCTCTCAGGTCCCGGTAAACCCCTCCCTGCACAATACCAAAGAGGGCAGGGCCAATCTCTCCTCTCGTGTGAAAGCATTTCTCCGCCCACCGGGTGGTCAATCCGATCGAAGCCTTCACGTATTCACGCGAAGAAGAGTAGGGGACACATTCGTCGAGAACCATAGCGATGTCAGAGCCAAGGATCTTCTGAATCTCCATGACTTTCCCGGGAGTTAAAAAATGTTGAGATCCGTCGATATGAGACTGGAAGAGGACCCCCTCCTCTGAAATCTTTCGCAGTCTTGCCAGGCTGAAGATTTGAAAACCGCCACTGTCTGTCAAAATAGGCCTGTCCCAATGGATGAAGCGATGGAGCCCTCCCAATCTCCCGATCACCTCGTGACCCGGTTTGAGGTAGAGGTGATAGGTATTGCCCAGTATCCCTTCCACCCCTGCCTCCACTAACTCTTCAGGGGTCAGAGATTTAATCGTACCCTGAGTTCCCACGGGGAGAAAAGCAGGGGTGGAGAGGGGACCGTGATCTGTCTCGATCCGTCCCAATCTCGCATTGGAAAAACTATCCCTTTTAAGAATCTCAAAGCGAAAGGCCATTTTTAAACGTTTTCCGTGCCCGATCACCGTGCCCGGAATTCTTTACGATCACGTGACACGGATAGCGGTCACGGTATTTTAGAGGATCAGCATGGCATCGCCGTAGCTGTAAAAACGATATTCTTTCTCAATCGCTTCCCTGTATGCCCTCCGGGTCAAATCTTTACCCGAAAAGGCTGAAACCAGCATGATCAGCGTTGATTTTGGAAGATGGAAATTAGTGAGCAATCCATCGATGACCCGGAACCTGTAACCGGGGTAGATGAAGAGGGAGGCATCCCCCTTTTCAGGTTGAATTCGGCCTTTCTCATCGGCAAAGGACTCCAGGCTCCGGGTGGTCGTCGTTCCAACGGAAATGACCCTTCCGCCCCTTTTCTTGGTTTCGTTGATCTCTCCGGCGGCCTTTTCTGAAATCTCCACCCACTCTGCTTCCATCGAATGTTCTTCAACCCTATCAACTTTTACAGGTAAAAATGTCCCCGGCCCGATGTGGAGAGTGATGAAGGTGAGACGGATTCCTTTCTCCTTAAGAGACTGAAGCAGGGGATGGGTGAAATGGAGACCTGCGGTCGGTGCGGCAATCGAACCATCCTTTTCTGCGAACACGGTCTGGTAACGATTCCTGTCCAGCGGTTCATCTTCCCTTTTGATGTAAGGGGGGAGGGGGACATGTCCAAATCTCTGAAGGAGATCCTCGGTTGATTTCTCTCCTGAAAATGAGATTTTTCCTTTTCCTCCTTTACACTCCTTTACCTCTCCATAAACTCCCTCTCCGAATTCAATTCGTCTCCCTATTTCGGCCTTTCCTAATTTCTTGGTCAATACCCTCCATTCTCCCTGGCTGCCATTGCGTGAAGGAATAAGAAGGAGTTCGACCTTTCCGCCACTCTCTTTCTTCCCGATCAATCTTGCCGGGATCACCCGTGTATTGTTCATGACCAGAAGGTCACCGGCCCGGAGGTAGCCTGTTATATCACCAAATTGACAGTGCTCTATCGTCCCTTCTTCCCGACGAAGAACCATCAATCTGGATTCTCCCCTCTGGGAAGAGGGATATTGAGCGATGTATGATCTGGGAAGGTAATAATCGAATTCTTCCAGTCTCATTGGCCTTAGAATCAAGAGAATGATAAGCTAACTAAAATTAACAGAGCCAAAACGAATCTGCAAGAAGAAATTTACGGGCCAAGGTTTACTGTGATGTAATGGCTCATTTAAAAATTGATTTAAACCATCCGTGGCGAAGGGTTGACTTTTCAGGGGGTATCGAGTAATTTTAAATTAAAATCATCAAGAGGAAGGCTGGAATGAAAAAGATTTCTTATAAAGATGCAGGAGTGGATATTGAAAAGGGAGATGCCTTTGTTCAGGCGATCAAGCCGATGGTGGAATCAACCTTCCGGCCTGAAGTGCTCACCAAGATTGGAGGCTTTGCCGGTTGTCTCTCCCTCAACCTGGAACGTTACAAGAAGCCCGTTTTAGTTTCCTCTACGGATGGGGTCGGAACAAAACTGAAGATTGCTTTTCTCATGGACTGTCATCATACCGTCGGGATTGACCTGGTGGCAATGTGCGTCAATGATATCATCGTGAGCGGAGCCAAACCCCTCTTTCTTCTGGATTATTTTTCTACCTCCAAACTCGATCAGGAGAAGGCGATCCGGGTAGTGGATGGAATTGTGAAAGGATGTATCGAAGCAGAATGCTCTCTCATCGGTGGCGAGACTGCCGAAATGCCCGGTTTCTATCAGGAAGGGGAATATGACCTCGCCGGATTTGCCGTCGGTATTGTGGAAGACTCGCAGTTGATCGATGGTTCGAGCGTCACCGTTGGAGATAAGCTGATCGGGATGGCTTCTAGCGGACTCCACAGCAATGGATATTCTCTCGTCAGGAAGATCCTCCTTGAGCATCACCGGATGGATCTGAACCAGAGGGTCGAAGAAATCGGCGGGATTCTGGGAGAGGAATTGATCCGTCCGACGAGGATCTATGTCAAGGCTGTTCTCAACATTGTAAGGGATTTCGACATCGGTGGGATAGCCCATATTACAGGCGGCGGGATCACAGGAAATCTTCCCAGAGTGATTCCAAAAGGTTGTAAAGCCATTATCAATCGGGGATCCTGGGAGGTCCCTCCCATCTTCCCATTTTTACAGGAGAAGGGAGGAGTCCCCGAGGATGAAATGCTCCGAACCTTCAACAACGGGATTGGGATGGTCCTTATCGTAAAGAGCAAGGAGGCGGAGGAGATATTGGCAAGACTCCTCTCAATGGGTGAAAAGGCATTTGTCATCGGCGAGATCAGTAAGGCAGAGAAGGATCAGGGGCCCATCGAATACATTTAAGAAAAAGAAGTCTCAATCTCTCTATCCTATTTATCTTCATCGTCTTATCCTTATGGAGAAAAAGATGATCCATCCGGGATCAGGTGGCGGGGTGTTAGTGAGTGCCTGTCTGGTGGGGATAAAGAGCCGTTACGACGGGAATCATAAGTTGAAAAGGAACCTGCTTAGGAAATTAAATGGAAGGGGATATGCGATCATTCCGGTCTGCCCCGAGCAGTTGGGGGGGATGCCCACCCCGAGGAGCCGCTCGACCCTCATCAATGGAAACGGAATGGATGTCCTGAAGGGGAAAGCCAGGGTGATGAACCAGGAAGGGTATGATGTGACGCCATCTTTCATCAAAGGAGCAAAAGAGGCCCTGAAGATTGCACGGCTCAATGGTGTCCGATCGGCCTATCTCAAGGAGGGGAGCCCTTCCTGCGGGACGAGGCAGTGTGTCCGTAAAAGGAAGAGATCCGGGCCGGGGGTGACCTCCGCACTCTTCATCAAAAAAGGTCTGGAGGTCGTCGCCGTAAGATAAACTCTTTGGAATGGGTAAGATCTATGGGACATCAACTTAGGGTATTTGATGTGATTGTGCTGGGCTCCGGACCAGGCGGGCTGATGGCAGCCACACTTCTTGCCAAAGAGCATCGAAGTGTCTTGTTCCTGAAAGAAAACAGTTATCATCCCTCGTTTGTGAGGGAGGGGTACCGATTTGTTCCCTTCTCAAATTTTTCAGAGAGACTTATCAAACCCCATCTGATGCGGATAATTTGCCAGACCCTGGATCTATCCCTTCATGAATTCGGTCAAAAAGCACCTGAAAAACAAGAGCAGAAGGTATCCTTCCAGGTGATCCTGCCCCAAGCGAGGATCGACCTCTTCGACCAGGGCCCCTTATCCCAGAGAGAGATGAAAAGGGAATTCCCTGAAGAGATTGTGGAGATTAAAAACCTCTATGGCGAAATGGCAAGGATTAACCAGAGGTTAATGAAGGGAGAAGGCGAAGAGAGGAGAGAATCGCTTTTCCCCATTCGTTCTCCCTCTTTTTTTAGAAGGTTAGTTCCATTCAAACCGCTCTCCACGGAGAGATTGGATGAGAGACTCCTTTCTTTTTCAAAGGAGTTCAGGGAATTCATAAGACTCCAGATGCTCTCCTTGGGCAATCTAAATCCCAATCGGATGGACATCTCTCTGGCCTCCTATCTCCTCTTCAATGACCAATGGGGGAAGGGGATGGGCATTGAGAGGATGCCGAAGCCCATGATGAAAAAATTTCTCCACTCCGGAGGAAAGGTTGAAGGAATCGAAGGGTTCGAGAAACTGGAGGTGAAAAGGAGGAAAGGGTTTCATCTTATATTAGACGGGGAAGGAAGGGAATTTCAGTCCAAATTTATTATCTTCAATTCTCCTTTTCATCGCCTTTTAAATCTTTTAAGTCCCCGTATGGGGAAAGTATTAAAGTTGAAGAAGAAGGTCAGGCCTTCCCATTTGATCATCCCCATCTTCCTGGGGATCCATGAAAAGGTGATTCCGGTTGGGATGAAAGACCTCCTCGTTTCCATTTCAGATATGGGGAAGCCTGACGGAAATGGTAATGTCCTATTCCTATCCCTAAGCCCCAAGGGGGATGAGTCACAGGCCCCTTCTGGCCGGAGGGCCCTCCTCGTTGAAGGTCTGATGGATCTGGAAGGATGGAATCAAAATTCCTTGGTCGAATACCAGAGCGCCGTGATGAAGCACCTGAAGCATCTCATCCCATTCCTTGAGCATCATATTGAGTTTATCGATCTCCGGTGGGCGGGCGAACAGATTCCTAAAATTTCATATCCCCATTTCATCTATGAGACCGATTCCGCTTTTCAATGGAGAGAGGGGTTGATTCCGCCAAAGATATCAAAAAATCATTTCTTTGTCGGGAAGGAGAATTTTCCATTTCTGGGATTAGAGGGAGAACTCCTGGCCGGATTGATGATTGGGAAGGAAATACTAAAAAGATATCGTTACATGGAGTGATCCTGTTAAAAAATGATGGTGTGATTATATTCTTTCCTGCATCCGGAAGGTCGAAGACCTTCTCATCGGGTTTATTTCTTTCTGGGTCGTAAACTCGTCTCCTCGTCTTCGTCGTAATCTTCATAAGACATTTCGTAGAGCTTGCTGATCTCTTTTGGGTTTTCATCCTTGAGAAGAAATATTTCCCTGGCCATCATTTCTGTCCATTGCTCATAAGAGATAAATTTATCCCTATCGCCCACTATCTTTTCACCTTCAGATTTATTATCCGATATCGGTTCCATATTTTTCTAAACTTAAAATAGCAAAATCCTTGCCAAATCTTATTTGAAATATCATATAATTTATAATATATTGAATTTATAAAGAAAATTAAAATTGAAAGGAGAAAGGTTTACGTTTCTGTTTGGTTCAGAATAGCAGAAATTGTTACCTGATAGAAAAGAGTTGAGACAAAAAAAAGACAAAAAATTTACTATTTCAAAACCCCATTGACATTGCCAGGAGACTAAGGTTTAAATAGGTTTCAGGTAGAGATAAATTAGAGGTAGAAATGAACCGTAAACCCCAAAAACCGGTTCCAGGTCAATTGAAAGGTAGAGATGAAAAGACGCATCGATCCCGGAAATCCTCCGATGAGATCCGAACAGGTCTCAGCATAGAGGCGATCAAACGTGCCATCCAGGAAAGCCTCTTTTACCTCCAGGCCAGGTTCTCAGCCGTAGCCACCCGCAACGATTACTACCTCGCACTGGCCTACGCCATCCGCGATCGTCTGCTTTACCGGTGGCTCCGGACTGCCCAGACCTATTATGAGAAGGAGAGCCGAACGGTTTGCTACCTCTCCGCTGAATTCCTGCTCGGTCCACACCTTGGCAACAACCTGATCAACCTGGGCATCTATGATCAGGTTCAGGAAGCGGTTAAAGAATTAGGTCTGGAACTAAACCTCCTTCTCGAACAGGAGGAAGAACCCGGTTTGGGTAACGGAGGTCTGGGAAGGTTAGCCGCCTGCTTTATGGATTCCTTGGCCACTCTGAGAATCCCTGCGATCGGTTACGGGATTCGTTACGAATTTGGTATCTTTGACCAGGAAATACGTGACGGATGGCAGGTCGAAGTGACGGATAAATGGTTACAGTTGGGCAATCCCTGGGAAATTCCCCGGCCTGAGATTTCGTTTCATGTCAGACTGGGTGGTTATACCGAATCATACTACGATGAACAAAAAAGGTTTCGCATGCGATGGATCCCCGCCAGGGTGGTCAAGGGGATTGCCTATGATACGCCATTGATCGGATATAAGGTAAACACCGCCGACCTGCTCCGCCTCTGGAAGGCAGAAGCTTATGAATCCTTCGATTTTCAGGCCTTCAATATCGGCGACTACTATGGGGCAGTGGATGAGAAGGTCTCATCGGAAAATATTACGAAAGTGCTTTACCCGAATGACGAGCCAGTTTCGGGGAGGCAGTTGAGATTGGAACAGGAATATTTTTTCGTCTCCTGTTCACTGCAGGATATGATCCGGATCTACCTCCAGAGGGAGAAAGATCTGAGCCATTTTCATAAAAAGTATGCGGTGCAACTCAACGATACCCATCCTTCCATTGCAGTAGCGGAACTGATGCGTTTGCTCGTGGATGAACATCTGATGGGCTGGGATCAGGCGTGGGAGATCACACAAAAAACATTTTCTTACACGAATCATACCCTGCTGCCCGAGGCATTGGAGAAGTGGCCCCTTTCCTTGTTTGACCGTCTGCTGCCACGTCACTTGGAGATCATCTACGAGATCAACCGCCGCTTTCTCGATGAGGTGAGATCGAAGCATCCTGATGATGCGGAAAAGGTGGCCAGGCTATCCCTGATCGACGAGACTGGAGAACGCTATGTTCGCATGGCGCACCTGGCCTGTGTCGGAAGCCATGCCATCAATGGAGTGGCCAGGCTTCATACCGAACTTTTGAAAAAGGATGTCCTTCGTGATTTCTACGGCCTCTGGCCGGAGAAATTTTTCAATATCACCAATGGGATCACCCCCCGGAGGTTTCTCGTGCTCTGCAACCCAAGATTAACCAAGCTCATCACAAGCCGGATTGGGGACGGATGGATCAAAAACCTGGATGAACTCAGATGCCTGGAACCGTTGGCTGAAGACGCAGATTTTCGTGAGAAGTGGCGTAAGGTCAAAGATGAGGTCAAACGTGATCTGGCCGCTCAAATCCGGGAACGTTTGGGGGTCATCGTTGATCCCCGTTCCATGTTTGACGTTCAGGTCAAGCGCATCCATGAGTATAAACGTCAGCACCTGAATTTACTTCATATCCTCACGCTCTTTAATCGCATCAAGAAAAATCCTAATCTGGAAATTCTTCCCAGAACTTTCATCTTCGGGGGTAAGGCTGCACCGGGCTACTATATGGCAAAACTGATCATCAAATTGATCAACTCCGTCGCAGAGGTGGTCAGCAATGATCCGGATGTCCGGAATCGGCTGAAAGTGGTCTTCTTCCCGGACTTTAATGTGAAGAATGGACAACGGGTTTATCCTGCGGCAGACCTCTCGGAACAGATTTCAACCGCAGGAAAGGAGGCTTCCGGAACAGGTAACATGAAGTTTGCCCTGAATGGGGCATTGACCATTGGCACGCTGGATGGGGCCAATGTTGAAATTCTAGAAGAGGTGGGTCCTGAACGGTTCTTTCTCTTCGGACTAAAAGCAGAAGAGGTTTTTGATCTTAAGGCCAAGGGCTACAACCCCGGGAAATACTTTGATTCCAACCCTTCCCTGAGAGAGGCGATCGATCTCGTCCATTCCGGATTCTTTTCTCGCGGGGACAGCAGGCTATTTGAACCTCTGATTCATTCACTGATTTACCTGGATGAATATATGGTCTGCGCTGATTACCAGTCGTATATCGATTGTCAGGATAAAGTGAGTCAGGCCTATCGCGATCAGGAACAGTGGTCGAAGATGTCCATTTTGACCGTATCGAGGATGGGTAAATTCTCCTCTGACCGATCCATCCATGAATATTGCCAACACGTCTGGAAGGTCCGGCCCGTCCACATCCAGTTAGAAGAGGAATGAATTTATTGGGGGAAAGTTAAAGCAGAAGCGTCAGGGCTTGAAAAACGATTGAAAAAGTTCCTCTCAAATAGATGGTCTCAAGATACAGGCAGAGGCAAGAGAGGGAATGGGCCCCTCAACTCCCAATGGCATAAGCCTGCCGCCTGGAATCGGCCCCTCCCATAAGAACGCCATTCTCCCGGTGAATCATAATGATTTGGGAGGATCCCATCAACTCATCCCATTCGGAAATGATCTGAATTCGGTGTCCTTTGGCTTTGAGTCCGGAGACCACTTCCGAGGGATACCGGGCCTCCAGGAAAAGGGATCCGTCCGGGTTGCTCCGGAAACGTGGGGCATCCACTGCCTCCTGGACATGGGCCTTGAATTCGAGCGTGTTCATCAGAAGCTGGGTGACTGTCTGAGTCTGGCCATCCGCACCGGGACTGCCCAGGATAAGGTAAGGCAGACCCTCTTTGAGAACCATAGCTGAATGAAGGGTATGATAGGGCCGCTTGTGAGGGCCGAGACAATTGGGGTGATTCGGATCAAAGGAAAATCCCCGTGCGCGATTTTGAAGGATGATGCCGGTTTCAGGAATCATCACGCCACTGCCAAAGGCTTCATAGAGACTCTGGATTAAGGAGACCGCGTTTCCCTTACTGTCGACGACAGCCAGATAGATCGTGTCCTCCCCGTCCCGCGAGAATCTTCTTGGTTTCACCCCTTCTGATGCTTGACGGAGATCGATTCGTTTCGCCTGTATCCGGGCCTGTTCAGAAGAAAGAAGCATTTCAAGAGGAATCGGGTGAAAGTCCGGGTCGCAGACATACTGATCCCGGTCGGCAAAGGCAAGCTTCTTCGCCTCGACGAGAAGGTGGACATAATCCGCTGTGTTATGGCCGAGACTCGATGGATTAAAATTCGCCAAGATCGCCATTTGCATTAACAGGGCGATCCCCTGTGAGTTTGGGGGTTGAGTGAAAACCTCCCATTCCTTATAATTGATTTTCAGGGGGTTTACCCAGGTGTGGGAATGATCCAGAAGATCCCTCTCATTGAACAGTCCTCCTGATTTTTCTGAAAACCTACATAGAGCCTCACCTAATGGCCCTTTGTAAAAGGCGTCTCTCCCCTGAGAGGCTACCCGGCGAAGAGATCTTCCCAGATCGGATTGAACCAACCGTTCTCCTATTCCGGGGGACCGTCCATTGCGGAGAAATACCCTGGAGGCAGAATTTGATTTAGCCAGAATTTGGGAACGATTCTCAATGGCTCTCACTAAATCAGGATACAGAGGAAAACCCTTTTCTGCATAAGCGATGGCTTTTGTGGAAAGATCAGCCAAGGGCCGTGTCCCATATTTTTCTAACATGGCCTGCCAGCCATCCAGAGCACCCGGAACGGTTGCGGTGAAAAGACCGTCTTGAGGAATGCCCTTATGCCCCAGGCTAATGTAGCGCTCTCGGGTGGCCTCATACGGGGATCGACCGCTTGCATTGAGAGCATCGATCCTCATATTCTTCGCATCAAAAATTAATGCGAAGAGGTCACCTCCCAGGCCGCACATATGAGGCCTGACCACAGTTAGGACAAGGTTTGCTGCGACTGCGGCATCCACCGCATTGCCTCCGGCCTCCAGCACAGTGGCTCCGGCCTGAGCGGCCAATGGATGATCGGCTGTGATCATCCAGTCTGTTCCCATGACCAATGGACGGTGAGAGAAAAAAAATCCCGACATATCTATCTCCTATCACTCTCCCTGTTCAGGAGATCTGAGTTCCCTTTTTGGGACCTCCGCGGCTCAGACGTTTCCTGAGGAGGGGATAGAACATCGAAGCTACGGCCAGGACCAGAAAGAATAATGAGATCGGTCTGGTCAGAAACAGGGTCAGGTGGCTATTTGTCATGAGGGCGCGGCTGAAGTTCGATTCAGCCATAGGGCCGAGAATGACACCGAGAATCATCGGTATTAGGGGGATTTTAAGCTTCGCCATCAGGTATCCGATGACGCCGAAAATGAAGAGCACCCAGATGTCAAAGAAACGGTTATGAATTGCAAAAGAACCTACCGAGCATAAAACCAGGATGGAAGGGATCAGGACATAGATGGGAATTCGTGTCAGGCGAACAAAAATATGAATGCCGTATAACATCACAGCGAGCATAAAAAAATGGGCCAGCACAAAGGCCACAAAAACGCCGTAGACCAGCTTGGGATGTTCGACAATGAGGAGCGGACCGGGCTGGATCCCATGAATGATCAGACAGCCCATCATGATTGCGGAGACGGCATCACCCGGCACTCCTAAAGCAATGGTCGGGGTGAGGCCACCTCCTGCGGTGGCATTATTGGCCGCCTCTGAGGCAATGATGCCATCGGCGATCCCGGTCCCAAACTTTTCCGGATATTTGGAACCTCTGACCGCCTGATCATAGGCCAAGATATTTGAGATGCTGGCTCCTGCACCCGGAAGGGCCCCGATGAAGGTGCCGATGAAGGAAGATCGGAAAAGGTTGACAGGCTGGCGCAGAATTTCCATGATCACTTTCGAATTCGACCAGGTCAATTTCGCGCCTTTGATCAGCGCCTGACTGACCGCGCTCTTGCTTTCCAATGAAGTCATGAGCTGGGAAAATGCAAAAAGTCCGATTAAAACAGGCAAAAAAGAGAATCCTCCGGTGAGACCATGGAGGCCAAAATTAAATCTGGGTACCCCGGTCATGGGATCGGTACCGAACATCGCCGCTAAAAGTCCAAGGAGTCCTGAGATCATCCCTTTCAGCAGAGATTGGCCGGAAAGGCTGGCAATGACTGTCATTCCGAAGGCGACGAGGGAGAAAAGCTCCCATGGCCCGAACTTTAAAGCGATATTCGCCAGAGGGGGAGTGAAAAAGATCAAAATAGCCGCACCAATCAGTCCTCCTAAAAAAGAGGCCCAGGTGCCCAGGGCCAAAGCCCGTCCCGGTTCCCCCTTTTTGGCCATGGTATTGCCATCGAAAACAGTGGCCACAGAGGAAGGGGTTCCAGGAATCCCGATCAGGATCCCGCTGATCTGTCCTCCTGCCATTCCTCCGACAAATACTCCAATCATGGCACAGAGGCCTTCAAATGAGCTCATCCCAAATGTCAGGGGTAAAACGAGGGCGGCACCCATGGTCACAGTGAATCCGGGGATCAGACCGACAATGATGCCCCCTATTGTCCCTAAAAGAAGAAGGAACAACGGATAGGGATGGAAAACCTCATGAAACCCGGAAGCAAAGAAATCCAGCATCGTCCCTTTTCCCTTAAAAAAAGGCCAATCTTTCATCCGTTCTTTTAGAAAAATTGGCCTTCGGGTAGAACAACATCAAAAAAGGTCATAAACCCATAATACAATCCGAAACTCATGATCAGGGTCGTAATGAAAATGACCAGCAACGAACTCCTTGTCCGGGGACCGATGAGCCACATCAGCGCGAGAATAAACACAAGGGTCGATATGAGATAACCGGCAAAGTCCATGAGTAGTACATAGCCGAAAAAACAGAGGAGGGTAAGGATCACCCACTCGTAATGCCTCAGGCTTTTCTTTATCTTTTCTATCCTCTGAGCCGGAGGGGTTTTGACCTCTGCGCTAGCCCGGCGATCTCTGATGAATTGCTGAAGGATGAGTCCACCCCCTGTAAGAATAAGGAGGATCAGGACGATTTTGGGAAACACAGCAGGGCCTAAAGTCCCGAACATGGGAGGTGGAAGCAGGTCCGCCTGATAATACATGAATGCACCAAAGCCGATAATGGCCCATCCGATCAATCTATCTTCCTTCATCGCTTTCTTCCAGCTATTTCTTGGGTGCAGGTCCCTTTAAATTGAATTTGACGGCAAGTATATCCAGCCGTTTGAACTCCGTATCGATGTACGACCTGTAACCGGCCTGATCGAGGTATACCACATCTGATCCCAGTTCATTGATCTTCTTGGAAAATTCCTGATCTTGAGCGACCTTCTCGAAAACCCTGCTCAACTTCTCGATCACTTCTTTCGGTGTGTTTAGAGGTGCACTCACCCCTCTATTTACACCAAAAAGCACATCAATTCCCTGTTCTCTCAGAGTGGGCACATCGGGCAGGAGTCGGTGGCGTTTTGGGGTGGCAATACCTAACGGTTTCAACTTCTTTGTCTGAAAGTACTGCTGTCCAACTGCGGGATTACTTTCACCCAGGTCGATAAATCCGCCAAGAAGCGCGGCCTGACGCTTGGCGGTGCCTTCATAACCCACGATCTTTAAATCAATACCGGCATGATGTGCGATGTCGAGGGGGAAGAAATGGCTGGTAGAACCCAGGGTCGCCCCAAAGGTAATCTGCCCCGGTCTTTTCTTGGCCTCAGCCACAACCTCCTTCATATTGCTCCAGGGAGCATCCCCCCTGCCTGCGACCATGGCAGGCGTGTTGACCAGATTGACAATCGGGATGAAACTTGAATAATCAAAATCAGCCACTCCCACTATCCTCGAGCTAATGACGGACTCATGGGTTGCGGTTAATGTGTAGCCATCCGGTTTGGCATCCTTGCCCTGACGGGCACCCAGTGTTCCACCGACACCCGGGACGTTGATCACCACCATGGGCTGCCCCAGATATTTTCCGGCGAAATGGGCCACAACCCTCATGACCGCATCGGTGTCGCCTCCGGCAGCCCATGGTACAATGAGCTTGACCGGCTGGCCTGGATACTCCGCTGCCTGAAGACCAGCGCCGCCTATAAGAGCTAAGAAACAGACCAGAACCAAGATTCTCACAGTCGATTTGATCATCCCCCTATTTGCTTCCATCTTTTGACCCTCCCTTATTTAGAATTTTCTAAACCCTTATCACGAAGATATTCTTTTGTCAATTTTCGAAGTTCAATGTATTATGAACAATTATTCATGAATATTTGAGAGTCCCATCTCACCAGAAAATATCTTTTAAGGAATATTCTTTGAAAAAATCAGGGGAGCTATTTCTTGAAAAAAAATGCTTGACAACCTTTAGTCGCTCTATTATAAATAGATTGTAATTGTTAAATAGTTAATTTGTAATTATTTAACCTTTAAGGGAAAACATGATACAGAAAAAAGAACCTGACCTTGAAACCCTGGTTTCTTCAATTAGTGTGCACAACAAGTCCAAGTTCGAGGTCTATGGCGAGGAGATGATCGAGAAGGAAGTCAAACAGAGCGGGAACAGCGGTCGGGTCTATCTTCCTCCGGAATGGGTAGGAAAACATGTCAAAATCATTCGGATTGACTGAGGAGAAGATGGGGAGGGAGATCAAAGTCCGGAAGATTGACGCCGCAGATGTCCCTCAAATCGTTTCTATCCAGGAATCCATATTACAGAAAAAAATTTCAAAAAAGTGGATTCAAATGGTCCAGGGTCATCTTAAAAAAGAAGAAGCTTTAGGTTTTGTTGCTTTAAAGGACGGTCAAGTGGCGGGCTTCATCATCGGAGAGATCAAAGGGGAAGGCTTTGGTCTGGAACAAAGCGGTTGGATCGAAGTGGTAGGGGTGCATCCACGGCAGATGGGAATAGGAATCGGGAGAATCTTAGCTGAAAAACTTTTTTCGTTTTTTAGAAGGGAGGGAATCCGAGATATCCATACCTCTGTGCGCTGGGATGCCGGTGATATGCTTTCTTTTTTTAAAGCCATTGGTTTTGACCGCTCACCCTTTATCAATCTTAGGAAACATTTGGATTAAAGCCTGTTACAACCTGCATGAAATGAAAAAAAAGTTCGAAGAAGTAATTTTTCTCTTGAAAAGAAAACAAGAATTTTAGTATAAAAAATTACGTGAAAATATTAACAAGCTGATACCTAAAGGGGCTAAAAAATGAGGTACGCAGAGACAGGATATAATTTAGAAATTGACCTTTCCCGGGGAGATATTCAGAGGGTTGAAACAGATCCGGGATGGACTGAACTTTATCTGGGTGGCCTGGGAACCAACGCCAAGATATTATGGGATCGGGTTCCCCCTGAATTTGAACCCTTTTCCCCTGATAATCTACTCATCTTCAGCGCCGGCCTTTTAAGTGGTACTCCTGCACCCGGTGCCAATCGAACCATTGTCTCAACCATTTCTCCCCAGACACAGTTAATGGCATTTTCAATGATGGGGGGGGTTCTTGCCCCGGAATTGAAGTATGCCGGTTATGACAAAGTGGTCCTTCGCGGAAGGTCCCCCAATCCTGTTTATTTGTGGATAAACAATGATAAAGTTGAAATACGTGATGCCTCTCATTTAAAAGG
>CAZXMB010000011.1:21744-28990 GCA_964641715.1 uncultured Syntrophaceae bacterium
ATTAAGAATGTAGAGCCCATTTTCGCCGGGCTTGGGTCACCGCAGGAGATGGCCATTATTGATGAGAAGTGGCACACCACGGGTTTCATGTGGGGAAATGCCCGGGTTCGAAGAAAAGATTTTTGGACCAAAGAAATCGAGGAGAAGTGGAGGAAGACTCAAGAGGGTGTCCGCGAGCGGTTAATCAGTTGCTATAACTGTCCGATGAAATGCGGGGCACTCATATCTGCCCCGGGAGTTTCAAAATACATGATGAAATGCTACTCAAAGCTTACCTATACCATGGCCGCCATGTCAGACCTCGATTTTGGTTTTAGAATTGCCCAGCGTGCGACGGAGTACGGAGTGGACGGATATTCCGCTCCCCAGGTGATGGCCTTTGCCCTCGAGCTTTACGATGCCGGCATTTTGACGGATCAGGACATGCCAGGAATGCCGTCCGACATCGAGGGGAGATTTTACTGGCTACTTGATAGAATCGTCCGGAGAGAGGGAATCGGGGATGTTCTGGCCAATGGAACTTATTGGGCGGCAAAACAGATTGGAAAGGGCGCAGAGGCCTATGCCCATAATACCATCAAGAAACATGAGCAACTGCCTCTCAAGTTGGGGATGCTCAATCCCATTTATTTCATTATGTATTCCACTGGAGAGAAGATCAACATTACCCAGATTGAAGGGCAGTTCCCGCAGGAGCCTTTTGCGGCCAGAGAGCAGAGAGAAGAGTTCGTAAAGGATTGGGTCCAGGTTCCTGATGAAAAGTTTAAGAAGTATTTTCTGGACTGGGATCCGCGCGGAGAACACTCCAATCCATATTATCCGACCTTTGAGGCCACTTGTGAAATTGTGGACTGGATGGAGAGGATGCACTACATTGATGACGCCCTCGGGGTATGTGCCGGCCTATCCTCATTTCCTCTGAAGCCTCCCTATCATATGCACAACTACCCGGCTTTTATTTCGGCAGCGACCGGAATCGATATGGATGAAGCTGGACTCACGCGAGTTGCCCGGAGGAACCGGACTTTAGTGAGAGCGGTTAATATAAGAAGAGGGATGAGGAGAGCCGATGAGAAGCCACCCGAAGACCACTGGAAGAAGAGATTTCCTGAGCTTGAAGCAAAGCTCTTGGACGAATATTACAAATTCAAGGGGTGGGATCATCAGGGTATTCCTACCAAAGAGTCTTTACAGGAACTTGATCTGGCTTATGTTGCCGAAGACTTTGAACGGAGAGGAATAATAAAAAATGAGTAAAGTAAAGAAGAAAGTCAAGGTCATCAAGATCGATCTTGATAAATGTAATGGTTGCCGGGCATGCGAGATGATCTGTTCCGCCTTTCACGCTAAACCGAAATATAGCAGCAATAATCCGGCGAGATCCCGTATCCGGCTGATTCGCGAACCCCTCAAGGACATCTATCTTCCCGTATATGCGGGTGAATATACGGGGGCCGAATGTTCAGGCAGAGACAGATATGTGATCGATGGAAAGGAGTATGACGAGTGTGACTTCTGCAGGGCTTCCTGTCCCTCCAGGGATGTCTTCAAAGAGCCCGATTCAGGTCTGCCTCTCAAATGCGATATGTGTGAAGACGATCCGCCGCAGGAAAAACCCCTGTGTGTTCAGTGGTGCCTCAATGATGCCCTGACTTACGAAGAGAGGGAAGAGGAAGTGGAAGAGGAAGCGAAGCCGCAGGACGTGGAGATAGGGCTGGAGTCCATGGTAGACCAATATGGTTTGCAGAAGGTCATGGAGACCATTGCCCGAATGGCAAAGAAGGAATAAAAGAGATTTCTGGAAAAGCCCAAAATCTCTGTAATCATATTTTAGAATCTCTGTAATCGCAAAAGAAGAGGATTGAAAAAGAGTATGGAGACTGTGCCCTTAGCTCCCTTTAAAGATGTCATCGAGGGCCTCAAAGAGGCGGGTGGAGAAGCCTTCAAATTCTGCTATCAATGCGGAAAGTGTGAAACGGTTTGCCCCTGGAATCGTGTAAGAAAATATTTTGTTCGCAGGATGATCCATCAGGCACAATTAGGCGTGGTCCCTTTCGAGTCCGAAGACTTATGGCTCTGTGCCACCTGCCGCAATTGTGTCGGGCGGTGCCCCCGGGGCGTTGAAATAATCGACGTGGTGAGGGCGATGCGCAGGTTGTTGGTGCCGGACGGTGTCGTCCCTGCGAGCATCCCGAATCTCCGGGGTGTCATGACAAGCATCGCCAGTGTGGGTAATCCCTTCCGGCAGGAGAAGGACAGGGCTGATTGGGCAGAAGGCCTGTCTGTAAAAGCATTCACCGAGGGGACAGAGACTTTATATTTCCCCTGCTGTTATCCCAGTTATGACCCGAGATTAAAGAAGGTAGCTCAAGCCACGGCCAATATCCTTAACAGGGCAGGGGTAGATTTCGGGATACTGGGTTCAAAGGAGAATTGCTGTGGCGAGAGTGTTCGCAAAGCGGGCAATGAGGAACTGTTCAAACGCCTGGCCAGAGAAAACATCAAGACCTTTATCGAAAACGGGGTGAAGAAAATCGTCGCTTCTTCCCCTCATTGCTACCACACCTTCAAGAATGAGTATCCCGAATTTAAAGTTAACTTTGAAGTGGTCCATGTCTCCCAATATTTATTCCGGCTCATTCAGGAGGGAAGACTTAAACCCATTAAGGAGTATGGGAAGAAAGTGACGTATCATGACCCGTGTTACCTGGGTCGGCATAATGGTATCTATGAGGAACCCCGAGAGATCCTGAAGAGGATACCCGGTTTGGAACTGGTTGAGATGGCCAATTCCCGGGAAGATAGTCTCTGCTGCGGAATGGGCGGAGGCAGGATCTGGATGGAAACGGCAAAAGGTGAAAGATTCTCAACTCTCAGATTGGAACAGGCGATCGGGATTGGGGCTGAGGTGCTGGTCACTTCCTGCCCGTATTGCATCACCCAGTTCGAGGATAGCAGGTTAACGCTGAAGGAGAGTGAAGTCATACAGATTAAGGACATCACGGAGATTCTCCAGGAAGTGATTTAAGGAGATTACGGCGATTACGGAACGATGACAGCGATTAAAGAATCTGTGTGATCGTCTTTTGAAATCTCTGTAATCAGTTTTTTGAAATCTGTGTAATCCTTTTCTCAAGGACATAGACAAATGGAAAAAGAACAAACGCAGCAGCTTTATAAGAGTTTCGGAGACATTCGTTTTGGAGACGTCATGGTTGTCGGTGGAGGGGTCAGCGGTGTCCAGGCCTCTCTGGATCTTGCCACTGCGGGTTTTAAGGTTTACCTGGTCGACAAGGCACCTGCCATTGGCGGCCATATGGCACAGCTTGACAAGACCTTTCCCACCAATGACTGCTCCATCTGAATACTTGCCCCCAAACTGGTCGAGGTCGGCCGGCATCCCAATATAGAGGTTCTGACCTACACTGAAGTTGACCGTGTCGAGGGGGAAGCGGGGGACTTCAGGGTCACCCTGATCAAAAAGCCCAGGTATATCATCGAGAGCAAATGCACGGGGTGTACGACCTGTGTTGAATACTGTCCGGTCAAATACCCTGATCAATTTAATCAGGAGATCTCGAAAAATAAGGCCGTCCATATCTATTTTGCTCAGGCCATTCCTCTGATCACATATATCGATGAAAGCTGCATTTACCTGAAGGAGAAAAAATGCCGCATTTGCGAATCTGTCTGTAAGAATAACGCCATTGATTTGAATCAAAAGGCGGAAAAAGTAGAAGTAAAAGTGGCGGCGATTATTCTGTCCCCTGGTCTTGAGCCGTATGATCCTAAGGTGGGCAATGAATATGGTTACCGAAAGTTCGAGAACGTGGTCACCAGCATGGACTATGAGCGACTGTTATGCGCCACTGGCCCGTACGAAGGTGAGATCCTGCGTGCTTCAGACAGGAAGCATCCTCATAAAATAGCCTGGATTCAATGCGTCGGTTCCAGACAGGTGAACCCCATGGGTGGCAACAGCTACTGCTCAGCCGTATGTTGCACCTATACCCAGAAACAGGTCATTCTGACAAAAGATCATGATGCAGAGGCAGAATGCACGATCTTCCATAACGACATTCGTTCCTATGGCAAGGATTTTGAGCGGTTCTTTCAAAGGACAGAGAGGCTCCCTGGAATCCGGTTTATAAGAAGCTATACATCCATCGTAAGGGAAGATCCGAAAACCAAGAGTGTCACCGTGCGGTATTCTACCCCCGAAGAGGGAGTAAAAGAGGAAGAGTTCGATATGGTGGTGTTATCCGTTGGGTTGAATCCTCCTGCGGATGCGAAGAATCTTGGAGATAAGTTCGGCATCGAACTCAATTCTCACGATTTTTGTAAGGTCAATCCTGTCAATCCTATGGAGACCTCACGCCCGGGGATTTTCATTAGCGGGGCCTTCCAGGGTCCCATTGATATTCCTGAATCGGTTTTTAGCGCCAGCGGGGCTGGCTCCCAATGCGGTGAACTCCTTGACTACCGGAGGGGTAAGCTGACCAAAGAAAGAATATACCCGGAAGAAAAGGATGTCTCCAAAGAGGAACCGAGGATAGGGGTTTTTGTGTGCCATTGCGGGGCAAATATCGGAAGAGTGGTCAATGTCCCTTCCACAGTGGAATATGCATTAACCTTACCCAACGTGGTCTATGCCCAGGAACAATTGTTCTCATGTGCTGCTAATTGTGCCAAAGAGATAACAGACATGACAAAGGAGAAGGGGCTCAATCGGGTGGTGGTCGCCGCCTGTAGCCCAAGGACCCTTGAATCGTTATTCCGGGACACGGTTCGGGAGGCGGGAATTAATCAATATTACTATGAGATGGCTAATATCAGGGAGCATAACTCATGGGTTCACTCTCGAGAAAAGGAGGAAGCCACCGAGAAGGCAAAGGATATTATCCGGATGTCAGTCGCAAGAGCTTGCCATCTGGAACCCCTTCAGGAATTTGATCTGCCGGTCAACAAGGCGGCATTGGTGGTCGGCGGAGGTATTGCCGGTATGACATGTGCTCTCTCCATGGCCAACCAGGGGCATGAGGTTCACCTGGTGGAGAAGGATAGAGACCTTGGGGGAACAGCGAAAAAGATCCATTCCACCCTGGAGGGCCTGGATGTTCAGGCTTATTTGCATGATCTTATAAAAAAGGTATATCAACACCCCTTCGTCCATGTCTATACGAATGCGACGATCACAGAGGCTATCGGTTATGTTGGGAATTTCTTAACCAGGATTAAGTTCGAAGGAAGAGTCACAGAGATAAGACATGGTGCCACGGTTATCGCTATAGGGGCTGATATCTATCAACCCACCGAATACCTTTATGGAAAAGATGACAGGGTGATGACCCACCTTGAGCTGGAAGAGAAGATCAACAGAGGAGATGAAAAGGTCATCCATGCGAAAAGTCTCGTGATGATCCAATGCGTCGGCTGTAGAAATGAAGACAGAAATTATTGCAGCCGGATATGCTGCAGCGAGTCCATCAAGAACGCATTGAAACTCAAAGAGATCAATCCCGGGATGGATATCTACATCCTCTTCAGGGATATCAGGACCTATGGTTTCCGAGAGGATTATTACAGGGAGGCGGCCGATAAAGATGTAAAGTTCATCCGTTATGAACCGCAGGATAAACCCCAGGTGGAGATGGTTCAGGAGGGAGGCAAAAGCATTCTGCGGGTGACTGCGACAGATTATATCTTGGGCCAGAGGCTTGAAATAGATGCCGATATCATCTCATTGGCGGCTGCCATTATTCCCGCGGCAGGAAGCAGGGAAATATCCCAATTATTCAAGGTCTCTTTGGGCACGGATGGTTTCTTCCAGGAAGCCCATGTCAAATTGAGGCCGGTTGAGTTTGCGGCCGACGGCATTTACCTCTGTGGAATGGCCCATTATCCCAAGCATATACCGGAAGCGATTAACCACGCCTACGGGGCTGCTGGCCGGGTCCTGACGCTTCTCTCCCATGATACCGTCATTGCCTCCGGATCTGTATGCGAGGCGGATGAGAAAAAATGCATAGGTTGCGGAGCCTGTATCTCAGCTTGCACGTATGGTGCCATCGAGTTTCGTGAGACACGACAGGGCAAAAAGGCTTCGGTGAATCCCGTTCTCTGTAAAGGAGATGGGCTCTGTAACTCAAAGTGCCCTACGGGGGCAATTCGACTGAAGCACTTTACCGATGAAGAACTATTAGCCGAAATTGATGCGGCAGTTGAGATTGCGTAAAATAAGGCCAGGGTAAGGGTGAGGAGGCCAGTTTGGGCAAAGTGAAGGGTGTTGTAAGAATTTTAATGCTAATGGCCCAACCCATTTACTTTTATTCTCTACCTAAGGAAGTGAGACAAGAATGAGCGCGGGACTTAAATTTAAACCAAGAATCATCGGCTTTGTATGCCATTGGTGAGCATACGGCGCCGCTGACATGGCTGGAGTTTCCAGACTGCAATATACAACTGAAGCGAGGTTGATCCGAGTCATGTGTTCCGGTCGAGTTGACCTGGAATTTGTACTTCGGGCTTTCTCGAACGGAATGGATGGCGTGTTTATTGGCGGGTGCCGTTTGAATGAATGTAATTATATTACTCATGGAAATTACCATGCGCTCAATATGGTACTCCTCTGCAGGAGACTCATGGAACACATAGGCCTGAACCCGGAGAGATTAAGGATCGAATTTATGTCCTCCGCTGAAGGGATCCTTTTTGCCGAAGTGATGGGTGAGTTTGGCAATAAGGTGAAAGAGTTGGGACCGCTTGGCAAAGGGGAGGGGATAGAAGAAAATGAATTAAAATCCAAACTTGCGGAGCTTAGAAGGTTAGTTCCCTACATTAAGATGGTGAAAAATGAGAAGCTGGCATCACGCCTTACTCATGCAGAAGAATATGACAAACTTTTCACCCGGGATGAAATAGAAAAGTTACTGAGCGAAGTCCTCTCCTACTATATCGACCCGGAAAAGTGCCAGGCCTGCATGACCTGTGCAAAGAGATGCCCTGCTGAGGCCATCCTCAGTGCCAAGAACCAGATCCATGTCATTGATCAGGAGAAATGTATAAAATGCGGGACCTGCTTCGAAGTTTGCCCCCCCAAATTTAATGCGGTGATGAAGATCCCTGGCGGGCCTGTTCCGCCTCCGCTTCCTGAAGAAAAAAGAAAGATCGTCAGGAAGAGTAAGGAAAAATAAAGAGAGGCTTGATTACTGAGATTTTAAAAAAGATTACATAGATTTTTCTTTAC
>CAZXMB010000012.1:0-1990 GCA_964641715.1 uncultured Syntrophaceae bacterium
TCGATAACCCATAGATCCTGAAACAAGTTCAGGATGACGATTACGGATTATGGTATTAAGCGGTGGATTTGTAAATTAAGTGGATTTATGATAAAGTTTAAAATATTCAATGGGCTCGAAATTGATCAAAAGGTGAGGTGATTAAAATGATAGAGCCATTTTATGACATGGAAAAAGAGAAGAGAGACCTCCGTTCAATATTGGACCAGAGGGCAAAAGAATCGCTTGCATCGATCAAGAGGATCCTCTCTGAAGAAAAGGAAGGTTCTTTCCTTTTTCCCCTTCTGATCGAACTGATCGGACGGGTGGAGGGATCGCTCGAATTCATCAAGAAGTTATCTCAACTCGCAAGGGGTAAATTCAGCGATAAGATCTTCGGGGAACATTTTAATCAGGTCGTGGCTGAAGAAATTGAAAAGATCGATTCCTTGCTGGATAATGTCCTCAATTATATTAAAGTCAATTTTACCGTTCAGAAGGTTGATACCATTCATGTGTTGATCGAGGAGGCCATCAAGAAGAATCAATCCAGGCTCGCCGGGAAGAAAGTTCACGTGCTTAAAAAATTTGAGAAGGGCCTGCCGGAAACCATCGTCCCTGATGAGCATCTGAGATATATGTTATGTTCCATTCTTCAATATGCCCTGGTGCTGGTGCCTGAGGATGGGAGTGTCGGGTTTGCCACAAGGTCCTTTACGCCTCAGAAGGAAATCGCTGAGGGCCTGGGCTCTTTACAGAGGGATGGAAAGTATATTGAGATCTCTGTTCTTTTCAACGGGTATAAGAAAACCAAAGAGAGAATGGGGGCCATCTTTCAAATGCCCTTCTCACAGGAAGAAGAAGGATTGGACTTTGAATTAAGGCTGGTCGACGAGATTGCCAGAAGGCATCAGGGGATGATGAAGTTCGAACCGGATGTCCAAAAGGGAAGGACACTGCTCTCTCTCATCCTTCCCATGGAGAGGAGAAAGGTCGTCTATTATCAGTCGGTCGGTTAAATGATCGTGAGTTTCTTCCTCACTTCTTTTTATTAAGATTTTCTACACCATTCCTGCGTTGTACCTTTTTAGGTCCATGGTCTGCCGGATCGTAAAATTCCACCGCTTGGGTGAAGCCATACTCAAAAAATATCTTTTGAGTTGACTTTTTACCAAGGCTGTAATAATTCTCTCAAACGGATGAATCGAGGGCTTAAAGACAGCGATGAACAGTGTATGATAAACGATAAACGATGAACCATGAACCATGAACGATGAACCATGAACCATGAACAGAGTAAGACGAGACCTGTAATGAATAGAGGATTTAAGGGATTAGAAGAAAGGGTTCTTTCAAAGAATCTCTGCACGGCCTGTGGAGCCTGCCTCTCACTCTGCCCTTACCTCTGTTCATGGAAAGGGATGGTAGCGAAACTCGATACCTGCAATCTCGAAGAAGGGCGGTGCTATGCCTACTGCCCGCGGACTGAGGTAAACCCGAACGAAACCTATAGAGCTGTTTTCGGAAAAGATTATGATGAAATTGAATTGGGTCCAACGCTTAAGATCTTGATGGGGCGGGCCAAACGTCCGGCCTTCATCAGGAAGGGTCAAACAGGCGGGGTGGTCTCTTCGCTCGTCGACTTTGCCATGAAAGATCAAATAATCCAATCTGCTTTGCTCACATACCGGAATAAGAATCTCATCCCTGCGGGGAAGATCATCTCAAAACGCAAGGATATCTTAACCTGTGCAGGTTCGAGTTATATCTCCGGCCCCACCCTCGAATCCTTTAATCAGGGATCCTGGAAAGGGAAAATCGGAATCGTCGGTTTGCCCTGTCAGGTGCTTGCACTGGCGAGGATGAGAGCTTCTTCCCTGGAGAAGAAAACTCCCATTGAACAAATCGGTCTTGTCATCGGCCTCTTTTGCACCTGGGCGCTCGATCACAGACCGTTTCTTGCTTTTTTAAATCAGGCGACAGGAGATCACCCCATTCAAAAGCTGAACAT
>CAZXMB010000012.1:2090-27662 GCA_964641715.1 uncultured Syntrophaceae bacterium
GGATCATCTGAATCACCTTAAAGAAGCCTCCCTCCTCAAGAAGAGAAGAGCCCTGGATGCGTTACAGGAGAAGGGTGGGATTGAAAAGGCTTACTTCACTCTCCCCGGCCGTTTGATCGAACGTATACTTTCGGAGACAGAGGGTATTTCACCATGAGTTCAGTTGCTCAAAATGCTCCCGGTAAAGTGGTCCTTTTGATGGGAAATGAGGCGATTGCCCGTGGAGCCCTTGAGGCAGGGGTGAAGGTCTGCGCCGCCTATCCGGGAAATCCATCCTCCGAGATCATCGGCACCCTCGCCGCCTTAGCTGAAGAGATGGGACTCCACGTGGAATGGTCGGTCAATGAAAAGGTGGCCCTGGAGGTGGCAGCGGCGGCCTCCCTGGCCGGGCTCAGAGGCCTCTGCGCAATGAAGCAGAACGGGCTCAATGTGGCCTCTGACTTTCTTCTCAATCTTAATCTCACCGGATGCGGCGGAGGTCTGGTGATCGTTGTTGCTGACGATCCTGCGGGAGTCTCGTCGAGCAATGAGGAGGATTCCCGTATCTTTGCCAAATTGGGAGACCTCCCTCTCTTGGAACCTGGTCATTTTCAGGAAGCCAAAGAGATGACCAGAATGGCCTTCGATCTCTCGGAACAGCTCGAGCTTCCTGTCCTGGTCAGAAGTGTGACCCGTGTTTCCCATGCCCGGGGTAATGTCTCCCTCGATGAACTTCCCCGAACCCATCCAAAACCGAAATTCGAGACCTCCCGGCCCAGGCTTGCCCTGCCCGCAATGGCCAACCACCGAATCCTCCATCAAAAGCTCAGAAGAGCGAAAGAGATGTTCGAAGAGTCCTCCTTCAATTCTTACCAGGGACCGGATCAACCGGAGCTTATGATCATCACCAGCGGAAGCGGATATCTCTATTCTCTTGAGGCGGTAGACCACCTCCATCTTCAGGAAAGAGTCGGGGTCCTTAAGATCGGGACGACCTGGCCTTTGCCAGAGGAATTTGTTCTCCGGTCTCTCAAACGGTCAGAATGTTTTTTATTCATCGAGGAAGTGGATCCCTTTCTTGAGAACAATGTGAAGGAGCTCTTTGCCCAGAACTGTTTTGATCTGGGGGCCAAACGGTTCTTCGGGAAGGCAATCGGCACCCTGCCGGATGTGGGCGAGCTTAATCCGGAGATCGTCTTTTCAGCCATCCGGGCGCTTCTTTCTGTTGAGTATCAGTCCAGGTCAGAAGAATATGGTGAGCGTGTTCATAAAGCGGTGAAGGAGCTCGGTCCGGCAAGACCACTCAGTTTCTGTCCGGGTTGTCCGCATCGGGCAACTTATTGGGCGATCAAGACGGCACTCGCAATGGATGGTCGGGAGGGCTTTGTCCTCGGGGATATCGGGTGTTACTCACTGGGAATGGGACCATCGGGATTTGGGCAGATGAAAACCCTTCATGCCATGGGTTCCGGCACCGGACTCGCCTCTGGTTTTGGCCAGCTTGAACGTTTTGGTCTTCAGCAGCCTGTAGTGGCTGTCTGCGGTGATTCAACTTTCTACCATGCAGCCATGCCAGCCCTTGCCAATGCCTATTATAATGGTTCCAACTTCCTTCTCCTTCTCTTAGATAACCGTGCGACCGCCATGACAGGTTTTCAGCCCCACCCCGGCACAGGCACGAAGGCCACAGGCGAAGAGGCACCCATTATCGATATGAAAGCGGCCTGCGAGGTCTTCGGGGCCCATGTGGAGGTGGCGGATCCTTTCGAGGTGAAGAGGACAGCGGAGACGATCCTGAAACTCCTCGAGGAGAAGAGGGGAGTGAGGGTTCTGATCCTCAGACGGGAATGTGCCCTTCTAACGGGAAGGCGGCAGGAGAGAACTTTCCGCATCGAGGTTGATCCAGAGCGTTGCCTGGGAGAGAGTTGCGGCTGCAACCGTCTCTGCACCCGAGTCTTCAAGTGTCCCGGTCTGATGTGGGATCAGGTCGCTGGGAAGGCTCGTGTGGATGAAGCGATCTGCACAGCCTGCGGGGTATGTGCAGATATCTGCCCTGCATCAGCCATTAGGAAGGAGGCGGTTTAAATGCTCCTTTCAAAAGACCCCTTTAATGTGATTATTGGTGGAGTGGGCGGGCAGGGCAATGTCCTGGCTTCCAAGATTCTGGGTGAGATGCTTCTCGCCCGGGGTTATGTGATCACCATTGGAGAGACCTATGGAGCCTCACAGCGGGGAGGTTCAGTGATGAGCCACCTCCGAGTTTCGGCGAAAGGCCCCTTTTCCCCTCTGATCCCGGAAGGGAAAGCGGATCTGCTCATCGCACTCGAGCCGGCAGAGGGGTTGAGAATCCTTGACGTCTATGGCTATGGCGGAGTAATGGTCCTCCTCAATACAAGGCCCATCCATTCCATTGATGTGATCTCCGGGGATGCCAGTTATCCGGAGCTCTCCTGGGTGATTGCCAGGATCCGGGAGCTCAGCAGGAAGATGTGGGCATTCAATGCCACAGAGATTGCCCTTGAGATGGGGAATCCTCTCTTCTCCAATATCATCATGCTGGGAGCCCTCTCTGCGATTGAAGTCCTGCCCATTGACCGGGAGATATTTGAACAGGTCATCAAAGAGATTCTCCCGTCTAAAATGTTTGAAGAGAATATGAAGGCGTTTGATCGGGGAAGGGAGGCCATCAGGGAACTTTAGAGTCTCCGGGCTGAGGCGAGGGTGAGGATGAATGAAGGGTCATCTTCATTTTTCTGCCAATCCCTTTAGAATTGTTTTCAGGTATCCGATACTCCGGCTGGCAATCGTCTGAGGATCAGGATCGAACCGAAAGACCTCGACGGAGATATATCCCCTGTACCCATTTTTCATCAGTGTTCTCAACACGGGAAGAAACTCGGTTTCTCCAAAGCCCGGTCCCATCCCATTTGCATCATTGACATGAACATGCCGAAGATATCCTGACTCCAGGGCCCTGATCAGCGCTCCGGTCAACGATTTCTCCGAGGCAGAGGCGCTTCTGCAATCAAAGACCATCTTAAAATTGGGATGCCTGATCTCCTTGACCAGTCGGACCGCCTCTTCGACCGTGTTGATGAAATTGGTTAAGGCAGGGGCAAGGGGCTCAATACAGTAGATCACGTTTCTCTGCTGGGCGGCCTTAAGGCTCACCCTGAAGGTCTCTTTGGCATAATCCCATGAGTCTTTCGCATTCCATCCCTCCTGGATCGTTCTCTGATGCGGTGAGCCGTGGACCAAAATTTTGCCTCCGAGATCCGCACAGAAATGGATGAGCGCTTCGATATACTCCTGGGTCTGGATGCGGATGAATTCATCCGGATGATTGATATAGAGGCCCTCAGGTTTCAGAAGAAGCCAGTGGAGCCCGATAATTTCAATTCCATTCTCCTCTGCGGCGAGACGGATTTCCTTTCTTCTCTTCGAGGAGATTTCGGTGACAGAGTCAGCGAGGGTGAAGGGTGCGATCTCCACCCCGTCATAGCCCAGTTTGGCAATGTACTCAAAGACCTTTTCGATAGGCCATCCCTGGAAAAGCTCATTGCAGATGGAGATCTTGATGGAGTTCTTCTCAGCCATATTTTTTCAATCCTTTCTTTTTGGAAGGTTTCTTTCCTGAAAGGTTCTTCAGAAGGCCGATTATCTCTTTCTGAAAGGTGTCATAGGCTCCTTTGAATTCAGAGAGGGTTTTTTCCACAGGACCGAAATGGAGCCAATCCGACGGGAGGAGACCTCCGAGACCGAAATCTCCCGGGATACCCGCTCTCGTGAAGACCTCTGCCAGTTCGGGATTGATCTCGTAAGCCTTTCTGAAGTCGTCCATCCGGTCCAGTAGGGTGAGAACTTCGTCCGGAAAGGTCTTCATGATGGATTCCTGAAAGGCATTGAGTTGAAACTTGGGGTCCTCTGCCATCCTTCTCACATTCTCCTGATGGTCCGGGAATTCGGTGTGAACCAGATTTCTGGAGGAGAGGGTCCAGAAGGTATCGAAGGGCTTCCGTTTGGAGGCAGGGAGGTAGTGGATACGGTTCAGGATGAAACCGGCCTGTTCACGGGTAATTCCCTTCTCCCGGATCAAAAAGTTCACCCACTTTCCCCGGTTTTCATCACTGAAGAAGATCGACCAGACCTTCCGGGCAACAAGAGTCCCTGATTTTTCAATGGCATCCTCCTGGTCTCGAAGGGATTCCTTGGAAGCAATATCCTTTAATGCATCCATAATGGGTTCATTGATGATTTTTTGACCATGGCTGTATCGGGTTGCATTCCAGACTTTCTCTTCATAGGTCTTCGCTCTGGAGACCTTCTCCTTTGTTCCATTGGCCTCTGAGAGCTGCTCGATCTTCCGGGTGGCTCTTGGTTCACCGATCTTATCTTTTAGCTCGCTGAAGAGCTCTTCTAACCTCCTCTCTCTCAAATGGCTTTCGAGCCTTCCTCCCATATTGGTCATATAGAGCTGGGTCGGACGGATTCCCTTCCGGATCGTTTCTGCCATCCCTTCCATCTCTTCGAGGATCAGGGTGGCCTCCTGGCTGACGCTGAAATCAACGGTAATATTTGAACCGAAACCGAAGGAATTGATCCTCCGTGTGATGGTCCTGGAAGAAGGAGTTGTTGCAGCCACCTTGATGACCAGATTGGGCCTCCCTCTCTCGACCTCCATCCGGTAGCCTGAGAGCAGGTAACGGTCATAGAGGTCAAGGTTTTCAGAGGCCAGGGAGAAAGCAAGAAAGACGTCTCGGATGCTCTCCTCAACGAGATGGGCAATGTTGGGGTTAAGCTGAAAACTGACGACACCCCCTCCGGAGGCCTCTCTGAGGTTAAAGAAGACAGGCCGAAAGACATGAAGATTATCCCAGAGCGCTAAAAGCGTAGCAAAGAGGGTGATCTCCTCTGCGTATTTCGAAGGATTGACGGACCAATGCTTGAAGTTTGGGTGCTTTCTCACTTCCTCACGAAAGGTCTCTATGAGAGAAGGATCATCCTGATAGGCCCTTGCTGCAAGGACCGGATTGGTTGAGACCTGCTCATAACCTAAATGCCTGAGCCACCTCAGGCCGATGGCATAGTCATTTCCGAATTTACAGATTCCCTGATGAACCATCCGGTAATAGATATTTCCGCTGATCTCCTTTTCCGCTCTTTTGAGAAATTCGGCAAGAATGTTTCGGTTAAAGTCCAGGCCTTCCTCAATACGGGAGGCTGTCTTTGCCACCATGCTATTGCCTTTCTGAACCGTTTTCATTCTGAAGAGCCATTTCCTGATGACTGCCTGGGCGACCGAAAATTCTCCCGCCTTCTTTTCGAGATCTTCCCACTCCTCCAGGGCATTGAGAATGTATCGGAGAGACTGAGCCTTTTCATCTTCGTTGAGCCATCTGCTCTCAAGGCCATAGAAGTTTAGCCCCATCTCGATCAGGACCTCATAGGCATACTGTCTGAGGTGAAGCTTTTGGTAAAAGGAGTCCGGAGAATCATGGAGGGCGGGTCTGGAGGCACCCAGTAGAATGTTAAGCCTTCTGATCAATCCTCCCACTGTTTTTGAAAGGATTCCGCTGATCTCCGGAAAGAGGAGGTGGTCTGCCGCTAAAGCGGTCTGCCCCCATTTCGTTAACTCAAAGAGGTGGGCTGAATGATCATCCTTAATCGGCTTTCTTTCTTCAAGGGAGAGGGGTTGCGGATGGCTGGATTGAACGATCCGGTTGATGCGCTCTTGAGTTATCCCTCGCATAGACAGTCTCCTCTCTGGGCTCCAAGAAAATTTAAAGGAAAGAGTTTGATATCGAATGTGGGGGTTGATCTGGTTTCGTTCTATTTTATCCGCATATTTTTTCATCGTGCTTTCCATCGTGATCTCTTCCGGTCAAAGGTTGTCCCATTATATCTCCTTGCATGTCAGGCTGTCAATTTGAACGGGCGACACTATTTCTTGATTTTTAATCCTATCTTCATCATAATTGATCACGACAGGAGGGAAAAGGCACAAGATGATCCGGGAAGGGATATCCGAATTATTAAAGACAATTCTGGGGGCAGAGGAAATCCCTCTCAATGTTCCGCCCAAGAAGGAGATGGGGGATTTCTCCAGTGCCATCGGGCTCTCTCTTGCGAAGGAAAAGAGAAGACCGCCCATGGAGATGGCCAGAGAGATCATTGAAAAGTTGAGACCCAACCTTCCTCCCTTTATCCAGGAGGTGACCCTCACTCCTCCCGGATATATCAATTTCAGGGTGGATTGGCCAAGATTGGCAAAAAGCCTGATCCCTGAGATCCTCGAAAAAAGAGAATCCTTCGGAATGGTCTCAAGGGTTGATCAAGAGAAGGTCTTTATCGAGCACACGAGCGTCAATCCCAACAAGGCGATGCATATCGGTCATCTCCGGAATTCGGTTCTGGGAGATACGGTCGCGAGAATCCTCAAATGGCTCGGTTTCACCACAGAGGTCTGTAATTACATCGATGACACTGGACTTCAGGTCGTGGATGTGGTAACGGCCCTCCTCTACCTCGACCCCCCCCTGTTCAAAGAAGGGGCTTCTGATTTTAGATCCATCTGGGAAAAGGTTCCCAAAGACCAGCCCTTTGATTACTTCTGCTGGGATCTCTATGCCCGATTTCAGAATGAAATTGAGAAAAACCCCTCTCTTACCGAAAAGAGGGAAGAGGTCCTTCATCAGATTGAGAAAAGTCAGTCCCCGGTCTCCCTTTTTACCAAAGAATTGGCGATCAGGATCGTCCAATCTCACCTGGAGACAGTGGCGGATCTCTCCATCTTTTACGACCTCCTCAACTGGGAATCCGATATCATCCACCAGGGTTTCTGGGAGGCCACTTTTAAACTACTGAAGGAGAAGGAGGCCCTCTGCCTGGAGCAGGAAGGACCGAATCAGGGATGCTGGATAGTCCCCCTGGGCGGCCATGTGGAGACAGAAGAAGGACTGAAGAGTCTGGATAAGGTCCTGGTTCGTTCCAATGGGAGTATTACCTACACGGGAAAGGATATTGCCTATCAGCTCTGGAAGTTCGGCCTTCTCGAAAGGGATTTCCTTTACAAAACCTGGGGTCCTCAGGCCAATGGAGAGATCCTCTGGACGACGTCTAAAGAGGGCAAGCCCGCTTCCCGCATCGGCAGACGGTTTGGAAGGGCTGACCGGGTGATCAATGTGATCGATGTGAGGCAGAGCTATCCCCAGCAGGTGGTCAGTGAGTGTCTTCGGCAGATGGGTTTTGAGAAACAGGCGGGACAATCCCTTCATCTTGCCTATGAAGTGGTCAACCTCTCTCCTCAATCCGCCAGACTCCTGGGAGTGAACGAGGTGGATGAAAAAAGATCGGTTGCCATGTCAGGCCGTTCGGGAACCGGAGTGAAGGCAAGGGATTTCATCGAGATGGTGAAGCGGAGGGTGATTGAAAAATCAGAAAATGTGATTGAAGAGAGTGTGGCAAAGGCCCTGACCGCAGCAGCCATCCGGTATTACCTTCTCAAATTCAGTCCTGAGAGCCAGATCGTCTTCGATTTTGATGAGGCCTTAAAGACCACCGGAGATACCGGGGTTTATCTGGAGTATGCTCACGCTCGGGCCTGCAGTATCCTGAGGAAGGCGGAAGAGAAGGGAATCGATCTCCACTGGGAAGAGGATTGCGTACCGGAGCGATTGACAGAGACGGAGAAAAATTTATTGGATGGTCTGTCCCGATTTCCCTCTGCGGTCACAAGGGCAGGAAGGACCCTGAGGGTTTCTCAGCTGACCGAATATGCCTTTGACCTGGCCACCTCCTTTACCAGCTTCTATGAACACCCTGACCCCGGCTCAAAGGTCCAGACCCCCTTCATTCACCTTGATGATCAAAAGCTCAGGACTTTTCGGCTCTCCCTGGTCATGGCCTTTAGAAATGTGATGGCGAATACACTGGGGTTGATGGGGATGCCCACACTGGAAAAGATATGAAATCCCCTCTTTCCCCCTTTTCTAAAGAGGGATTTGGGGGGATTATAGAAAGAGGAGGTGAAAATCATGAGCCAAAGAAAAAGAACATTGCCAAGGGGGTGGTATCCTGCGGATAAGAAGACCTGTCAGAATGAGATCGAGTCCTTTTTGGAAGGATGGACTCCATCCCAGCCCCCTGCTGAAGGAAGACGGGGAGGGATGGTTCCTCATGCGGGCTGGTATTTTTCCGGGAAACTCGCCGCAAGGGTTTTCCAGTTTTTAAGTTTGAGCCGCCGTCCGGAGTTGATTGTCCTCTACGGGGGACATCTGGGGGCAGAGGACCTCCCGCGGATGGTGATGGAGAATACCTGGGAGACTCCTTTCGGGGATATGGAGATCGACGGAGACTTTGCAAAGAAGTTAATGAAGAGGATTGAGGTGAGGGCGGAGAGTCCGGCAAGCGGAGATAATACTATGGAGATTCACCTCCCGATGCTTAAATACTTTTTCCCTGATACGAGATTGATCGGGATCCGTTCCCCTTCCTCTCTGAAGGCGAAAAAGCTGGGTGAAGCGGTGGCTGAAATCTCAAAGGAAGAAGGAATTTCCATTCTTGCCATTGGATCAACGGACCTGACCCACTATGGTCCGAATTACGGGTTTCTCAAAAAAGGAATCGGGCCAGCCGCAGTGGAGTGGGTCAAAAAGGAGAACGATCGGGGATTTGTTGAGGCCGCATTGAGGATGGAGGTGGAAGGCCTCCTCCTGCATGCGGAGGAGAACGATAGTGCGTGCAGTGCGGGTGCGGCAGCGGCTACCATCGCCACCTGCAAAGGTCTGGGTGCAAAAGAGGGGATGCTCCTCGACTACTACACCAGTTATGACATCATGCCCGATGAAAGTTTTGTGGGTTATGCAGGGATCGTGTATTGAAGATGGTGATTGGGTGAAGGTTAAGAGGCCAGTTTGGCATTGAGTTTAAGGGTTAGGGTAAAAGATTTTTAACCGGCGACTTTTCATTTCAATCTAATTTTTTCCTTCTTTCTTTTTATTCATTGACAAGAACGGCCCAATTTGTTAGAAAATTGCGTTACCTGTTCGGGAAAGGAGGTGGGAGAACCGAAACAGATGGCAGATGGTTTGAAAATATGGAGAGGAGGTGGGGTTATGAAGAATAGGGTATTTTTAATTTTTCTGATTACCGTATTTGTATTGGGATTTTCAGTTCTATCCGAGGCTCAAAAGGAGAAGGCTCCAGAAAAGCCTTCCCCGGCTTCCGCAAAACCCGCCGTAATGGGGAAACCCATCATTATCGGGGTGCCGACTTCACTCTACACTCCCTTTGGAAGAGATGGGTTAAAAGCTGTAAACCTGGCAGTGGAAGAGATCAACGCAAAGGGAGGGGTCTCCATAGGCAGGGAGAAACGTCCCTTCAAGGTGGTGGTCACCGATACCCGGGATGGCGAGCCTGCCACCCCTACCCATGATGCCCTGATGGCTTATGAGAAATTGATTCTGGAGCAGAAGCCCCATGCCGTCGTGGTGGGCCCTTTTCGCTCCGAATTTCTCATCGCCAGCATGGATCTGGTCGCCAAACATAAATTCCCTCAACTGGGCACGATCGCCCAGACCCCTGCATTTCAAAAACAGTTTAAGACAGACCCTGAGAAGTATAAATACCTCTTTCGCGTGACCACTGACTCTACGGTTCCGGGGATGTACCTCTCCCGTTCGCTGGATATCCTCAAGAAGGATTTTAAACTTGAGAGCATCTACGTTCTCTATCAGGATACCCTTTGGGCCCAGGCGTTTTCGGGAGTGGTGAGAAAACACTGTCAGGAGAACGGCTGGAAAGAGGTCGGTTATGATGCTTACGCCGCAGGTGCCTCCGATTTCTCACCCGGGCTGACCAAAGCCAAGGAGGGAAAGGCCCAGGTCATTGCCATGATGTGGGATGTCCCCCTCGGGGCCGGGATCTTTGCCAAACAATATGTGGCCATGCAGGTTCCTGCTCTCCTGATCGGTTTTATCCCGCCCATGGCGGCACCCGCAGCGGTGAAGACCGTAGGGAGTGAAGTGGAGTATAGCATTGCCGTTGAATTTCCGGTAGGCGCATCCCTGCCGCTTAAAAAATTGCCAAAGACCGTGGAGTTTCTTGACAAGTTTAAAAGGAAATATAAAGAGCTTCCCGAAGCTCCTGCGGTCAACTCCTCGGCCTATGATTCTGTCTTTATTCTGGCCAGGGCCATTGAACGGGCAGGAAGCCTCGAATCGGATAAGCTCGTAGCGGCTCTTGAGCAGACCGATTATAAGGGGGTATCCGGAAGGATCAAATTCAACAAGGAAACACACACAGCCATTTTTAGTGATAAGGACCCCAATGAAACAGGGGTTGCGGTTGTGTTTCAATGGCAGAAGGACAAGAAAGGACAGCTCATACGGGTCCCTGTCTATCCTGACTTTGTGGCCGAAGGAAAGATTCTACTTCCTCCATGGATGAAATGAATCAACCCATCCTCTCACCCCTTTATCGAACAGGGGTGAGAGGATTCAATTCTCCCGGGTTCTTTGAAACGATATGTCCCTTCTGGTCTATGGCACGATCACAAGCATCATTCTGGCCCTTTATACCGTGGGATTCAGCCTCACCTACGGGATCAGCGGATTAGCCAATTTCGCCCATGGCGCACTATATATTCTCACCGGGTATTCGATCTGGTCTTTTTTAAACCAGCTTCATCTTCCTTACCTCATTGCCGCTCCACTCTCGGTCATCCTTATCGGAATTTTTGGATTTGTCGTCTATTGGGTGCTCCTGCTGAGAGTCCGGGGGGTTGCCCTGGCTGAACTGATCGTCACTTTTGCCGCAGGTGTGGCCATTCTTGAGCTACTGATGTGGAAAGGGTTCTATGGAATTCAATATAGCCTTCCCTTATTCGTCAGGGGAGGGATGAAGATAGGCGGAGTGGCTCTGGATTATCAGCGTCTCATTGTGGCCGGAACAGGTTTGCTTTTAGTAGTCCTTTTATATCTCTTCGTTCATCATACCCGGATCGGCCTGGCCTTCAGAGGAATGGCACAGAATGAACGGACCGCCCTTTCCGTAGGGATCGAGTCGGACTGGATCGGCTCACTGAGTTTGGCCTTCGGTTCCGCTTTAGCCTCTCTGGCTGCGGTGGTCGTCCTTCCGCTCGGGATTATGGAGTCCGCCATCGGATATGAGGTCTTAATCTATGCGCTCGCCGTTGCCATTGTGGGAGGACTGGAAAGCACTTCAGGGATGATCGTAGGGAGTTTCATGATCGGTTTCGGCCAGGTGGCGGCCGCAAGGTACATTGGCCCGAAATGGATGATCATTGTTCCCCTAACGGCGATTATTTTGGTCCTGGCCATAAAACCCTCAGGCCTGTTCGGTCAATTCAAAGAGCTGGAGGAAAGGATTTAAATTGGTTGAAGCCGAAGCGAGATACCGGAAAAAGCGTTTGGACAGGGGGATTAAAGTAAGGGCGGATACCATTTTCGCCATTGCCTCTTATAAGGAGATCCTCTATCTGATTCTCCCGAGGGCATTGCCTGTTTTTGGATTGCTCATTTTACCCTTTGTGTTAACGGATTACTGGGGAAAGGTCCTTGTTTACGCCTGTGTCTATGGTCTTCTCGCCCTGAGCTGGGACTTCCTGGCCTCCTGCGGTCTTTTCTCCCTGGGACAGGCCTTCTTCTTGGGAATCGGGGCCTATATCGCAGGCGCCCTGAGTTACTATTTCCATTGGTCTCCTGCCATCACTATGCCAATTGCCACACTGGGGGGAGGGGTCCTCTGTGCGGCCTTACTCTCACCGGTGGTAAGATTGCGAGGGGTCTATTTTGCCATGGTAACCCTGATGCTTCCCATGCTCCTGATGAAGATGATTGAGACCACCGGGCTCCTCGGTGGAGCCCAGGGGCTTTCCGCTCTCAAACCCCTGCCAAAGGGATGGATCGGAGGCTATATCGTGGTCCTTGTTTTTATGACCTGCATCTTCTCCTTCCGGAGGCTGATCAATGAGGATTATGGCCTGGTGATGAAGGCGATCCGGGATGATGACCGTGCCGTGATGAGTGCCGCAATCAACATCTACTGGCGAAAAATTCAGGCCCTCTTCCTTGCAGGAGCAACAGGTGCTTTTGCCGGTGCCTTTATGACACATCATTATCAGTTTGTGGGAATGAGCACCTTTGCCCTTGACTATTCGATCCTGCCTGTTGCGGCGGCAGCTCTCGGAGGACCTGGCACTTTTGCGGGTGCTGCCCTGGGGAGTATGATTCTCGTACCGCTGTCCGAGGCATTGCGCGCCCTGGGCGGGATGAGGATTGCGATCTACTGCGGCATCCTGATCATAAGCGTGATCGCCCTTCCGGAAGGAATCTTCCATTATCTTGAAAGAAAATATCACCAATTTGAGAGACTGGTGAGGGTCGGATAGGATGGGAGAAGAGGCAATCCTGAGAGCAGAAGGCTTAAATAAGTATTTCGGAGGGGTCCAGGCCATCGCTGATCTGAGCTTTTCACTCCGCAACGGCGAATTCCTGGGGATCATCGGGCCCAACGGCTCCGGCAAAACCACACTTGTCAACCTGATCACCGGCTTTGTTAAACCCAGTTCAGGCAGGGTGATCTACCGGGGGGAAGAGATTACAGGGAAAAGACCCTATACCATTGCAGGCCTTGGTATTGTCCGGACCTTTCAGATGGTCAGGCTCTTCTATAACCTTCCGGCCTATAAGAATCTGATTATCCCCCTCTCCTCATCCAGGGTGAAGAGACTCAGAGGCGGGGCTTACGGCGAAAGGGACGATGTTGCGGTTGACCTCCTGGATGACATGGGGTTCGAAAGGGATTCCTTTGTCCCATATAAATTGGCAGGGAGTCTTCCCCACGGCTATCTCAAGCGCCTCGATCTTGCACGGGCAATGGCCCTTCGGCCGGAGGTATTGATCCTTGATGAGCTCTTCTCCGGAATGGCCATGTCCGAAGTGGCCAGCACCCTACCATTGATTGAAAAGTATCATGAGGAAGGGCTGACGATCATCATGATTGAACACCGGTTGAAAGAACTTTTCCGGGTCGTGGATCGGGTGCTCGTCCTGAATTATGGTCAGAAGATTGCGGAAGGGTCTCCTCAGGAAGTGATGAACACCGAGGCCGTAAAAAAGGCCTATCTTGGAATCGAAGTTGACGTATAAGGAGTAATAGTGATCAGTGATCGGTGAATAATGGATAGATGATCATAGACATTGGATGAAAAGATGCTCGAAGTTAAAAATCTGATGGTCTTTTTTGAAAATGCCCTTGCCTTAAATGACCTCAGCCTGGAGGTGAAGAAGGGGGAGATCGTGGGTGTTCTCGGATCAAACAGTGCAGGGAAAACCACTCTGATGAACACGATCTCGGGCCTGATCCTTGACATGAAGAAGAAGGAGGAGCGAAGAGGGGGTGAACGGATCAGCGTCCTCGGGGAGTTGAGGTTCGAGGGAAGCGATATCCTTCAAATGAGACCGAGTGAGAGGGTGAGAAGGGGAATTGTTCTCAGCCGGGAGAGGCACCCTATTTTCAGGGATAGTGATGCCGTGGAGAATCTGAAGATTGCGGGGTACCTCCGGAAGCGGGGGGAGGTTAAGGAGAGGATCGAGTTCATTTTTCATCTCTTTCCCCATCTGAAAGAGATCAGGAAGAGAAAGGCCGGGTTGCTCAGCGGAGGAGAGCAACAGATGCTGGCCATCGGGATTGCCCTGGTGGCCAAACCCCGCCTGTTACTCATGGATGAGCCCCTCCTCGGGTTGAGCCCGATGCTTCAGGCTGACCTGGCCAGGGCAATGAAAGACATCCGGGAAGAAGAGATCACCGTGCTTGTGACCGAACAGTTTGCGAGGACCCTTCTTCCCGTGATCGATCGAGGATATGTGATTGAAAACGGAATGCTCGTATTTACCGGAACGAGGAAGGAACTCTATGATAATCCTGAAGTCAAGTCCTCCTATCTGGGGATTTGAGATAAGCTCCAAATGACAAAAACCAAATTCCAAATAAATTCCAATGACCAAAATTTCAAACGAAATATTTAGGTCATTAGAATATCGGAGCTTGGAGTTTATTTGGGATTTGAAATTTAAAGTCCCAAACCTGCTTGATTAGGCCAATATCAGGTTAAGATTGAGAGCAAAATCAATGGAGTTACCTTCTGATACGATTTACGGTTCTTTCGAAGAAGTCGCAAGGAGAAATCCTCACCGGACCTCCCTGATCTACCTCGGTGAAAAATATCCTTATTCCGGGTTGAATGAGATGGTGCTTCGGTTTGCCGCCTCTCTGCATCAACTGGGAATAGGGGAGGATGATAGGGTGATCCTGAACCTTTATAACCTCCCCCAGACGATCATCTCCTGGTTGGCCCTCCAGCGTCTCGGTGTGATTCCCATTCTTGTAGCGCCGGTTTATACGGCCGGGGATCTTAAATACCTTGCCAGAGACAGTGGTGCTGAGACCATTGTCTGCATGGATACGAACCTCCGGTATGTGATCGAAGTCCTTCCCGAGACCCCTTTGAAAAGAGTGATCGCAACGAATATGATCGACCTTATTCCGTGGTGGAAACGGATGATCAGCAAGGGTTTCAATCGGGTTCCGAAGGGAAAGATCCCTTTAGGGAAAGATTTTCATTCTTTTGTTAAACTTCTAAAAGAGGGGAATCCTTCTTCCCTCCCTCCTTTTCATCCCAGGGGGGGAGACAGGGTTGCCCTTATGCTCTATACGGGAGGCACCACCGGGTTTCCCAAAGGGGTCCCTATCTCCGAAGCGCTTTTTCTTAAAAGAGCTCTCGAGTGGAGAAAGGCGAGCGAAGGGGTCACCCCTCCGGGAGAATGTATTACAGTGCTCTCCGCCCCCCTCTATCACATCATCGGCGAAATGGATGGAATTTCACCGTTGATCATTGGCGGTGAGACCGTCATCCTTCTCCCCAGGGTGGTTCTGGATGCGATGTTTGACCACATCCAGCGCTACAGAGCAACGAATATGTTTGCTGTTCCTGCGATGTACCGGATGATCCTTGAACACGACCGGCTTGACAACTATGATCTCAGTTCCCTTCGATATTGTGGAACGGGGGGAGATGCGATGCCCACGGAGGTCGGGCATCGCTGGCTGAAAAAATTTAAGATTCCTTTATACCAGGGTTACGGAGCCACCGAACTCTGCGGAGCCATCTCCCTTTCCTTTGCAGAGGATGGGGCTCCTTCGGAAGGTTCGGCGGGAAAGATTGTCCCCGGAGACAAATTTATGCTGGTTGACCCTGAAACACTGAGGGAGGTTCCCCCGGGCGAGCCCGGAGAACTCCTGGGAACCTGTGACCATGCAGTGAAGGGTTACTGGAATAAACCCGAGGAGACAGCCGAATGTTTTCTCACCATAGGGGGAGAGGTCTGGTACCGGACAAAAGATATTGTCCGCGTCGATCAGGATCAATGGCTTTACTTTATGGACCGGTCTGTGGATATGATCAAGCACAAGGGCTACCGGGTTGCCGCCGCTGAGGTGGAGAGGGCACTTCAGGCTCACCCCGCGGTTTTGTCTTCCTGCGTGGTGGGGATTCCCGACCAGAGCGTGGGGGAACGGATTAAAGCCTTTGTCGTTCTCAAGACGGATGTCAGAGGGGTAAGCAGTTATGAACTGATGAGCTGGTGCAGGGAAAGACTGGCTCCTTACAAGGTTCCCCAGTGGATCGAATTTCGTGACATGCTGCCGAAGTCGAAGGTGGGAAAGATGCTTCGCCGTGAGATGAGGGAAGAGGAGCGAAGAAAATTATTTGAATAGGGGGAGAGAGATGGGACTTCGAAGTTTTACGATCTCTGATATTTACAGGAGAAACGCAAATATCTTCAGGAATCGAACGGCTGTCCAATCGGAGAACCGGAAAATTACTTACGGCGAACTCCTTGACCAGGCGAGCCGGGTGGGCGGCTGGTTGAAAGAAAAGGGAGTCCGGAAAGGTGACCGGGTGGCTGTCCTGGCCAAAAACTATCCGGAATTTTTTCCCATGATGGGAGGAATCGCCTCGATAGGAGCCATCATGGTTCCTATCAATTTTAGGCTTTCGGCTGAAGAGGTAACCTATAATCTTACCAATACCGGGCCAATCATCATGGTCGTCGATCCCGATTTTGAGAAGATGATCGGAGACCTCCGGGGGAATTGTCCATCCCTGAGGGAATTTGTGACCTTTGGAAATGGAGACGGAAACTATACCCCTTTTGATTTCCTCCTGAGGGCTCGAGCTGAAAAACCGGTTGAGATTGACGGAGACGACCCTTTTATCATCATGCACACCGCTGCGGTCCAGGGAAAACCCAGGGGGGCAGTGATCAGCCATCACAATCTTATTGCCTGTACGGTTCAGACCATCGGCGTGATGAGTCTAACCCATCAGGATATCTATCTGAACATCCTTCCTCTTTTTCACATCGCAGGGTTGATTGCCGCCCTGACCACGATGCATGCGGGAGGGGAAAACCTGATCATCTCAAAATTTGATACAAGGGTTGCTTTAAAGACGATTCAGGAGGAAGGGGTGACCGTGATCGGTGACTTCCCGCCCATCCTGCTCCAGTTACTCGATGAGCATTCAAAAGGAGAATACAGCCTCGCTTCCTTAAAAAATGTTTTAGGTATTGAGTTGCCCGAGACCATCAAGAGGTTTGAAAGCCTCGGGTCCGGCCAATTCTGGCTGGCTTACGGGCAAACCGAGACGATGGGCCTGACCTCCATCTGTTTAAACCGGGAGAAACCGGGGTGTGCGGGAAAACCCGGTCCCCTTGTGAATATAAAGATTGTAGATGAGTTTGACCATGAGGTCGAAACCGGAAAGGTGGGCGAAATCCTTGTCCAGAGCCCGATGGTTTTCTCGGGATACTGGGGCGAGGAGGATTTAACCAGGCATACGTTTCGGGACGGATGGCATCATACCGGAGATGCGGGCCGACTCGATGAGGAGGGTTTTCTCTGGTTTGCGGGGAGAAAGGCTGAAAAGGAATTGATGAAACCCGGAGGGGAGAATGTCTATCCGGTCGAGGTGGAGAAGGTCATCCTTGAACATCCGAAGGTGAAAGAGGTGTCCGTCATCGGAGTCCCGGATCCCAAATTTGGTGAGGGGATCAAAGCGGTTTGTGTCTTAAAACCAGGGACCCATCTCTCAGAGCAGGAGCTGATCGATTTTGTGGCAGGCCGGATTGCCCGATACAAGAAACCGGGCTATGTCCAGTATATCGATGGACTTCCCAAGAAGGGTGATGGCTCCATCGATCGGCAGAAGGTGAAGGAATTATACGGGAAGTGACGGGGGACCACTAAAAAAGTGACCAGTGATCAGTAGGCAGTAGGCAGGAAAAGAAAAGGAGTGTTACATGAAAAAAGTGGCTATTGTGGGAATCGGGCATGGAAAGTTTGGAATTCGATCGGATGCCTGCCTCCGGGAGCTCGTATTTGAAGCGGTGAAGGCATGCCTGGAGGATGCAGGGATCGCTCTGAAAGAGGTGGATAGCATGGTGACAGGGGTCGCAGGGGATGAATTCTCCTTTGGCATTCAACCCTCTGCCCAGGTCCATGACTATATCGGTTTTTATCCAAAACCCAATTTCCGGGTGGAGGGGGCCTGTGCCACCGGAAGTGTTGCCCTGAGGACAGGATGGATGAATATCGTTTCAGGTTTGGCGGATGTCGTTCTGGTGGTCGGGGTGGAGAAGATGACCGAGGTCCCCACCAGCATGGCCACTGAGATCATGGGCCGGGCAGGAGATTCGATCTGGGAATACCCCTTCGGGACTACCTTCCCGGGCTACTATGCCATGATTGCAAATGCCCATATGGCGGAATATGGAACAACGGAGGAACAACTGGCCATGGTGGCTGTGAAGAACCACCATTATGGGTGCCTTAACCCCTATGCCCAGATGCAGAAGGAGATCACCCTGGATAAGGCATTGACCTCCTTTATCGTGGCCCATCCCTTAAAGTTATTCGACTGCAGTCTGATTACAGACGGGGCAGCCGCCGTGCTCCTGGCCTCTGAAGAGAAAGCCAGGGCGATCTCAAAGAAACCGGTCTGGGTCGCAGGGCTCGGATGTGCGACAGATGCGATGAGAATGGGTGATCGGAAATCATTGACTTCCCTTCAGGCATCCCTCGAGGCTGCGAGAACTGCCTATAAGATGGCAGGCGTTGGGCCATCGGATATTGACATTGCCACGGTCCATGACTGCTTCACCATCGCTGAGATTGTGGCCTATGAGGACCTCGGGTTCTGTGAGAAGGGAGAGGGGGGAAAATTGATCGAGGCAAAGGAAACCTATGCCGAGGGCCGAATCCCTGTCAATGTGGATGGTGGATTGAAGTCAAAAGGCCATCCCCTGGGAGCCACCGGTGTGTCCATGGCCATTGAAATTACAAAACAGTTAAGGGGGGAAGCAGGACCGAGGCAGGTGAAAGAGCCGGAAATCGGGCTGACCCACAATGTCGGCGGATCCGGCCAGGTGGCACTCATCCACATCTTCAGGAGGGAATAGGATGGAATTTAAGAATTTTTCTCTTTATATCAACCAGACCAAAGTCAACCGGTTTGCGGGCGAACTCGCCGCCGGAAAGTTGATGTCCACTCTCTGTAAGAAGTGCGGGAGGCAATATTATCCGCCACAGGCGGATTGTCCCTCCTGTATGGGAAGTGAGATGGAATGGAAAGAGCTGAAGGCGGAGGGGGAATTGGTCACCTTTACGAGGATTCATGTTCCCCCCGAGCATTTTGCCGTTCGCCAGCCTCTGATGCCCTTTTCCAGTGTTCAATTCGAACCCTGCCCGATCGGGCTGATCAGAGTTGAGAAGGGATTGACGATCATGGGCTGGATCCCTAAAGTGGATATTAAAAAGATCAGGATAGGAATGAAGATGAAAGCCTCTCCTTTCACACTCCCCGACGGTAAAATCACCATCGTCCTGGAACCCATATGATTGGGTTATGAGTTTGGTGGTCGGAGTGAAAAGCGAAAGGATTTGGGCTCAGAACTCATCCCTCCGGTCTATTTTAGAAACCATCCCCGGCGTTAAGATCCAGCAAATGGCCCATCTGTTATCCTCTTTCTGTCTCAAACAGACTCTGGCTCCATAGCAAAATAGAATCGGTTGGACATTTTCATTCCCACCTTTTCTCTTTTTCAGATGATTATCATACCCTGTCATTTTGTCAATCTTACCACCATGAGGATAACAATATTTTTCATTGAGCTTGAACATTTATTTTGGTAAAATAAATTTATTATATATTCTTTTTTAAGAGGATGATGGAAGAAAGAGTCATCAGGAGGTTAAATAGATTAATAAAGACGGGGGTGATTAAAGACTACGCCATTGGTGGTGCTCATGCTGTGGCTTATTATCTTGAACCCGTGAAGACTCTCGATGTGGATATTTTTATATTTGCAAAATCAGATCAGGATTTTTACGTTCTTCGCACCTATATCAAAAAGTCAGGTTTCAAAATTAGAGGCACTCATGTGATTATGGATGATATACCTGTTCACTTCCTCCCTGGCTCATTACATCCATTTATCAATGAGGCAGTGAGACGAGCAAAAAAAATTAAAGTAGGAGGCCTCCCCACCAAAGTTCTCGCCTTGGAATATTTAATTGTTTCACTTCTCATGGCATTTCGGCTAAAGGACAAGATGGTGATTCCCGACCTGTTAGAACGGGCAGATATGGAAAAGCTGAAAACAATCATAGAGAGGTTCTGTGATGAAGAGACTCCTCTGGATCAAAGACTACAAAGAATTTTGGAACATATTTAATCAAGAGAGAATAAAGGAAAGAAAGAAACTAAGGTCCCTCTCCTTTAGAAAAAAACTTGAAATGATGCGGATAAAAATCAAAACGCGATAGGTAGGTTAGTGCCTTGACATGACCCCTCATGAATAAAAAATTGACAGGGGCTCCTGGAATTGTTAAAAATTATTGGAGAAAGGATTTTTTTCATAAAGATTGGAACACTATTTCACCGGATAAACAGATTCAGGATTTAGAGAGGAAAATTATAAGTTCTTGAAATGATGGATCAGGGCGATTAGCTCAGATGGATAGAGCGTTGGTCTCCGGAACCAAAGGCCGTGGGTTCAACTCCCGCATCGCCCGCCATCTTTTTTAAAAAATTCTTATGAGAAAGACCTTATTCGTGTTGCTCTTTTTGATTATTTTGATACTCTCCATTGGAATGGCCTTTGCTCAGGATACCAAAAAGGATGAGCTCGAACCCCATCATATTCAAGTGCTCAGACAGTTAAGGGCAAAGGTAGAGGGCTGGTTAAAGGACATCAATGACCGAATCGAAGGGGAGGATGTGACCCGTTTTGAAGTCAGGTTTTTAGAGATCTTAAGAAGTCTCTTGGAATGGGTGAGGGATAAGATGGATGCCCAGATTGAATCCTGGGAAAAGAGACCAAAAGAAAGGGAAGAGAATATATAGCTTAGAAAGGTGAAGGAAGAGAAGGTTTTCATCCCATCTGCTGGAATCCAACTGGAGGGTCTCCTGAGTATTCATGAGACCCTCTCTCATAAAGGGGGTCTGATCCTCTGCCATCCCCATCCTCTTTATGGCGGCAATATGCATCATCACGTTGTCAGGACCGGTGCAGAAGTTGCCCAAAAAGAGGGATTTTCCACCCTTCGTTTTAACTTCAGGGGAGTGGGAGAGAGTGGCGGTTCATACAATGGAGGGATTGGGGAGAAAGAGGATGTGGAGGCTGCCATAAGCTTTCTCCACTCGCGGCTGAATGATTCTGCGTTTCTTCTTCTTTTTCTGGGATATTCGTTCGGAGCCTGGGCAGGTCTTCCTGTGGCCATTAGGGACGAACGAATCAAAGGGATGGTGGCCATTTCGCCCCCCCTGAAAATGTTTGACTTTGGTTATTTAAGAGGATGCAAAAAGAGGAAACTCTTTATCGCAGGAAGCCGGGATCCCTGGTGCCCGACCTCCCTTTTAGAGGAGTGGTATCAGGGACTTGAGGAGCCAAAATCCTTAAGCCTCATTCAGGGGGCAGACCATTTCTTTTCCTTCCATGTCAACCTTCTTATCCAACCCCTGCAGGAATTCTTTAATCAGTTTTAAATTTATAATATCAGGGACCGGGGAAAAGCAGTCATTTAAATAAAAATTTAACTCCGAACCCCCAAATCCTAACCCCTCACTCTATCCTCAATCGCCCAGCCTATTCGATGGAAAAAGAGACCTATGAAATAAGTCCGGGGGACTCTCTGCATTACTTTTAAAATTTCCTGGTTTCCCCCTGCATAGGCCAAAAGGAAACGCCAGCGGTCTGTCCTTGTGATCAGAAGACCGGATCGCTTCCATTTTTCAACGGACCGATTTAGACGGAGGAGGTTTTTCATCTTTTCCCTTTCGGAGAGAGTCTTTTTACGGTAAGATCGGTCAAAGTCAATAATCAGAACCTGATCTCCAACCACCAGCAAATTTTTCAGCTGAAGGTCGGCATGATAAAAACCGGCCTGATGAAACTTCCTGAGAAGAAGGCCGGCTGACCGGATGATTTCCCTTTTATGGAGAAGGTGTTCGCGGGAAGGCCTGGGGCCCATCCTCTGAAGATATTGTATCGGATTAAGGGCACCCGGGACTTCAAGGGTGAGGAGAAAGGGTTGATAAAAAGGCGAGAGGAGGGTGCGGTGAATAGCTGCGATGGGTTCGATTGTCGGGATGCCGCAGGAACGAATCTCCTCGGTTAAAGAGAGTTCCCGGAACGATCTCGCACCGAAGAAGAAAAGACTTCCGGTGATGGCCCGTAACCATCCACCGTGTGAATATTGCCGGATCACCATTCTATTTCCATTTTGAAGGAGGATGGAGGGATGGGGTGTTCTTCCGCTAAAATAATGGGTATTAGAATCGTGTTGATGGAGGAGGTTTTTTAAATCCCCAACCCCTTGCTGAAGAAAGGTTTCCTTATAATCCTCATGAAGGAGGAGATAGAAGCCCCCTTTTTTTAGCAGGGAGAATGAAGGCGGGGTTGAAATATTTTTAAACATCAGCGTTAAGGTAAAGGAATCTTTTCTATTTGTCAATTCAGATATTTGACAAGGGGCGGCCTTTATTATAATTTTAATAAAATTTCATGAAAGGAGCCCCCTGTGGAATACGAACCTGTGATTGGCTTGGAAGTCCATGCTCAACTCCTGACCCGATCAAAGATTTTCTGCGGTTGTTCCACCTCCTTTGGGGAGGAACCCAACACCCAGACCTGTCCGGTCTGTACCGGACAACCCGGTTCCCTTCCGGTGGTCAATCGTAAGGCGGTTGAGTTTGCGATCCGGCTGGGACTGGCGACCAACTGCCGGATTGCGCCCTTCAGCCTTTTTGCCCGGAAGAATTATTTTTACCCTGACCTTCCAAAAGGGTATCAGATCTCCATGTACGAGTACCCTTTGGCCGAGGAGGGATTCATCGAAATCACTGTCGATGGAAGAAAGAAGAGAATCCAGATCATTCGAATCCATATGGAAGAGGATGCAGGGAAATTGAAACACGGAGAGACACCGGAGAAGGCTTCCTACAGTTATGTCGATTTTAACCGGACCGGAGTCCCCCTGGTGGAGATCGTCAGCGGGCCGGACATCCGGTCTCCGCAGGAGGCGGGTGAATATTTGAGAAGACTCCGGGCCATTCTCCAATATCTTGAGATCTGCACGGGGGATATGGAGAAGGGGACTTTTCGGTGCGATGCCAATGTTTCTGTTCGGCCAAAAGGGCAGAGTGAATTCGGGACAAGAACGGAATTGAAGAACATGAATTCCTTCAGGCATGTGGAGAAGGCACTGGAGTATGAGATCAAGCGCCAGATTGCGTTGTTGGAGGATGGAGAGAAAGTGGTTCAGGAGACAAGGCTCTGGGATGTCGAACAGGGGATCACGATTTCGATGAGGGGAAAAGAGGAGGCTCATGATTATCGTTATTTCCCTGATCCGGATCTTGTTCCTTTAAAAATTGATGGAGGGTGGATTGAGGAGATACGGAAGAGCCTCCCAGAGCTTCCGGAAAAGAAAAAGGAGAGGTTCGTCAGTCAGTATCAGATTCCTGAATATGATGCGGAGATCCTTACCTCGACCAGGGCCATGGCCAACTATTTTGAAGAATCTGTTTCTCTATTCCAGGATCCCAAAACCGTAAGTAACTGGATCATGGGAGACCTCCTTCGTGAGTTAAAACGAGATGAAAGGGAGATTGGTCAGTGCCCGGTAACTCCAAAACATCTCACAGGGATGCTGTCCATGATTCAGGATGGAACGATCAGCGGTAAGATTGCCAAAGATGTTTTTGAAGAGATGTATCGAACAGGTGAGCGTCCGGAGAACATCGTTCGGGATAAAGGTTGGGTTCAGATTCAGGATGAAACTGAAATTCTCAGGGCCATTGAAAAAGCAATAGAGGCAAATCCCAGGCAGGTGGACGATTATCGAAAAGGCAAGGAGAAGATCTTCGGATTCTTTGTAGGAGAGGTGATGAAGCAGACCAGAGGGAAGGCCAATCCAAAGCTGGTCAACGAATTGCTGAAGAAGAAGTTAAAATAACCACCCCAACCGTCATTGAGAGTGGAGCATAGCACCCGGGTTTCGGATACGCCTTATGAAATTTAAAACCATTCAATGGAAAAGGGATCGAGTAAGGATTCTTGATCAACGGAAGCTGCCCCTGGAAGTGATCTATCAGGATTGCCGAAATGCCAATTCTGTCGTCCGGGCCATTCGGACCATGGCCATTCGAGGTGCTCCGGCCATTGGTGTGGCTGCAGGAATGGGAATTGCTCTGGCCGGCAAAAAGATACGGACTCATCAGCCGGAGATATTTCGTAAGGAGATGGAAAAAGTCTGCTCTGTGATGGGGCAGGCCAGACCCACCGCAGTTAACCTCTTCTGGGCCATCCACCGGATGGAGAGAGTCCTAAGTGACACTTCTCTTGATGTAAAAAGGATGAGAATTGAATTGGAGAAGGAAGCCCTCAAAATTTACAAAGAGGATATTGAAATGAATCGAGCGATCGGAGAAATGGGAAAGAATCTCATTCAGACCGGTTCGGGGATTCTCACCCATTGCAATGCCGGGGCATTAGCCACGGCCGGATATGGGACCGCTCTGGGAGTGATTTATGCGGCATGGGCAGAAGGAAAAAGATTCCATGTCTATGTGGATGAAACCAGACCCATGCTTCAAGGAGCAAGATTAACCGCCTGGGAACTCTGCAAGTCAAAAATCCCGGTCACGGTCCTGACCGACAATATGGCAGGCTGGTTGATAAAACAGGGGAAAATCGATCTTGTGATTGTCGGTGCAGACCGAATCACAAGAAATGGTGATACGGCAAATAAAATCGGGACTTATTCCCTTTCAGTTCTCGCAAACCATCATCACATCCCCTTCTATGTCGCAGCGCCCATTTCCACATTCGATTTTACATTAGCCTCCGGGAAGGATATTCCCATTGAAGAAAGAGAGATCAGGGAGGTCACCCATTTTCGAGGAAGTTCAATCACTCCAGAAGGGGTAGGGGCATTAAACCCGGCTTTCGATGTGACGCCTCATTCCTTGATTCAGGCCATCATTACAGAAAAAGGGATTATTCGAAGGCCTTTCAATAAAAATCTTAAAAAAATGTTTACAACTTGGAACTTCCGGTAAGCCTGATGAGAAAGCCAATCATCACCCTGCTCACTGATTTTGGAACAAAAGACCATTATGTGGCCTCTATGAAAGGGGTCATTTTAGGTATCAATCCCGGTTGCACCTTGATTGACATCACCCACGAGGTCCATCCGCAGGATATTATGGAGGGGACCGTCCTTTTAGCCAATACCTTTTCTTATTTTCCAAAAGGGACAATCCATCTCGCGGTCGTTGATCCGGGCGTGGGGGGAAAAAGGAGGCCCGTTCTTCTTGAAACAAAAAATTATTTCTTTGTGGGTCCTGACAATGGACTCTTCACCCTGGTCGCAAAGAGGGATAGAGTGAAGCAGGTGATCGGGCTCACGAATAAAAAATATTTTCTTCCTGATATCAGCTCCACCTTCCATGGACGGGACATCTTTGCTCCTGTAGCGGCTCATCTCTCCCTGGGGATGAGGCCCGGAGCCTTCGGAGAGAAGCTGGATCACTGGAGGAAGCTTAAATTCAGGGAACCGAAGGTCAAGAGACAGAAGCTTTCTGGAGAAATCATATTCATCGATCGCTTTGGAAACCTCATCAGCAATATTGAACAGGCGAGGTTCAGAAGCTTTATCAAAGGGCAGCCGTTTGTGATAAGGGTAGGAGATGAAGTAATTTCAGACATTAAAAGAGGGTACTGGGAAGGGGGGAAACAGGAGACCATCGCACTGTTCGGAAGCGGAGGGCATTTGGAGATATCTGTTCATAAGGGGAACGCCCAAAAGGTATTGAAGGTGAAGAGAGGGGATGCTATTCGGATAAGCATCGAATCGTGAATAAGTTAAAATGTTAAATTTCAAAGTTCAAAGGTCAAATGAAATCCAAAATCCAAATGCCCAAAAAGATCATTTGGCATTTGCCTGCCT
>CAZXMB010000013.1:0-22870 GCA_964641715.1 uncultured Syntrophaceae bacterium
ACCATCAACAGGTTCCACTCGGATATCCTGATCCAGGAGGATTCGTCGATTCTTGTCAGGGAGACGATCCAGGTGGATTTCCATCAGTCAAGACATGGAATTTATCGGGAGATTCCCTTCCGATACAGGGATGAGTTGGGGGAAGTGGTGACCACCCCGACAAGGATTTTATCTGTGACCGATGACTCGGGAAAGGCTTTGAAATACCAGGTGAAGAAGACAGGCCCGATGATTCATGTCAGGATTGGCGATCCCAAACGATCTGTGAAGGGGGCCCAGACCTATGTGATCACCTATAGAGTCGAGAATGTGATTCTCTTTTTCAACGATCATGACGAACTCTACTGGAATGTGACGGGGAATTACTGGAGGGCTCCGATCCAGGAAGCCACGGCAACGGTGTCTTTGACGACAAAGAATAAGAGTAAGAATTTAGTGGCCACAGGTTTTGAGGGAGGATTGGGTTCGAAAGAAGAATGCGGTTATGAGACCGATGAAGAGAGCGGAAAATTTTTTACCAAGAGAGGCCTCAAGATGGGGGAGGGGTTGACCCTTGTCTTTGGATGGGATAAAGGGCTGATCATCCCTCCGCCCCCCTGGAAGAAATTTTTGTGGGTTATTAACCTCAGAGAAAACTGGGTTTTTTTATTGCCCATCCTTTCATTCCTTTACATGGCCAATCGATGGTATCGGAAGGGAAGGGACCCGAGAGTCCGTGAATCGATTGCCGTCATGTATGAGCCCCCCAGGTTCGGGAAGACGGCTCTCATTCCCGCAGAGGTTGGAACGCTTGTCGATGAGAAACTCGATCCGAGGGATATGACCTCGACGATTATTGGTTTAGCCGTGAAAGGATATATTCAGATCGAAGAGACGAAAAAGGAAGGATGGGTTCTGGATAAAACGGATTACGATCTCAAGAAGGTGAAAGAACCTGATGAAGCCCTCAGCCCCTTCGAGACGGAACTGATGAAGAGCCTCTTCTCCTTTTCTCCGGCGCGTTTATCTATCTCCAGTTTAAGAAATAAGTTTTATAAGAACCTGGGCCTACTGAAAAAGACCCTTTACGAAGAGCTGGTCAGAAAGAAATATTTTCTCATGAACCCCGAAAAGGTAAGGAATATGTATGTCCTGGCAGGGATCATCAGCATGGTGTTTGGCGGTTTTGTCCTCGCCTTCCTCTTTCCCTATTCCATGGGAAAAGGCTTTATCGCAAGCGGGTTGACCGGTCTCCCCATCCTTCTCTTTGGAAGATATATGCCTGCCAAAACAAGGGCAGGGGCCTCTGCCTATATGGATATTTTAGGCTTCCAGGAATTCATGAACCGTGCGGAGAAGGATAGGCTCGAGCGGATGGGAGATAAGGATCTCTTCTCTAAATTCTTACCTTATGCGATCGCCCTGGATGTGGCGGATAACTGGGCGAAGGCGTTTGAAGGAATCTATCAGGAGCCACCTGACTGGTATGTGTCCCCCGGAGGGATCAGGACCTTCACCCCTTACGCTTTCACTCATGCACTCAACTCGGTCACTTCAGACCTTGGTTCTGCCATGTTCTCGGCACCCAGGTCCAGCGGAGGGGGTGGCGGAGGTTTTGGAGGCGGGGGTTTTTCAGGAGGCGGCTTCGGAGGAGGTGGTGGCGGAAGCTGGTAGATTAGGAGATTTGCAAACCATCCCTTTTTAAGTTAATCTTTCTCCAGTCCTTTACAGAGGGAATAATGAACACTTCATCCCAATTGAAGAGAATTTCCCTTATCAAGTTTTTGACCCTTGCCCTCTCCCTTTTTTCCAATAGCTCCAAGGCAAACCTCGTCCGTTTAACTCACCTTGCTGAAAAGATTCCTCAGAAGGATACCTATCGTGAAAAAATCCGATGGATTCGTGGCCTCTTTCAGGAGGATCATCCTTCCCTTGAGATTGCCCATCGTATCATCAAAGAAGCCAATCCGAAACAGCGCGAGATGCTCGTCCACTTTCTGATAGATCAATTCTTAGAGGGGACGAACCGGAGGAAGGATTTTTCACTGAGAACAGGGTATTACCCGCCCCGGGCGATGCTCATCAGCCCCACGATGCGGTGTGACCTCCACTGCTACGGCTGTTATGCGGGAAACTATCCGAGAGAGGGAGAGCTGAGAGCAGAGGAGATTCACCGCATCCTCAATGAGGCCGAGGAGATGGGAATCCACTTGGTGATCGTTCTCGGAGGGGAGCCCTTTCTTCGAAAAGACCTTCTGGATATCTATGGAAGACACCCCCAGATATTATTTCAAGTCTTCACCCATGGAGGGTACTTGGATGAAGCAACGGTGGAGCGGATAGCCCCTTTAGGAAATGTCTCTCCAGCCATCAGCCTGGAAGGCTTTGAAAGAGAGACAGATCAGAGGCGGGGTCCGGGCCACTTCCAAAAGGTGATGAGGGGGATGGCTCTGCTTCGAGAAGCAAAGGTCCTCTTCGCCTGCTCCCTTACCCAGACCAGGGGGAATGCCGATCTCGTTGCAGGCGACGAATTTATCGACTTTTTAATCGATCAGGGGGTCATTCTCATCTGGTACTTCATGTGCCTTCCGGTTGGCAGAAATCCGGATATCCAGTGGATGCCCACTCCTCAGCAGAGAGACCGGTTGAGGCAGGCGCTTATTCGCTTCCGTGGAACTAAACCCGTTCTCTTTGTTGATTTCTGGAATGATGGAAGGTTAACCAATGGCTGCATGGCTGGAGGAAAGATGTACTTTCATATCAATGCTCAAGGCGATGTAGAGCCGTGCGTTTTCTGCCATTTCGCCTCTGACAACATCAAAGGGAAATCTTTGCTCGAAGTCCTCGATTCACCCTTTTTCAGAGCAATTCGTTCACAACAGCCCTACCATCATAACCTCTTAAGACCCTGCATGCTTGTTGATCAGCCCGAAGTCGGCCGGAAGATGGCGACTTTGCCCGGGGTCTACTTCACTCATCCGGGTGCAGAGATCTTCTTCAATAATCTCTCCGAATCGATTGATCAGTATGCACAGGAATATGGAGCCATTGCCGATCGGGCCTGGGAAGGGATATCCCGGGAAAAGTGCACAAAGAGGATTCAAGCTGGAGAGATCACCAGAGGAGAAGAATAGGTGCAATGAAGGGGTATCTCGGCATTGATGTGGGCTCGGTCAGCACCAATCTGGCCGTTATCGATGAGAGTGGACAGGTCATCTGTGATCAATATCTTCTCACCCATGGTCAACCCATCCAGGCGGTGCAGAGGGGGTTGAAAGAGATCTCATCCTGCCTTTCAAAAGACGTCGAGATTCGAGGCGTGGGAACGACCGGGAGTGCAAGGAGATTGACGGGTCTTCTGGTCGGTGCTGACGTGGTTAAGAATGAGATCACTGCCCATGCCATGGCGGCCATCCAATTTTTTCCTGATGTGCGGACGGTCATTGAGATCGGGGGGCAGGATTCGAAGATCATCCTTATCAGAGACGGTCTTGTCATCGACTTTGGAATGAATACAGTCTGTGCGGCTGGAACAGGTTCTTTTCTGGATCAACAGGCCTTGCGGCTGGGCATTCCCATCGAAGCCTTCGGAGACCGTGCCCTTCTGTCCGAATCCGCAGTGAGGATTGCAGGCCGATGCACGGTCTTTGCGGAATCGGACATGATCCACAAGCAGCAGATGGGCTGTCATTTGAATGACGTCATCGCAGGCCTTTGTGAAGCTCTCGTCCGTAATTATCTTAATAATGTGGCCAAAGGGAAGGATATTCAAAAACCCATTCTCTTCCAGGGAGGAGTGGCGGCCAATCCGGGAATTCGGAAGGCCCTTGAAAGGGAACTGGGAATGGAGATCCATGTCCCCCAATATTATTCCGTGATGGGAGCCATTGGCTCAGCCATTTTAGCCAAGGAGAGAATGGATGGATCAGGCCCATCACAATTCAGAGGTTTCGGAATTATGGACCTGAACTGCTGGACTCGAAACATCAACTGCAAGGAATGTGAAAATACCTGTGAAGTGGTTGAATTCATCATGGATGGAAAACCAATATCCTACTGGGGGGATCGGTGCGGGAAATGGGAAAGCCAGGCAAGGAAATTTTAGATTGCGGATTTCAGATTTGAGATTGAATAAGACATAAAGATAAGAGTGGAGGATCCCGTTGAGACATGAAACTGACTGTTCCCCATCTCGGGCACATGGATATCTTCCTCAGGGCGATGTCGAGAAAGGTTGGCCCGGATTTCGTCTTTCCTCCCAAGACGAGCTCACGGACTCTCCTCCTGGGGAACAAATACTCTCCTGAATCGACCTGCCTTCCATTCAAATTCATCCTCGGAAACTTCATCGAAGCCCTCGAGGCAGGTGCGGATACGATTGCCATGATCACGGACCATGGTCCCTGCCGGGTCGGGATGTACGATGTGGTCATCCAGCAGATACTGAAGGACCTCGGATATCGGTTCGATTGGATTGTGATGGACGATACGCGCCTTTGGAATGATTACCTCCGACGGTTCAACAGAGAGAGAAAGAAGAAAGGCATCTCTTTCTGGCAAAGCCTTCAAGCCATTCGATTCAGTTGGAAGAAGGTGAGGCTTTGTGAGGAGATTGAGCGGATGGCTCACAGGATCAGGCCCTTGGAAGTGAGAAGGGGAGAGACGACACGGGTTCAAACCGATTGTCTCAGACGGGTCGATGAGGCCATGGATGATAAGGAACTTGATTCTGCCCATCAGGCATGTCTGAAAAAGTTTCATGGCATCGAAAAGGACAGTTTTAGAAATCCTGTGAAGGTGCTGATCACCGGAGAGGGTTACATGGTCATCAATCCTCATGCCAATCAGGATATCGTGCGAAGGCTTGGGGAGATGGGGGCGGAGGTAACCCGGACCATGTGGTTCACCTCACAGATCGCCTATGCCCTGCATCTCGACCTGTTCAACCCGAAATCGAAACGAAAGGCGATCAGGGCATCGAGACCCTACCTGCAACATAATCTCGGAGGGGAATGTAATGCCTCGATAGGCTACCCGGTCCTTTTTAAGAGGGAAGGTTGTGAAGGTGTCATCCAGCTCCATCCCTTCGGATGCATGCTGGAGGCAGTGGCTAAAAATATTCTGGTGAGGGTGAGCGAAGAATATGATATCCCGATCCTTACTCTCTCCTTAAGCGAGAACCTCTCCGAAACCCTGATCGAGACGCGACTGAGCGCTTTTATTGATCTTCTGTATAAGCGAAGGGGGAGAAATAGAGACAGATGACGGTTCGAGTTGGGATTCCCCGTGCCTTATTATATTATCGGTATTCCCCATTCTGGGAAACCTTCCTGAGAACACTTGGGTTCGAAGTCGTGGTCTCAAAGCCAACTCACAGGGGCCTCATCGAGGAAGGTTTTAAATTTGCAGATGAGGATACCTGTATCCCGATGAAGATGGCCTTTGCCCATACGATCAATATCAAAGACCAGGTGGATTATCTCTTCATCCCGCGCCTCATCAGCCTCGACGCAAGAACCTGTTTCTGTCCGAGATTGGCCGGGCTGCCGGAGATGCTCAAATATTCTCTTCCTGCTCTACCCCCCCTATTGAATCCCTATGTGGATGAGCGATATCGGAATGCCGGCCTTCTACGATCTCTCACTGAAATGGGTTCATCTTTGAAGAGGAATTCAAAGGAGATTAAAGAGGCTTATCGAAAAGGGGAAGAGGCCCTCCAGGTCTTCAGGAAAAAGATGGGGGAAGGTGAGGGAGTTGCCGGTCTTTTTAAAAAAGTCGATCGGGAGGACTCAAAGGGAAGAGTTGCCGTGGTCGGTCATTCCTACTGTCTCTATGATCCCTTTTTTAACTTCGATCTCTTGAGGATTCTTAAAGAAGCTGAAACATCCATCTATACACCGGAGATGGTCTCAGAGGAAGAGATTGATTCAAAGATTAGAGAATTGGGAAAGGATATCTACTGGACCTCAGGGAGAGAGATCTTGGGAGCAAGTCTTCACTATCTCCAGTCGAAGCGGGTGGATGGATTAATCTATCTTACCTGTTTCTCTTGCGGGATCGATTCCATGATTGAACCTTTGGTCAGACATAAGGTGAAGGAAGGTGGAGATAAACTCTACCTCCATCTGATGATTGATGAGCATACCGGCTCGACAGGGGTCTTCACTCGAGTCGATGCATTTCTTGAGACAATGGAACGGAAAATTGCCAGCCGGAGGACGAAATGACGAAGGTCGGGATACCCAGGGGGCTTCTCTTTTACCGTTATTTCCCCCTCTGGGAATCCTTCTTTGAATCCCTTGGGGTTGAAGTGGTCCTTTCCCCACCCACCACAGAGGAGACGATCAGGCAGGGTTCGAAACTCCTTCCCGGGGATCTCTGCCTTCCCGTAAAGATCTTTTTCGGACATCTTGAGTCTCTCAAGAAGGAAGTCGATTTTCTCTTCATCCCACGGTATATCAGCATCGAACCGGATGCCTATATGTGTCCCAAACTCATTGGCCTTCCGGATATGGTCCTCTGCAACGTGGACTCCCTTCCTCCGCTCATCGATGACCCGATTCATTGTAAGGCTCAAGGATTGGAGGCGGAAAAGCTTTTCTATTTAAGAGTGGGGAGGATTTTTTTGAAGGATAAAAGGAAGGTGGAGAGGGCTTATATCGCTGGAGTGGAAAGACAGAACCGCTTTCGATGCCTGCTTCGAAAGGGATTCTCATTTGAAGAGGCCATCGAAAGAAGTCGATCTGCGGAGATTGAAGAGAAGGCGAAAGACGATGGACGTGTCAGGTTGGGAATGATCGGGAGGCCCTATTATGTCTATGATCCCTTTCTCAGGAAGTCGGTAGTCGAACCGGTGGAAGAGAAAGGATATCAGGTCCTCATGACTGAATTCCTGAGCGATCAGGAGATTGAGAAGGGAGTTGAAGAACTCAGGAAGAGCATCTACTGGTCTTTTGGGAAAGAGTTGGTGGGTTCGGCCATCCATCTCACTCAGAGCGGTGCGGTCAAAGGGATGATCAACCTTTCCTCCTTTGGATGCGGTCAGGACTCTTTCAACTTTGAGATGACCCAGAATATGATCAAAGAAAAAATCCCTATTCTCCCCTTGATTTTTGACGAACACCTTTCCCAAGCTGGCTTCTCCACAAGAATAGAGGCCTTTCTCGAGATGATCAGCCGAGGGAAAAATCGCAGATGAAACTTACGGTTCCTTACTTAGGGATGCTTCATCAAGCCTATCATCCGGTTCTTCGGGGCGCAGGAGTGGAGATGGTCCTTCCGCCCAAACCGACGAAGAAGACCTTTGATCTGGGGACAAAATATTCTCCTGAATTTGCCTGCCTTCCATTTAAGATGACACTGGGAAATATGATCGAAGCCCTTGAATTGGGTGCGGATACCATCTTTATGCCGGGGGGATGGGGCCCCTGCCGTTTCGGATATTTCGACGTCATTCAGGAACAGATCTTGAGGGATCTGGGGTATCAATTTACGATGGGGAGCGCAAAGAATCCCGATGTCCTCTCCGATATGCTCGATATGATGCAGAGGATTTCCGGTTTGAGATCGAGGGCAGGGCTTTATAAACTCTTCTTCCTCGTTCTGGTAAGGCTTTCTTTTCTCGATTGGGCATTGAAGAAATATTTTCACACCAAGCCCCGTGAGGGAATCGAAGGGGAGGCGGACCGGATCTTTAAAAAGTCAGTGGAGCTCATTGAGAATAGCCTTACCATCCCTCAACTTCTTAAGTCCGCCTCCGTTATCTCCCGCTGGTTCATAAAGATGGAGAGGAAAAACGGACCGGAGCCGCTACGGGTGGCGATCGTGGGAGAGCTGTTCACCGTCCTGGAACCTTCGGCCAATATGGAGATTGATCTGCGGCTGGCGCAGAGGGGAATTGAAGTTTTTAAATCGGTCTGGTTGAGTGACTATCTGAATGACCGATTCCGTTTCAACCCTTTTTCGAGAAATCAGCATAAACTTTCCTCAAGGTATGCACGACCCTACCTCCGTTTCCATTCAGGTGGAGAAAGCACTGAATCCGTAGGGAAGACGGTCCTTTTTGCAAAGAATGGGATGGATGGGGTGATCCACATCTTTCCTTTTACCTGTATGCCCGAACTTGTGGCTCAGACCATCCTCACGAAGGTTCAGAAGGATTTAGATATTCCGATCCTCACCCTGATCATTGATGAACATACTGCGACCGGTGGCATGGAGACCCGTCTTGAAGCCTTCATCGACCTTCTGGAGAGAAGGAGGCGTCGTTGACCGGAAGGCAGGTCAGTTTCTTCATCACTCTCTTTCACCTCTTTTCAACCTTGGTCCCAAGATCTCTTCACCGGTTCTTTGCCTCTCTCGGGAACTCTCTGATTTATGCGCTTCTCAAGAAATACAGGGAAGATGTGAAGGAGAATATCAGAGTGATTGGGAGAGGGAGATATTCGGAAAAAGAAGTTTCCCGGGTGGCCAAACAGTGCTTTCAAAACTACTGCCATAAACTCTTAGACTATATGGTGATGGGCCATCTGAACTCCTCCAGCAAAGGAGATTGGGTGGAGAGGGAAGTGGGAGAGGAGAATTTGAAAAAGGCCCTTTCGATAGGGAAGGGTGTAATCTGTGTCACTCCTCATCTGGGCAACTGGGAATTGGGAGGCTATGTTTTGGCTTCAAAGGGGTATCCCATCAACATCCTCACCCTTAAGGAGGAGAGCCGATATCTTTCCCACTATGAAGAAAAGCTTCGTCAAAAGGTGGGGATTCACACCATTACCATTGACCTCAAAGGGAAGCCAGACTTTGCGATCCTTGAGATCGCCAGACGATTGAGGAGAAATGAAATCGTAGCCATGGTCACAGATCGAATCTATGAAGGTCAGGGGATTGAGGTTGATTTCTTCGGCCGATTGACCCTTTTTCCAACAGGAGCAGTTCAACTGGCATCAGAAACAGGTGCAATGATCATTCCGGCCTTCGTCATCCTGAGAGAGAATACGAAATACTGGGGGATCATCGGCGAACCGATTTCGATAGAAACAGGTGGGGATAAAAGAGAGACTGTGAAAAGAGGTGTTCAAGAGATGGCAAAGAGGTTTGAGGAAGTGATCAGCCAGTATCCGGAACAGTGGTTTAACTTTTTCCCTTATTGGAAGGAGAGATGGATCCTGTAGGGAACCGAGATCTGTGTTTTCCACCCCCCAGGAAGGAGGATTTTTAATTCATAATAATTGGAAGTTATGATGAAATGGTTTAATAAACCAGAAATCTCCTGCACGATCGGAGACCAAACCTATAGCGGGAAGTTCAATCAGCACCGAACCCTGATTCAGAGGGAACCGGAAGCGGTCTATGATGTCCTTACCGATTTTAATCAGTTCAAGCGATGGGCCCCTCTCGAAGAAATCTCCGTGGAGAAAGTGACCCCGGGAGAATTTCAACTGGGGACGAGGCTTCATTTCAAGCTCCAGTTTCGAATTCAACCGGAATGGGATTCAGAGGTGATCCATTTTGAGGGGAACCGGCAAATCGTTTCCCGGTTTTTGAACGGAGTCTTCGAAGGCGGGATTGAGATCTGGGATTTGGAAAAGATGAACTCCGGTACTGCTGTCACCCATACCCTTGTCTACAGGATCAATCGATGGATCTATAAAATAGGATGGTCTCTTTTAGGTGGTGAGAAAAAACATGATGAACTGACAGAGATCGCTCTCAGACGCCTCAAATCGCTTTTAGAAGGGTGAGGGGGATAAGGAATCATTCATTATGAAGGTCCTCTTTGTTGTTCCGGGTTGGCCCTCATCAAACCTCTGGGGGCAGATTCGATTTAAATTCCCTCCATTGAGCGTCGTCACACTGGCCTCAGCAACCCCAGACGATATGGAGGTCTCCATCCTCGATGAAAATATTGAGAAGATTGATCTCGATACGGAAGCGGATTTGGTCGGGATTACGGTGATGACCCCCCAGGCTCCAAGGGCCTATCAAATCGCCGATGAGTTCAGGAAGAGGGGGAAGAAAGTCGTGCTCGGAGGTTTTCACGTCTCTCATCTTCCAGAGGAGGCATTGAACCATGCGGATGCAGTCGTTATCGGAGAAGCGGATCGGATCTGGAAAGAGGTGATCAAAGATTTTCAGGGGTTAAGGTTAAAAAAAATCTATAAGGATGATGCTCCTGTTTCACTTTCTGAAATCAAAGTACCGAGAAGAGATCTGATTAAAGGAAAAGGTTACCTCTTCACCAATACGATTCAGACGACACGCGGTTGTCCCTTCCGATGCGAATTTTGTTCTGTCTCCTCCTTTTTCGGGAGAAGTTACCGGACCAGACCTGTTCCCCTTGTGATGGAAGAGCTGGCAGGGTTAAGACAGGAGAGCGTCTTTCTTTTTCTTGTGGATGATAATCTCGTTGGGAACCGCCCCAATGCAAAGGCCCTTTTTCAGGAGATGGCCTTCTTAAAATTCAAGTGGGCGAGCCATGCCCCTCTTGACCTTGCCAATGACGAAGAATTGCTAAGACTGGCCTCGAGAAGCGGTTGCCTGGCCTTCTTTGTGGGCTTCGAGTCCCTTACTCATGAAAACCTCTCCCTGATGGGGAAAAAAACAAATATTGGAGTTTCTCCTGAAGAAGCGGTAAAGAGATTTCATGACCAGGGAATCGGAATCCTCGCTTCCTTCATCTTAGGATATGACCACGACACTCCGGATACCTTTAAAAAGATCTTGGATTTCTGCGATCGGACCAGGGTCGATGGCGGGCTCTTCCCGGTTCTCACTCCTTATCCAGGAACCTCTCTTCGAGAAAGGCTCAGGAGGGAAGGACGGATTCTGACCAATCAATGGGATCTTTATGACATGGAACATGTTACCTTTGTCCCGAGAGGAATGAGCCCGGAGAAGCTTCAGGAGGGTTTTGAGTGGCTCAACTCCTCTTTCCTTTCTTGGGGGTCCATGCTCCGGAGGCTTTTTAAGATTCATCGATCCCTTCAGATCTTTGGGCCAATGAATGTGGGGTTTCGAAATGCCTGGAAGAGAAAGGGAAATCTGTTATAATTCAACTTCATGATACGGAAGCAAATCCTCATAGGGATTGCCCATCTCTGTCTCCGCCATTACCGGAAGGTGCTCCTGATCTCCCTCCTCCTTTTTAGCATTGCTTTTCTTCTTACGGGAAGGCTCCGGTTCGATCCGGACTTCCTCAAACTCTTTCCCGCCGAAAAAGGACCTATCAAGGTCTACATGGAAAACCTGAAAGAGGCAAAGACTTTTGATCTGCTCTTTGTTCTCCTCGAAAGGGAAGAGGGAACGGATCTCCAATCCTTCCTCGATTCGGGAAAGGAGATCGCCGAAGATTTAAAGAGACTGGAGGTTGATGGAAAGAGAGCCTTTCGTAGCCTCCGGTATCAGAGGATAGAGGCAGAGGATTTAGAAGGGGCGAGGCCCGCACTCGCCCTCTTTCTTACGCACCCCTATCTCTTTCTTGAAGAGAAAGACATGCCCCTCCTGAAGGAAAAGTGGAGTGAGGAGGAGATAGCCAGACAGATCCGGAAGAACAGAAGGATTCTGGTCAGTCAGGCCTCCTTTGGGATGAAGGACCTTGTCAGGCTCGATCCTTTTGAGATGCGGTGGCACTTCATGGGGAAGTGGAGAGCGGGAATGAAGGGGATGGAGTTTGATGAATCGAGCAATCTCTTTCTTTCGAAGGATAAAAATACCCTTCTCATCATCACCGAACCTGCCCGGCCTGCAACCAACCTTTCCTTCTCGAACGCTTTGATGGAGGCATTGGATCGGTTTGTTTCCTCCAGGGGAGAAAAAAAGATTAAGGTTTCTTTTACGGGAGCCCATCCCATTGCCACCTCAGAGGCAAAGACCCTGCGGTTCGATATGCAGAGTTCTTTTATCTCTTCCTTGGTCCTTGTCCTGCTCCTCTTCTTCTATGCCTACCGGAGGTGGGTTACCCTTCTCTTTGTCGGGATCCCGCTTTTCGGAGGGATTCAGCTGACCATGGGGATTGCCTCCCTCACTCTGGGCAGGCTGAACATCATGACCAGTGCCTTTGCCGCAATCCTGGTGGGTTTGGGAATTGACTTTGCAATCCATCTCTACGACCGATATCAGCAGGAAAGGTCATCGGGGGCGGACCTCGCCCCTGCCATTGAAACGACCCTGACGGAGACCGGAGAAGGGATCTGGACAGGGGCCTTTACCACGATTGTTGCCTTTGTGGTCCTCTATTTCTCACGAGTTCGCGGGATCATGGAACTGGCCTTTCTCGTCTCCACCGGTCTGCTCTGCGCACTCCTCTGCATCTATTTTGTCCTCCCTTCCTTTCTCATCTGGATTGATCAGAGAAAGAAACCCTATTCCTATCCCTCCCTCCCCACTTTCCAATTCAACCGTCTCTCCTCTTTTTTGGGGAGGCATCCCTTCAGAGCGATCTCGATATTGATCGCCCTGACCCTCTTCTTTGCCTTCTTTGCCCTCCACATTGAAATGGAAAGGGACTTCAGAAATCTGAGGCCAAAGGAGATCAAATCCCTTGAGGTCTTAGAACGGATGGCAAAAGCCTTTGGCGGAAGAAGGATGGAGGCTTCGGCCATCCATGAGGGGAGAGACCTCTCCCTGCTTATTTCAAAGGAGGAAAGGGTGGTCGGACTTCTGGAAGGATACAGACAGAATGGGAAGATCGAAGCCTTTGCTTCCATTTCACAGGTTGTCCCGTCACCGGAAAAACAGAGGAGGGTCGTCCAGGCCATCCGGAAGGCCATCGATCTCGAAAAGGTGAAGAATCATTTGACCCGGGCATTGAATGAGAATGGATTTGAGGTCAATGAGTTTCGCCCCATCCTCCAGGTCATCGAGGAGATGAGGTTGGGCCAGGAGAAGATCTTTCCTCCTGACGTCCTTCTCGATCTTCTTGACAGAGGGCCCCTGAAGAGGGGAATCGAAGCTCTTCTCGTCAAAAAAGGAGAGGCTTTTAAAATCATCTCTCCGATTTATTATCAAAAAGGAAGGATATCCCTTGATTCGTTGGAAAGAGAACTTCCGGGTATTTCATTGACCGGCCCTGAAAAGGTGGAGTCGGAGATCCTGAGGATTGTAAGGGAAGACCTTTTCCTTCTCACCCCGATCGCTTTTATACTTATCCTTTTATTGGTTTTTTCCCATTTCAGGCAGTGGGGGATTACCTTTCTGACCCTCCTGCCTTTAGCCACAGGGCTTCTCTGGATGATCGGGGCAATGGTTCTTCTGGGGATCCGGATTAATTTTGTCAATGCGGTCATCCTCCCCATGATCATCGGAATGGGTATTGATAACAGCATCCATCTGATGCACCGGTATCTGGAAGCGGGAGGGAAAGATCCAATCCGTGCCCTCCGCACCACGGGAAGGGCGATGGCCATGTGCAGTACCACCACCATGCTCGGGTTTGGATCATTGGTCACGGCCCGCTACCAGGCCCTCTCCACGATGGGGTGGGTGACGATCTTGGGAATGGGATTCTGCCTGATCGCCTCCCTCTCTCTCCTGCCCTCGGTTCTCCTCCTGTGGAAGAGGAAGTCGGATGAGCGATAAGAAATACGATGTGATCATCATCGGCTCAGGGATGGGGGGATTAACCGCAGGTTCCCTCCTTGCCCGAAAGGGGTTGAGGGTTCTCCTCCTCGAGAAGGAGAAGCAGGCAGGAGGCTATGTCGTCTCTTTCAGGAGGGATGGGTATACCTTCGATGCGACGGGTGCCTTTCTTGGCGGATGCCAGGAAGGAGGGGAGTTTTATCAGGTTCTGAAAGAGGTGGATGCCCATGAAGCCACCGAGTTCATCCCCATTCACCGGATCGAGAACATCTATCCCGGATTTAAAATCACTCTTCAACAGGGTGGGTTTCATGCCTATGCGGACAGGCTCATGAGTCTTTTCCCCGAAGAAGAGAAGGGATTGAGGACCTACCTCTCTTTGATCCAGAGAATTGGAAATGAAGTGAAGTCCTACTCCGAGATGACCCCGGCCAAAAAGATTCTCTTCCCTTTCTATTTCAAAAATCTCATCCGTTTCCGTCGGGCGAGTCATCAGGCCATTCTGGATCGCCTCTTTCGGGGAGGGGAGATCAAGATGGCCCTCCATAGCCTTCCGGTGACCGATCCGCCTTCGAGGCTCTCCTTTCTCTTCGCTGCGATTCTGATCAGCAAAGCCTTGATGGGAGGCGTCTTCTATCCGAAGGGAGGGATGGGAAAGGTTTCAAAGGCCATGGCCGATTCCCTTCTTTGTTCTGGCGGGGAGATTCTTTTGCATACAGAGGCGGATAAGATTCTGACAAAGGGAGGAAGGGTGGATGGAATCCTGACGAAGGATGAACGCCAGTTCCAGGCTTCCCTGGTCCTCTCCAATGTGAACCCGAATCTCATGTTGAGGATGCTTCCGGACGAATTCCGAAAACCGCTGTTCAGCCGAATCAGACGGCTTGAATATTCCCTTTCCTGTTTCATCCTCTATATCGGAACGGACTTAAATCTGAAAGAAGCAGGCCTTCCCTATTTTACTTATTATCGTACCCTTTCGGACTTAGAAGAAGAATATCGAATGTTTCAGAGAGGGGAGATCCCGGCGAGTCCAACGATGATGATTTCGGTTCCCACCCTTTTAGACCCTTCGCTGGCTCCACCGGATCAACACCTGATAAAAGTCCTCGTCGTCGCTCCCTATCATTATCAGGGAAAGTGGGGAAAGGAGGGCCCGGAGAGGTATCTCGAGGTCAAAGAGGAGTTTACGCAGAGGATCATCCAGCATCTGGAGTCAAAGTTAATCCCGGGGTTGAGAGACCATCTTCTCCATGCTGAAGCCGCCACCCCCTTAACGCTCGAGCGAACTACAGGAAATCAATGGGGGGCGATGTATGGCCTTGCCTCCACATCCAAACAGATCGGAAACTTAAGACCTTCTTATCGAACTCCCGTTACCGGTCTCTTTCAGGCCGGCCACTACACCCGGCCCTCTCATGGCATTGTCGGCGCCAGCCTTTCCGGCCTATTTGCTGCGAGAGGAATCCTTCAGAAACTAAAGAAACCGTAAATGAAGGACGATGGACGACAAAAGACAGATGATGGACGATGGGGTTGAAATCCCTCCATCCGGCATTTTACAATTCGGTCGATGGCACCTCTTGACTGCCTCTTCCTTCATGTCCCCAAATTAAAAAATTACTATCGGCCCATCGATCAATTCATCTGGATCAATTTCCTGCCCATGGGACTTCTTGGATTGGCCGACCTTCTCTCGCGGCATCAAATCTCCACCGAGGTAGTCCATCTGGGAGTCGAATGGATTGAGGATCATCACTTTTCCATTCTCGACTATCTTAAAGAGAAGAACCCGAAGATCGTCGCCCTTGACCTCCACTGGCACCATCAGAGTTATGATGTATTAGAGGTGGCCAGGAAGGTGAAGGAGGCGTTTCCCTCCCTCTATCTTCTGCTGGGAGGGTTCACCGCGAGTTTCTTCCATGAGGAGATCTTGAGGAATTTTGATGTGGTCGATGGAGTCATCAGGGGAGAAGCAGAAACTCCCATTTTGGAACTGGTTCGTGCCCTCATAGAGGGCAGGGGGGACCTTTTCTCCATCCCCAATCTTACCTGGAGAAGAAAGGGAAGGGTTCTGGTGAATCCCCTTTCTTATGTGGCTTCCGAAGAGGATTTGAATCGTCTCTCATTCACCAACTTTCCCCTGCTCAAAAACCATTCCACCTATATCCGTTACATCGGACAACCCTTCTATGTGAAGAGGGTCTCAAAAGAGAAGAACTTCTGGATGTATTCCCTCAAGTCACCTATCTTCCATCTTCCCGTGGGCAGGGGCTGTCCTGTTCAATGTACCTGGTGTAGCGGCAATATCCCTTCCCAGCAGACCATTACCGGCAGGAAAGAGGTGACCTTCAGAGGGATCAAAGAGGTCCTCCGGTCGGTCCGAGAAGCCCTCTCCTACGGATACGAGACTTTCCATATCTGTTTCGATCCCTACCCCAGGAGGCCGGATTACTTCTTAAACCTGTTCTCCCGGATTCGTGAGGAGAGGATTCAGATGGAATGCTTCTTCGAATCCTTTGGATTGCCCACGAACGATTTTATCCGTTCCTTTAAGGAAACCTTTCCCGGTCCTAAATCCCTCATCGCCCTTTCTCCGGATGTGGCCCCTGACCGGTTGAGAAGGTTTCACAAGGGAAACCATTATACGAATGAAGACCTCATCCGCTGTCTTGAACAATTAAAAAATTATGGGGTCTTCTGTGATCTCTTCTTTACGATCGGAGTTCCTTTTGAAAGGGAAGAGGACCTCCGCCAGACGATTCAGCTCCAGAAGAATATCCGGAGCCATTATCCCAATGTCAGGGGGATCCGAACGTTTACCATTGAGATGGAACCCGGTTCTCCATGGCATCTCGATCCTGAGGCCTTCGGGATTAAAACCTCACTTAAGAATTTCATGGATTTTTATCATTATCATTCAGGTGAGGAGAGTGCCTTTTCATCTCTGGGGTACTGGATCCCCGATTACTTTCCCGGGGTAAGGGATGCGATGGGTTTTGAAGAGAGATTGCAAAAAATAAAATGCCGCCATTTCTGTTTCATCCATCCCAATGCGAGGAAGTCATCATCTCCTTTCTGGGGGAGAAGACTCTGCGATCTCTCCTCTCTTTTCTGGAAGACCAGAGACTGGATCGGAAAAGCAGAGGAAAAATGACTTTTCAAAAAGGGTCAAATCTGGTAGATTCAAGTATTGTTATATTTTTTTAAAATGCTGAATTGATAAAATCCGTCTATTTAATTAATGAGATGGCTGCGATGAAGACGATGAAATCTCTTTTCCTTGTTCTCCCGTTTTTTCTTCTTCTCTCTTCCCTTTCCCTTTTTGCAGAGGAGATCGGAAAAGGTGTGAAGATCACCTATCTGGGTCATTCTGCCTTTCAATTCATCTCGCCTAAAGGATTGATCATCTATATCGACCCCTTTTTGAGCAGGAATCCGAAAACCCCACCCGAGATGAGGGCCGTGGAGAAAGCGGACCTCATCCTCGTCACCCATGGGCATGGGGACCACGTGGGAGATACTCTTGCGATCGCTGAGAGGACGAATGCAAAGATTGTGGTGATGCCGGAATTGGGGAAATACCTGACCAGAAAGGGGGCAAAGAATGTTACGGGCATGAACAAAGGAGGAACCTATACGACTCAGGATATTTCAATCACCATGGTTCATGCCCTCCACAGCTCGAGTGTCACTGAAGGGGGCCAGGATATCTACACCGGAGACCCTGCAGGTTTTGTTGTTCGATTTGAAAATGGTTTCACCCTCTATCACGCAGGGGATACCGGGGTCTTCGGAGATATGAAGATCATTGGAGAGATTTACAAACCCGAGATCTCCCTTCTCCCCATCGGAGGCCATTTTACCATGGATCCGAGGGAGGCTACCCATGCGGCAAAACTTCTTGGATCGAAGTATGTGATCCCCATGCATTATGGAACTTTTCCGATGCTGACAGGGACTGTCGAAGAGTTTTTAAGATTGATGAAGGAGGTACCCCAGGCCAGAGTGATCGTGCTGAAACCGGGAGAAACCCTCCGGTAAGGGAGCAAAAGTTTCTCCCCCCCTCACTCCTTTGATGAAGGCGTTTCAAATCATTGTATCACGATGCGAATAGGAACTCATAAGATCAGAGAGCTCATCAGCGACCTCCAGGATTTCTATCTCCTTTCCCTAAACGGACTTCTGGGAATGGTGAGACAGCCCTTCTATTACAGGGATACCATCGAGCAGATGGACTATGCCGGCTCAGGTTCCCTATTCATTATCCTCCTCATCTCCCTTTTCATCGGAATGGCCCTTTCCCTTCAACTCTCTGCCGAACTTTCGAGAGTGGGGCTTAAGATCTATACGGGAAAGGTGGTGGGGATTTCCATCATCCGGGAGATCGGACCGGTGCTCACTGCCGTAGTCTTTGCAGGCAGGGTGGGTTCAGGCATGGCCTCCGAGCTGGGCTCCATGGTACTGGGCCATCAGGTGGATACCCTCCGGGTCTTTGGGGTGGACCCCATGAAGAAACTGGTTGTACCAAGGATCCTGAGCGCAGTGGTGATGCTCCCTGTTTTAACGATCATCGGGGATGCGGTTTCCCTTTTCGGCGCCTATTATATCGCGGTCTTTGTGAGCCACCAGAGCGGTGCTTTCTACTGGAGCTCAATCCGGGATGTTTTGGTCTATGAGAACGTGCTGGCAGGTTCCATTAAACCCTTTATCTTCGGGTATCTCATTGCCTGTATCAGTTGCTACATGGGACTCTCTGCAAAGGGAGGGGCCATCGGACTTCGCCGGACGACCACCAAAGCCGTGGTCATCTCTTTTATTGCCATCATCGTTTCGGATTTTGTGCTGACCCGAGTTTTGCTCTATGTCCTGGGATTCACGGTATGATCGAATTTGACCGAGTCTCTTTTTCTTATGGCCCCCGTCCGGTTCTCAAGGAGATCAGTTTCTCCATCGCAGAGAATGAGAGGGTTGCCATCCTCGGGGGAAGCGGAGACGGAAAGACTACCATTCTGAAGCTCGTCCTTGGCCTTTTAAGACCGGACTCCGGCAGGATCCTGATCGATGGGGAGGAGATCACACAAAAGGCAGAGGATGAATTGAGGGATATCCGGATCAGGTTCAGCATCGTCTTCCAGGAAGGGGCGCTCTTCGATTCTTTGAGTGTCAAGGAGAATGTGGCTTTTCCCCTGAGAGAGTATACCCGGATGAAAGAGGAAGAGATCGATCAGAAGGTGAGGGAATTATTAAGGAGGGTCGGGCTGGAGGAGGCAATCGCGCTCATGCCGGAAGAATTAAGCGGGGGCATGCATCGAAGGGTGGCAATCATGAGATCCATGGCTGCCTTTGAGCCGAGGATGTTTCTCTACGATGAGCCGACCTCAGGACTTGACCCCGTCAGTGCCGATGTGATTTGCCGGTTGGTTCTTCATCTCTCTCAAAAAGGAACAGGCTTTATCATCGTAACCCATAAGGTCTTCGATGCCTTTAAACTGGCAGAGAGGTTCATGTTTTTGAAGGCAGGAACGATCGTCTTCGACGGGGATAAAGGGAAGATGCTCCATTCGACCATCCCGGAGATTGAGATCTTCCTCAGGGAGCTCAATTTTACTCCATATCATTGATAATGGCGGGGTTTACCTGATCCATGGAGGAGCGGTATGTTTGACATGAAAAAACAGTTGAGATGGTCTAAATTGAAGGTAGGTCTGGTGATCTCCATTGCCATCGGGGTCCTGCTCATCTCCATCTTTTTCGCAGGAAAGATCGAAAGGATCTTTCTGCCGAGGGTTGAGCTGAAGATCCAATTTCAGGATGTGAGGGGATTGAGAAAGGGAGCCCCTGTCTGGATCTACGGAACTGAGGTGGGGTCTGTGAAAAACATTCAATTGAGTCCGGTCCTTGGGGCGATTGCGACCATCTCCATTCAAAAAAATATTCTCGAATATTTGAAGCGGGATGCCCAGGCCAGCATCATGACAATGGGGCTTCTGGGCGATAAGTATCTTGAGTTGAGTGCGGGAACTCCGCAGGCCGAACCGCTCCGAAGGGGGGAGATGATCAAGGGGACCGTCCCCCTTGAGTTTTCGGATATTATGGAGACCGCTGCCGTCTCGATCGGAAAGATTGGTGATTTCATCGAGAAACTGGACCACCTCATTGTAAAAATTGAAACAGGGGAAGGCACCATTGCCAAGCTCCTCACCGATCCATCGGTTTATAATAACCTGAATCAGACAACGAAGACCTTATCCCTTACCCTCGAGGAGATTAAGAATTCGCAGGGGACCTTGAAACGGCTCCTGGAAGATCCCAGCCTCTATCAGAAGATGACCTCAGCGGTTTCCTCCCTGGAAGCCTTTGCAAAGAAGGTCAATGAGAGTCCCGGGACACTAAAAAAGTTGGTCGAAGATCCCTCCCTCTATGATAAGACCTTGGGGACCATTTCGTCGATCGAGCAATTCAGCAGGAAATTGAATGAAGGGAGCGGGACGCTGAAGAGGCTGGTGGAGGATCCTCAATTATATGAGAACCTCAATCAGGGAGTGGTTCGACTGAGTGCCATCCTGGAAAAAATCGACCAGGGAGAAGGATTGGCAGGGACCATGCTGAAAGACAGGGAGATGGTCAGGGAATTGAGGGAGACGATCGTTGAGTTCAGGGAAACCGCCTCTGAGCTGAAGACCTTGATGAAAGACATCAAGGAACATCCGAAGAAATATCTTAAGTTCAGCATCTTCTGATCTGTCCGGAATCACCTGATCCTTTCAATTCTTACCCTTCACCTCAAAAATGGTCAGGGGCGACGGACTTCCCTTCACCGAAACCTCTCCAAGATTTCGTAACTGATAAGAATCGCCCTCTGGGAGTTGATGGGCCACCTGGTTAGAGATGAGCATCTCCACACCCATGGGCTGGGTTAGCTCTTCAAGACGTTTGGCCAGATTTACGGTGAGGCCTAAAATCGTGGAGTCCATTCGTCTGGGCGAACCGATGGTGCCCAGGACGACCGGTCCGGCGTGGAGGCCAATGCCAATCCGGACGGGCCGGTCAAGGGTTCGATTCGGAACATTGAATGATTTTGTTTCGGATAACATCTCCAGTCCGCAGATAACCGCTCGCCTTGCAGAATCCGCTCCCTCAAAGATGCACAGGAGCGCATCCCCCAGGAATTTATCGATCACCCCCTGCCATCTTTCCACGGTTTGAGAGAGCCGCCCGTAAAGTTGATTGACCAGGTCCACCAGCTCATCGGGATCGATTCGCGCCGAGAGTGCCGTAAATCCCCGGATATCGGCACAGAGGATGGTCACCTCCTGCTGGTCAGCCCTTCCCAGGTGAATCGATCCAAGTCCCTGGGTGGCAATTCGGCGGAGGTAAGCCGGGGGGACAAATTTTTCAAAAACATCATGGGCTTCTCGAACTGCCCTCTCCAGGGAACGAAAATGAATGGCGACGGCAATGGTTAAGGAGATGGAGAGCCAAAAAGAGGTGAACCACAGGATCTGTTGCTTCACCATTAAGACGATTCCCATGGATCGCAACCCATCATGGAGACCGCCCAGGAACCAGAACAGTAATCCGATTCCGACCGGCAGAAGGTAGACCGGCCGATGATCTTTCGTACGGAACAGTCTTCCGATGGTCTTGAAGGCGTAGAAGAGGCCGGTCATAAAACAGTAGAGATAGATCGCGAGCTTGAGCAGTTTGGACTGGGGCCGCAAAATTGCCGGATCAATCTGGTGGAATTCGAGCGGAAGTCCCAGAAACCATGGCCCTTTTCCAAAAAGGGCTAAGAGGGCAAGAAGGATACTCAAACCTATCATGCCCCGGGTCACCCAGCCGGACCTTTTATCCTCGAGGGCTGAAACAAACCAGGCCCAGCCTGCAGGCAGAAGGGCCAACGAGGCCAGGTCGATCCGATAACCCAAAAGGATGGATTGGGGCGATCTCTGGAGGCCATAGATCAACCAGCCCAGGAAGAGGAAAGCCGAAAAGAGGTAGAAAGAGAGAAGTGGCCGCAGGGGACGGTAGTTCCGGTAGAGGGCCATGATCATCAGACAGAGGATGGTCATGACCGAGTTGGTGATGAAGCCGATGAAAGGTCCGACACTGTAATAAGGTAGGGAGTGTGGTAACATTGAATTTATAAAATTTTGTTCTTTATCGTCTTAATTTTTTGAAAATTCGTAAAATTTTCAATATATTGGAGATTTTAAATATATTGACAAATTTTTGTTTTAAGCTTATTATATAAGTAAATTTAAAATAATATATATAAATAAAAAATTTGGAGAAAACTTATGTTACCAAAGTGGCTTGCAAAAAGATATGAAGTTTTATTTAAAACCTATCAGGACTCGTCTTTCCGTTTTGAGGATGCAGCTAAAATCCTTTCGAAAAATATACAGGATAGCGAGGAACAAATCAACGTAATTTTGTCTGAATTTAGAAAAAGGGGTTGGCTTGAAGTGGAGTTTGATCGTGAAGATACAAGGAGGAGAATATATAAACTAAAAAGTAGTGAAGAGATTATTTCCGAGACATTGAGAATTCAAAAGAGTCAATTGACAAGGGGCGACCTTGAAAGTCTCTTAAAGGGAGCTGCAGACCTTATTAGAACAAGGGTAGATTACACCTTTATCCTCGTGCTCCTTTTTTATAAACGGATAAGCGATAAATGGGAGATGGAATTTGAGAAGGCTTATAAAGAGGCTCTTACTGATGGTTTAAAAGAAGAGGAGGCAAAGGAAGAAGCTAAGAATTCTATCTACCATGACTTCGATATTTCAGAAGAACTTCTCTGGGAGAATATTAGAAAAGACCCTGCAAGATTACCGGAAAACTTTTCGAAGGCTATGAAGGCCCTTGCAGAGAGGAACCCGGAACTCAAAGATGTCTTTGAAAATGTAGATTTCGTTCAGTTCACTACGAATAGAGAAAACGCAGAGATTCTAAGACAGCTTGTTGAGCTCTTCAGCGCAAAACCTCTTAATCATGTCTCACCGGATCTTCTTGGAGACGCCTATGAATGGATTCTGAAATATTTTGCTCCTCAAAAAGCTAAGGAGGGGGAGGTTTATACTGCTCGTGAAGTAATCAAACTCATCATTGAGATGCTTGATCCAAAGCCAGGGGAAAGTGTTTATGATCCAGCCTGTGGCTCTGGTGGTATGCTCATAACTTCCTATCAGCATGTTGAAAACGAGCAAGGGAAGGATGAGGCGGGAAGACTCTTTCTTTTCGGACAGGAAGCTAATCATAAGACAATTGCCTTAGCCAAGATGAATCTCTATATCCACGATATCAGGAATGC
>CAZXMB010000013.1:22970-26424 GCA_964641715.1 uncultured Syntrophaceae bacterium
ATAGCCAATCCTCCATGGAATCAGGATGGATATGACGAAGAGATATTAAAAAAAGGTGAATTCTGGAAAGAGAGATTCAGATATGGATTCACTCCGAGACAGTCGGCAGACTGGGCGTGGATCGAGCACATGCTGTCGTCGGCAAATGACAAGACAGGCAGAGTGGGGGTCGTCATCGATAATGGCTGTCTATTTAGAGGAGGAAAAGAAAAGTCAACGAGAACGGAAATCTTGAATGCCGACCTAATCGAAGCTGTAATTCTCCTACCTGAAAAACTTTTTTACAATACTGGCGCACCAGGGGCTGTAATTGTCCTCAACAAAAATAAGCCAAAAAAAAGAAAGGGGAAGGTGTTTTTCATTAATGCGAGCAGGGAATTTCAGCAACACCCGGAAGTCAGAAAGCTTAACCAATTAGGAGATGTCCATATAAAGAAGATCGTCAAAGCCTATAAAGAACTCGCCGACGAGGACGGTTTTTCCAGGGTTATAGAAATCGACAAGATAAGAGAGAACGACTACAACCTCAATGTTACCCTTTACGTGTTTCCGGAGGAAGAGATTGAGGAGATCGACGTTTCAAAAGAGTGGGAAGAACTCCGGAAGATTGAAAAAGAAATTTTTGCAGTGGAAGAGAAGATCGAATGGTATCTTAGAGAAATAAAGTAAAGATGTCATTCTAATCCCTTCGCCTGTCATTCTGACCCTGAGCAGAGCGAAGGGGAAGAATCTCACTGAAATAAGGATTAAAAAATGGATAGAAAAGAATTAGAGATAATTCTCAAAGAGGGCGAAGGGTATAAAAGTGAGTTCAAAGAAGGCATTAGCGGGCTGGAGAGGGAACTTGTTGCTTTTGCCAATGCCTCCGGAGGGAAAATATTTCTTGGGGTAACAGATGACGGTAAGATTCAAGGGATAAAAGCAATTCATAAACTAAAATCTCAAATTCAAGACATAGCCAATAACTGCAGGCCAAGGATAAAAATCACCATAGAGGATATTGATAATGTCCTCGTTATTAACGTAAGAGAGGGTGAGGATAAACCTTATGAATGTTCTTCTGGTTTTTATAAAAGGATTGGTCCTAATTCACAAAAAATGAAGAGAAATGAGATCTTAGAATTCTTCAAATCAGAGGGGAAGATAAGATTTGACGAATTAATTGAGCCAAAGTTCATTTATCCCAAGGATTTTGATAAAAACGGATTTAAAAGATTCTTACAACTGGCAGAGATATCAAAAATCGGTGATACCGAAAGACTACTTAATGGTTTGGGTGTGGCTGAAAAGCAGGAAGGAAGGCTTTATTTCAATAATGCGGGGATATTGTTCTTCGCCAAGAATCCTCAAAAGTTCATTCCGTGGTCTGTTTTTACTGTTGCTCTATTTAAGGATGATGCTGGCGTTGATATCATCGACAGGAAGGAGATAGAAGGGAGCCTGTTTGATATTGTCGAAGAAGTGATGAAATTCGTCAGATTGTATGCAAAGGTAGCATACCGTTTTACGGGAAAGCCACGAAGGGAGAATGTGTATGAGTATCCCTTCGATGCCATCCGGGAAGCAGTAATAAATTCAGTAATGCACAAGTACTATTTTGAGCATGGCCACAACAACATTCTAAGGTTTTTACCCGACAGGATTAGGATTGAGAACTATTGGCAAAAACCATCCCATTTTGTTCTTGGCAAAACAGTGTTTAGAAGAAACCATATCATCGCCGACCTATTCGCCAAAATTCACTTTGGTGAAAAGATGGGGACTGGATTTGAGAGGATAAGGGAAGTATGCAAAAAAGAGAACGCCCCCTTCCCAGAGATAGAGTTTAATGAGAATTATTTTTATGTAACTTTCAAACAGAGCAAAGAGTACTTAAAATTGGCAGCAGAAGAAAGGAAAGGGGTCACTGAAAAAGTCAGGGAAAAGGCCATTGAAAAGGTCATAGAAAAGGTCGGAGAAAGGGTCACAGAAAACCAAAAGAGAATTCTGAAAGAAATTATAAGAAATAAATCCATAACCATAAAGAGACTATCAGAGAGTATTGGAATTTCTGAAAGAAAAACTCAAGAGAACATAAATAAACTTAAGGGAAAAGGATTGCTAAAGAGAATTGGTCCAGACAAAGGGGGATATTGGGAGATTTTGGCTAAATGAGTGAGGGTGTAAGGGTTGGCGATTATTTACTTTCTTTTTCTGTCATTCTGACCCTGAGCAAGGCGAAAGGGAAGAATCTCAGTTTTGAATGGATAGTATGTAGGGGGTGACCCAAATATGTTTAAACCAAATTTTCGCTACACTGACAAGATTGTAAATAATCTAACCCAGATTGCTGTTGCCAGAGAACTAATCCTAAATTCTCCATTGATCCCCAAATGGGAAGTGACTCTTCGTCGCGAAGCAATTATTCGAAGCGCTCATTCTTCAACAGCCATCGAGGGGAATAGACTTTCTTTCGAACAGGTCAGTGAGTTAGCCCACGGGCGAGAAGTAATGGCAACTCGCAAAGACAAACAGGAGGTCTTAAACTATCTTAAGGTCTTGGAGCATATTGATGAATTGACCGAGGGCAATGAGATCAAGGAAAAAGACATTTTGAACATCCACAAATTAGTAACTCATGAGACCTTGGAAGATGCTTCTGATTGTGGAGTCTATCGCAGTCGGTATGTGGCGGTGGTAAACAGATTAACTGGTGAGGTTATTTTCAGGCCACCTTCAAATGAAGACGTCCCAGGTTTGGTAAAGGACCTAATTCAATGGCTGAACTCCTCTGAAGCAAAAACACTCGACCCTGTAATCGAAGCAGGAATTGCGCATTATGAATTTGTCAGGATCCATCCTTTTGTGGATGGGAATGGAAGGACAGCACGAGCCCTTGCTGCCATGATCCTTTATCAACGTGGATTTGACACAAAACAATTCTTTTGCCTTGACGATTATTATGATTCTGATAGGCCAGCTTATTATCGAGTTTTACGAGATGTTGACCAAAAGACTTTAGATTTAACAGGTTGGCTTGAGTACTTTGTGGAAGGGGTCAAAGTCAGTATTTCATCTGTTAAAGAGAGAGTTATAAGGCTTAGTAGTGAGCGATTGAGGAGGACAAAGAAAGGGCAAATCGCCTTAACAGAAAGACAGATGAGGATCGTGGAATTTATAAATGCAAATGGGAGAATAACAAATCGGACCGTAAGGGAGATGTTTAAAATCTCAGACCGCGCCGCACTAAAAGAAATCAGTAAGTTATTGGATTTAAAGGTAATAGAGCCAGATGGAAAAGGGAGGAGTTTGAGTTATGTCTTGACACAATGATGGTTCGGGATTAGGTTCGGGATTAGGTTCGGGTTTATTCATAGTCAAGTGACGGAAAGAATTGGGTCATAACTGGGTCATGGCAAAAAGGAAAAGAAGTTTTGCTGAAAAGAGTCAGCCCAGACAAGGGAGGATATTGGGA
>CAZXMB010000014.1:0-25882 GCA_964641715.1 uncultured Syntrophaceae bacterium
GTAAAGGGGAGATTTTAGATGAAGGTCAAAACCCTGCTTTTTATTTTCCCCCTTCTTTTCCTTGTGCTCCTGGTGGTCAATATCGTCTTCGTAGGCTCAAGGCCCGAACAGAATATCAATCAGCTGGTTCAGAGTTCGATCGGGGACGCCTCTTTTCTCAATCCCGTTTTGGCTCAGGACTCAGCTTCCAGCGATATTAACAGCCTTGTCTTCAATGGCCTCATCAAGTATGACCGAAACCTTCGGGGTTTCGTTGGGGAGCTCGCGGAATCCTGGGAGATCCGACCCGGACCCGAGCCCGAGATCACCTTCCATTTACGAAAAGGGGTGCTCTGGCATGATGGAAGGCCGTTCACGGCAGAGGATGTGAAGTTTACCTATGATAAGGTGATGGATGAGAAGACCAATACGGTCCGCCGAAGTGACTATGAACTGGTAAAAAAGGCAGAGGTCTTAGACCCCCATACCTTCCGGGTAACCTATCAACAACCCTTTTCCCCGGGCCTGGGAACCTGGGGGATGGGGATCCTTCCGAAACACCTCCTGGAGAAAGAGGACATCAACACCACCTCCTTCAATCGCAAGCCCATCGGGACCGGTCCTTTCCGGTTTGTCGAATGGGTGACCGACGAGAAGATTGTCGTTGAAGCAAACCCCGATTATTTTGAGGGAAGGCCCCACTTGGACCGGATCATCTACCGGATTATTCCTGAAACTTCTCTGAGTGAAATGGAACTTCTCACGAAGGGGATCGACTATTATGGTGTTCTTCCCCACCAATATCGCCGGATGAACGAGATCGCTTTCCTGAAGACCTATTCCCAGTCAGCCTTTGCTTACACCTACATCGGTTATAATCTCAAGAACCCGCTTTTTCAGGATAGACGGGTACGGCAGGCTTTCACTAATGCAATTAACCGGGAGGAGATCGTCCAGTATGTCCTTTACGGCTTTGGAACGGTGATCAGCGGTCCTTTTCCCAGCCATCTCTGGTATTACAATCCAGATGTGAAGCCGTTTCTCTATGATCCCCGGAAGGCCCGCCAGCTTCTTTCTGAGGCAGGATGGGAGGATACCGACGGAGACGGTATCCTGGATAAAGAGGGGAAGCCTTTCCGCTTCAAGCTGATTACCAATAGCGGAAATGATATCCGGCGGGATGTCGGTGTCCTGGTTCAACGTCAGCTTCGTGAACTCGGAATCGATGTGACCTTTGAGACCTATGAATGGAGCATCTTTCTTAAGAATTTCATCAATGCAAAACATTTTGATGCCTGCATTCTCGGCTGGAGCCTCTCCCCGGATCCGGATGACTATATGATCTGGCACTCCAGCCAGATTGAGAAAGGATTTAATTTTATCTCCTACATCAACCCCGAGGCGGACCGCCTCTGGGAGGAAGGGAGAAGAGAATATGATCTCGAGAAACGGAGAAAGATTTACTGGCGAATCCATGAACTCCTGGCTGAGGATCAACCCTATACCTTTCTCTTTTCCCCCCTCGGGATCTCTGCCCTTCAGAGAAAATTCGTGCTAATGGAGGAAGACCCTTCAGGCCGGAAGGTCTATCGACCGATTAAAATGGAAAAAGCAGGTCTCACGTACGATCTCATCAAGTGGTATGTCCCGAGGGGGACGGTTCTGGAGAAATAGGAGATGGCATACTTCATCCTTAAGCGACTCCTCCAGTTATTCATCACGCTGATCGGTATCAGTATCCTTTCCTGGGTGATCATCACCCAGGCCCCGGGAAGCCCCATTGCCCTGACCATGGACCCCAAAGTCTCCCCCAAAATCATCGAGCAGATGGAAAAGAATTACGATCTGGATAAACCCATCTACCGGCAGTATTTCCTGTGGATCAAAAAACTTTTTACCGGCAGGCTCTACTCCTTTAAAGACGGAAGGCCTGTCCTGGAGAAGATCGAAGAACGGATCTGGAACACCCTCCTCCTCAATCTGGTCGCAACCCTTATCATCTTTTCCCTGGCCATTCCTCTGGGTGTCTTTTCAGCGAGACGTCAGTACAGCTTTCTGGACAACCTGGGAACCTTTGGGGCCTATCTGGGGCTTTCCATCCCGGGTTTCTGGCTTGCCTACCTCATCATCCTCGCCACGGTGGAATTGTTCGGCTATCCGGTTCTCGGAATGCGATCCTTTGTTACAGAGGGGTTGAGCATGCCGGAGATTGTCTTGGACCGGATCTGGCATCTCATGCTCCCCGCCCTCATCATGGCGATCCATGGGATGGCCGGGCTCTCCAGGTATACCCGCTCCAGCATGCTTGAGGTGATCCGCCAGGACTATGTTCGGACCGCCAAGGCGAAGGGAGTCCCTGAGGAGACGGTTTACTATAAGCATGCCCTGAGAAATGCACTCCTTCCCATCATCACCCTGTTCGGATTTCTCATCCCGGGGCTGATCGGGGGGTCGATCATCATGGAATCCGTTTTCGCCTGGCCCGGGATCGGGCGTCTGGCCTATCAATCGGTTCTTGCGAGGGATTACCCTGTGGTCATGACGATCCTGACCATCACGGCGGTGCTCACCCTCATTGGGAATTTTTTTGCAGATATCCTTTATGGCATTGCCGATCCAAGGATAAGGTATCAATGAAAAAACAGAAATTCGAAGCACGAAATACGAAATTCTTTTGAACTTCGACATTCGAATCTGGAATTTATGAATTGACAGATGGAATCACCGATCAAAACCTTCTGGAAATATTTTAAAAGAAACCGACTGGCGGTCGGCGGTCTGATCATGATCCTGATGGTCTTCCTGATCGCAGGAACGGCCTCCTTCATCTCCCCTTATGACCCGGGAAAAACCGATGTCTCACTCAAATTGAAACCGCCTTCTTTTAAATATTACCTCGGGACGGATCAACTGGGAAGAGATGTCTTCAGCCGGATGCTTCATGGGTCCAGGATCTCTCTGTCCGTGGGTTTTGTGGCAGTGGCGATCTCCATCTTCATCGGAATATTGGTGGGGGCGATGGCGGGATACTATGGCCAATGGGTGGATTCGGTTCTGATGCGGTTTGTGGATATCATGTTCTGTTTCCCCACCTTCTTCCTGATCCTCACGGTCGTCGCCCTTCTGGGTCCGAGTATCTTCAATATTATGGTCGTCATCGGAATAACCTCCTGGATGGGGACCTCCCGCTTTGTGCGTGCAGAATTCCTCTCGTTAAGGGAAAGGGACTTTGTTCAGGCGGCAAAAGCCCTTGGCGTCAACGATCAGAGGATCATTTTCCGGCACATCCTGCCCAATGCCCTGGCTCCGGTCTTCGTGACCGCAACCCTGGATGTGGCCACTGCGATCCTGGTTGAGGCAGGATTGAGTTTCCTGGGATTCGGAGTCCAACCCCCTGCCCCGAGCTGGGGAAATATTCTTACGGAAGGAAGGACGTATATCTTCGATGCCTGGTGGTTGACCGTCTTTCCGGGACTGGCCATTCTCATCACCGTTCTCTCCTTCAATCTTCTCGGGGAAGGCATGAGGGATGCCCTCGATCCGAGGCTGAGAGGGAGGAGATGATCAATAATCGATGACCAATGGTCAATGGTCATTGGTCATTGATCATTGGTAAAGAAATTGTTCATTGATTATTGCTAATTGACCATTGGTCATTGCAGAATGGTTATGATGAAGAGCCCCCTTTTGGAAGTCCGGTCCCTTTCCACTCATTTCATCACCGAAGACGGAGTGGTCAGGGCTGTAGAGAATGTGAGTTTCGAAATCAATCGGGGTGAAGTCCTCAGCCTGGTGGGCGAGTCGGGATGCGGAAAGAGTGTGACCGGCCTCTCTCTCTTAAGGCTTATTCCCGTCCCCCCCGGCCGGATTGTCAGCGGCGAGATTTTTTTTGATGGAAAGGAGCTTTTAAAGTTAGAAGAGAAGGAGATGGAGGGAGTGAGGGGAAATGAGATCTCCATGATCTTCCAGGAGCCCATGACCTCCCTCAATCCTGTTTTTACGATTGGAAACCAGATCATCGAGGCCATTCAACTCCACCAGAAGCTCAACAAGGTGGCAGCAAGAAAGAGAGCCATTGAAATGCTGGATCGGGTGAAGATCCCTTCCCCTGAGGTGAGAATCGATTCCTATCCTCATCAGCTCAGTGGGGGGATGAGACAGAGGGCAATGATCGCCATGGCCCTCTCCTGTCAGCCGAAGCTCCTCATCGCAGATGAACCGACCACGGCGCTGGATGTGACCATTCAAGCCGAGGTCCTGCGACTTTTAAAGGAGATTCAGAGAGAGATGGGAATGTCGGTGATGCTCATCACCCACGACCTCGGGGTGGTTTCTGAGATCGCCGACCGGGTGGTGGTGATGTATGCAGGGAGGATTGTGGAGTCCGGACCCATCGATTCGATCTTTGGAGGGATGCGACATCCCTATACCAGAGGTCTTTTAGAATCAATTCCCCATCTGGAGGAAAGGAGGAAGAGGCTCAATGCCATCCCCGGCCAGGTTCCAAATCCAATGGACCTGCCTTCGGGATGTAAGTTCCACCCGAGATGTCATCTGAGGATCGATGAGTGCCAGAGGGAGGAGCCCCCTCTCTTTCCTGTCAATGGGGATCATTTTAGCCGCTGCATCAGGTGGAGGGAGTGCTGTTAAAAATGAAAATCCCAAGCACCAAATCGCAAATTCCAAATAAGCTCCAATATTCAAAATGCAAATATCCAAACAATAAAGTTTTGGATTACGTAGAAAATAAAATGGATAAAAATTTATCACTTCATTGGGGAAGGGGTAACTTTATTTCGTTTATATTAAAAAGGATGACATCATCTCCATGGTTCGAAATAGTTACCTGATTCAGGTTCAAGATCTCAAAAAATATTTTTACAGGGAGCGGCTTTTCTCCTCAGATAAGAAGCCGATTCGAGCAGTGGATGGCATCTCCTTCTCCATCCGGGAAGGAGAGACCCTTGGACTGGTGGGAGAGAGCGGCTGCGGGAAGACCACTGCTGGGAAGGCGATCTTGAGATTGATTGAGCCCACTTCCGGCCAGGTCCTTTTCAAAGGACAAAATCTCCTCGGCCTTGACCGGGGAAGCCTTAGAAGGTTAAGGCCCCTGATGCAGTTTATCTTTCAGGATCCCTATGAATCGCTCAATCCAAGGATGAAGGTGGGAGAGATCGTGGGGGAGGGCCTGGAGGTCCATCGTATTGCGCAGGGGAGAGAAAAGGAGAGAAGGGTCTCGGAGATCCTTGAAAAGGTAGGTCTTCACTCCCTGGATGCCATACGCTACCCCCATGAGTTCAGCGGCGGACAGCGCCAGAGGGTTGGAATTGCAAGGGCCATTTCCCTTCACCCGGAACTGATCGTTGCCGATGAACCTGTCTCCGCGCTCGACGTCTCCATCCAGGCTCAGATTCTCAACCTTCTGATGGATTTAAGGGATCAACTGGGTCTCACCTACCTCTTCATCTCCCATGACCTCCGGATCATCAAGCATATCAGTGATCGGATCGCGGTCATGTATTTAGGAAAGATTGCGGAGATGGCCGATGGAGAGGATCTTTTCCGGCGGCCTCTTCATCCCTACACTCAACTCCTGCTTCGGGCCATCCCTAAGCTGGATCACTCGAAGAGGGGGGAAGGGGCTTCGATGAGAGAGGCAACCCATCCCTTTTCTAAGGATCGGGGATGCCTCTTTCTTTTAAGATGTCCCCACTCGAGAGAGAGATGCCAGATGGAAGAGCCCTTCCTGGTCAACCAGGGAGGGGATCATTGGGTGGCCTGTCATTTCATCCCCTGACCTTACCCTATTGTTTCATGTTCAAATGACCTTCGGCTGAGCTCAAAGGCGGAGTCCGGAAAACACCCTTGCAAGGTTGATTTTTTTTTGAAAAATATATTAATATAAGATGATTTGAATTTAAATTCTCGCTATTTCCGAGAATCCCGTGCGATCGTGGGGGAGAATTCCGATGGACCATGAAAAACTCCTCTATTTTAAAGGACTCCTTGAGGGTCAGCTTCATACCCTGCTGGAAGAGGCCGTAAAGACCTGCAGTGATATGCGCCAGGACCGAAACGGGGTTTTCCCTGATCCGACCGATCGGGCCTCTTTAGAATCGGACCGGAACTTCCTCCTGAGGATCAGGGATCGGGAAAGAAAGTTGATCATGAAGGTGAAAGAGGCCTTGGACCGGATTGATAACGGAACCTTCGGTATTTGCGAATCCTGCGGAAAAGCGATTTCTGAAAAGAGATTGATGGCGAGACCCGTGACCACCCTTTGCATCGGTTGCAAAACAGAACTGGAGAGTCAGGAGCAGAAAGAGAGGCAAAGGGGAGCCCGATCCAAGGGGAAGTTCCCTGCCTGAGCCTCGCCGTCCTTTTTGGATCACCATCGATCATGCCCGAACTGAGAAAAGATCCTATCCACGGAGGATGGGTGATTATCTCCACCGAGAGGAGCCGTAGGCCTTCTGATTTTACACCGGAGGAGCGGAAAACCGCCGGTGGTTTCTGTCCCCTCTGTGAAGGCAACGAGGATCGGACTCCTCCTGAGGTCCTTGCCTTTCGTGAGAATGGAATGGCGGGCAATTCACCGGGCTGGTCGCTCCGTGTCGTCCCCAATAAATTTCCTGCCCTCCGGATTGAAGGAGAATTGAACCGGGAAGGGGAAGGGATCTATGACAGGATGAATGGGATTGGGGCTCATGAGGTGGTGATTGAGACGCCCTCTCATTCGGAGACCCTGACGACTATGTCGATCAAGGCTGTGGAGAATGTCCTCTGGTCCTATCGGGACCGAATCATCGATCTCAGGCGGGATCACCGGCTTCGCTATGTCATGGTCTTCAAAAATTTTGGGATCTCTGCGGGAGCCTCTCTCGAGCATTCTCACTCCCAGATCATTGCCCTCCCTATCGTTCCGACCAAGGTGCGCGAGGAGATCGAAGGAGCGAAGAATTATTTCAGTTATAAGGATCGCTGTGTCTTCTGCGATATCCTTCGCCAGGAGCTTCAGGAGAGAAAACGGGTGATCCACGAAAATGAAGGGTTCGTCTCCCTCGCTCCCTTTGCCTCTCGTTTTCCCTTTGAAACATGGATCGTTCCGAAAGTCCATCAGTCCAGTTTCGAGCTTACGGAATCCTCATTCTTCAGTTTGGCCGCAGAGGCGCTCTCCGACACCCTCCGGCGGATGAAAGAGATCCTGGATGACCCCCCCTATAATTACATCCTTCACACCTCCTCTTCTCCGGAAAAGGATCGAGATCATTACCATTGGCATTTTGAGATCATGCCCAAATTGACCAAGGTGGCCGGGTTCGAATGGGGAACAGGATTTTATATTAATCCGACCCCTCCTGAAGAGGCCGCAGAGTATCTCAGGGAGGCAAAATAACTTTTATGTCCACCCTTCCCGAAACCTCCGATCTTCTGAAATCCGTGACCAGACTTTTTGTCTCCTCCCTTCCCCTGGGTGAAAAATTGGGAGGGATCATCGAATCCATTTCGAAAAGTCTTGGTTCGGACCAATGCCTCCTCCTGACACCCGAAGAGATCGTCCCCCATGGATTTCTCAACCGGGTGGCTCAGGGCAAGAAACCCTTATGGGCCAATGAGACCTCTGGCCGGGAGAGAGGAGAAGTCCTGCCGGAAGAGAGAGGACTTCTCCAAGAAAGCTTTGGCCTCATCCCCCTCTGGGACGAGGCCACTTTTCGGGGAATCCTCCATATCGGTTTTTCAAGGAACCATCCTTTTTCTCCGCAGGAGATTGATCTCTTGCTCCTGGTCGCCAGGGTGCTCCAAACCCTCCTTGGAAATGAGCAGATCCGCCGGGAAGAAGAGAAGGCCCGAGAGGAGTTGCAGGGGCTTCAGGAGATTGGAAAAGCGATCACCTCCACCCTCAAGTTAGAAGACCTTTTTGAAACCATCCTCACGACCGGTTTAAAGATCTTTCGTGCGAGGGGAGGGGTCGTGAGGATCGAAGATAAAAAGAAAGGGGAGTTGAAGACCCAGTACAGCATCGGGGACTATCACCAGGCCCCGCTTGACAGGAGGATCGCGAAGAGGGTCTTTTTCACAAAAACGCCTCTCTCCCTCAATCGCTCCGGAGAGGGAAACTCTTTCCTCTCCATCCTCTGTGCCCCTTTTCTCCTGAAGGGAAGGAGTTTCGGAACCCTTACCTTTTATGATAAGGAGACCCATCCCTCCAGATTTGATGAGAGGGATCTGCATCTCCTGTTGATGGTTTCCCATCAGCTCTCCTATGCTGTTGAGAATGCAATGGCCCAATATGAAATTTCCACACTTGCCCGGGAACAGGAGAAGAGGGTAAAACAGCTTTCAACCCTCTGGGAGCTCAATAAAGCCCTACTCACCACCGTCCATCTGGAACGTATCCTCCAGATGACTTTGACCGCCATCACGATCGGCGACGGATTGGGTTTCAATCGTGCCATGCTCTTTCTGGTCAATGAGAAGACCCGGCGCTTGGAAGGGGCGACGGCAGTGGGTCCGAACAGTGCGGAGGAGGCAGGGAGAATCTGGTCCGCCCTTTCCCAGAGAAAAGGAAATCCCTCGGAATTGATCACCCAGCTTCAACCCCCTCTGGATAAGGATTCCGTTTTAAACTCCCTGGTGAAGGGGATCGGGATTCCTCTGGAACAGGAACAATGCCTCCTTTCCCGTACGGTTCTTGAGGGAAGGCCCTTCAACGTCCGTGTCCCTCAGGCCGAGGAGGGATGGCTTCAGGCCCGATGCGAGAGGGGTTGCCATCTGGGTTCAGAAGTCGGATGTTATGTGAGCGAACATCTCAGCCGCGATCCCAGAGTATACAGCTTTGCCAGCGTTCCTCTCTGGGGGAAAGGAAAGGTCATCGGGGTGATCCTGGTGGATAACCTTTATAACCAGAATCCCATCACCGATGAGGATATCCACTATCTCGCCATGTTCTGCAATCAGGCCGGGTTGGCGATTGAGAATGCAATGCTTTACCGAAATTTAGAAGAAGTCCATCAGAAACTTAAAGAGACACAGACCTTTCTGCTCCATCAGGAAAAGATGGCAGCCCTGGGTGAGCTTTCCACCTCCGTTGCCCATGAAATCAGAAACCCTCTGGTTTCCATCGGGGGGTTTGCCCGGCGCCTCGATCGCATCACCTCTCCGGAAGCCGCAGAGAAGCGATACACTCAGACGATCATGAAAGAGGTCAGAAGGCTCGAAAAAATTTTGGAACATATCCTTACCTATACCCATGAAGAATCGGTGGCTTTAAAGGAATTGGACCTCCGGGGGATTTTAGAAGAAAGCCTCTCCATGGCATCAGAGGGATGGGCCAACGGCGGCCTACGGCTGGTCAAGGAGTTTTCCGAGAAGCTTCCCATGGTGAGAGGAAATCATGACCAGCTGAAACAGGCCTTCTTCAATCTCATCCATAATGCCTGTGAGTCCATGAACGGGAAGGGATCGCTTTCGGTCCGGATTCACCCCGTTTCAAAGAATGGTTCTTCCTTTGTGAGGGTGGAGGTGGAGGATACGGGAGCGGGAATCGATCCTGAAAATCTCCATAATATCTTCAACCCTTTCTATTCGACGAAGGAAAACCGTTTGGGATTGGGCCTCCCCATCATTCACAAGATCGTGACGTCCCATCAAGGCCAGATTGAAGTGGATAACCAGCCCGGAAGGGGGGCGACCTTCATCATCACCCTTCCGGCACAGGAGGAAAAGGGGAATGAAAAAGATTTTGGTGGTCGATGACGAGGAGAGCATTCGTTTCCTCTATAAGGAGGAATTGGAGGACGAAGGGTTTGTGGTGGAGATCGCTAAAGACGGAGAAGAGGCCCTTGCCCAGCTTCCCCTCTTCAAACCGGACCTCATCACCCTCGACATCAAGATGCCCGGAATGGATGGGATTGAGGCCCTCAAACAGATCCGGGGCATTGAAAGACAGGTCCCCATCGTGATGTGTTCCGCTTACGGGGAGTACAAACAGGACCTGACCACCTGGGCCTCGGATGCCTATGTGGTCAAGTGCGCTGATCTGACCGAATTAAAAAATACGATTCGAAGGCTTTTGGGGCTCTTATGAAAGTGAAAAAGGCCGTTATTCCGGCAGCCGGTTTCGGAACCCGATTCCTTCCTGCCACAAAGGTGGTGCCGAAGGAGTTACTTCCCATTGTGGATAAGCCCACGATCCAGTATATCATGGAGGAGGTGGCCCGCTCGGGAATCGAAGAGGTCATCCTCATCACCGGGAGGGAAAAGGGATCGATCGAGGATCACTTCGACACCTCCACCGAGCTGGAGAACTACCTCAGGAAGAAAGGCAGAAACGATCTCCTGCGGATGGTCCGGAAGATCGCTGAGATGGTGACCCTTGTGGCGGTCAGGCAGAAAGAGCCCCTGGGATTGGGGGATGCCATTCTCTGTGCTAAAAAGATCGTGGGAAAAGAGCCTTTTGCTGTCCTGCTGGGCGATGATCTCATCGATGCCGAAACTCCCTGCATCCGCCAGATGATTGACCTCTACCAAAAACTGGATGGTGCCCTGCTGGCAATCCAGAGGGTTCCCAGATCGGAGACCCACCTCTACGGGATTATCAGGGGGAAGAAGGTGGAGGACCGAATCTACCGGGTGGAGGAGATGGTTGAGAAACCGAAGCCGGGCAAGGCCCCCTCGAACCTGGCGATCATCGGAAGGTATATCCTCCCCCCTCAAATTTTTGATATCCTCGAGAAGGTCAGGCCGGATGGAAGAGGTGAAGTTCAACTGACCGAGGGTCTGAAAGTACTGAGTCAGGGTCTGCCTGTCTTTGGGTATGAATTCATTGGGGATCGGTACGATGCCGGAGATAAGTTGGGTTACCTTCAGGCCAACCTCTTCTTCGGTTTAAAACATCCCGAGTTGGGTCCCAAACTGAAACGTTTTTTAAAAAAGTTGTAATTTCCTATACGGACTTCTTGTTTTAAATGTGGGGCAGTAGCTCAGCTGGGAGAGCGCCAGAATCGCACTCTGGAGGTCGCCGGTTCGATCCCGGTCTGCTCCACCAGGAAATTAGGAAGAGAGGCGATGAGAGTTCGGAGACCGGGGAAGGTGAGGGACCGAATCTGGTTTTTGGGCCGGGAGGAGTCAGGAGTCTATCTTCTGGAAGGGGACGACAGTTCCATGATCATCAGCGGGGGAATGAGTTACATTGTTCCGGATGTCCTTGAGCAGTTTGAAAAATTCGGGATTAATGAGAAGAGGATTCAGAAGATTCTGATTCTCCATTCCCATTTCGATCATGTGGGAATCATTCCCTTCTTCAAACGCCATTATCCGGAGGTCGTGGTTTACGGTTCCGAAAGGGCGTGGGAGATCCTCCGGATGGAGAAAGCCATCCTCACGATCAACGACTTCAGCCGAAAGGTTTCGAGGAGGGTGGGGAGGGAAGAGGTTTATTCAAAGTTCGATATCGAATGGAGGGAGGATGTCGCTGGAAAGGCGGTACGAGAAGGGGACCGAATCGACCTCGGTGGCTTAAAGGTTTCGATTCTTGAAACTCCGGGTCATTCCTCCTGTTGTATTGCAGGCTATGTCCCCGAGTTGAGGACCCTCTTTCCAACCGATGGAGGAGGGATTCCGTTCGATCACACGATCATCACTTCCGGAAATTCGAATTACACAAAATATCAGGAGAGCCTTGAGAAGTTAAAGCCCCTTGAAGTGGAATATTACTGTGCGGATCATTACGGATATGTGATGGGTGAGGAGGCGAAAGAATTCATCCCGAAGACGATTGAGATGGCCAAGGAAAAAAGGGCACAGATGGAGGAGGCCTATCGATCAACCCTGAACATTGATGAGGCCGCAAAGAGACTGATCGGCTCTTTTTATAATGAGAATCCCTCTTATTTTCTTTCTCCCGAAATCTTTTTTGATGTCTATCGGCAGATGGTCCGTCACCTTGCCGGTGTCATGGAAGGAAAGACTCAGGCGGATTGATCCATTGAAACTTCAAGGTTATCCAATCTGAATTCGCCGGAGAGCAGCTGAGTGAGTTTCCAGTAATCCTCCTTCAATATCTCCACAAATTTTAATCCGTATCGATAACCTATTAAGTCGGAGTCTTCAGGTTGATCCTTCCATACAATTTCAGCCGATACATTAAAGTTTGAAAGCTCATATTCTCTGGGGAATAAGACGGCGATATTGAGCATGGTACCGATCGGCAGGTCTCTGATGGAATGCAGTAGAAGCCCTGTCTCGCTTACATTGATAACCAGCCCTCCATGGGCTTTCGGAAAATCTACCATTCGATATTCGAGAGGCAGATCCATCATCATTCTGGGAGATCTTCTTCTATCCAAATTACCGTTTAATTTCATCTTCTTCCCCTTTATAGAATGAATTTGAAAAAATGAAGTGACATGACACATCTCTCGCAAATCAATTAAATCATTCTGCATTTTTAATGCCGAAGGGGAAGAAAAATATAAGCTATTATTATTACGGTATTTTTTAATTCCGCCTTCGGATCGGGCGTTTTAAAGGAGCAAATTTTTGTTAACTCCTCCGCATTTTTTGTCAGCCTTTGCCTGTGCATTCCCTTGACACTTATCTTTGAGTGGCCTACGATTCTGATGACCTTATCATGGTGATGGATGAAACCTTCGATATCCGGACCCGCTCAACGTAACCTTCTCTTCATCTCCTTTTCACAGCTGGGGGCGGCTTTCTCCTTCAGCTTCGTCAATATCTTTCTGCCCTTTTACATTTACAGGATTAGTCCTTATTCCATTCAGGAGACCCTTCTCTGGATCGGACTGATTCTCGGTTCCACCGGTTTAGTCACCGCCTTCACCTCTCCCTTCTGGGGCTCCCTCACACACCATTACAGTCCCAAGATGCTCTACCTCAGGGGCTTCATCGTCCACTCGATCCTGATATTCGCCATGGGGCTCACCACCAACCTCCACCTTTTACTCATCCTCAGAATAGCCCAGGGATTGGTGGGAGGCATCTCCACCATCGGGTTTATCATTATCTCGTCTTCCTCTTTGAAAGAAAGATTGTCCTTTGACATGGGGGTCTACCAGTCTTCCATGACCTTGGGTCAATTAGTGGGTCCTCCTCTGGGATCTCTTGCTGCAGGGACCCTGGGCTTTAAAGGTGCTTTCTTTGCCGCTTCGATAATGCTATTCACCTCTTTCCTCTTTTGCTACCTCTATGTAACGGATGTGCCTCAACTGCCGAAAGAAAAGAAGGCCGTAACTCGTACCCCGATCGAGAAAAGAGTCCTCGTCGGATGGATGGTCTGTTTTATGGCTCAGGTCCAGCTCATGTTCTTGCCGAGCATCCTTCCGAATGTCCTGAAACAGTTTGGACTGGAGCAGACCGTAGCCTTGAAGCTGGCCGGAACCGTGGTGATGCTTTATACGGCGACGGCACTGATCGGCACCTATGTCTGGAGCTGGCTATCGAGGAGAGCGGGGGTTCCGAGGATGGTCATGATCCTCTTTGCTCTGGGGATCCTTTTTCAGTCACTCCTCGTCTTTTGCAGGGGATTGGTTGACTTTACCGCTATCCGCATGATTCAAACGGGATTCATTGCGGCGACCATTCCTCTGGTCATGTCCATATTTGCGAGCGAGCCAAGAGGGGGAGTGATCGGTTTTCTCAATTCAGCAAGGTTTGCAGGGATGGCCCTGGGTCCCTTTATTGCCACCTCCGTGCTGGCCTTTTCCAGCCTTCCGGTCCTTTTTCTTATGATCAGCGGCCTGAGCCTTTTCGTTCTCTTTGGCTTCCGGCTCTTTTTTAAATAGGCCTTGATCAGGCGGCGGGGGTTCGGAGTTCAGAGAAAGGTGATCAGGACGATTTCCGGTTGGGTGTCAATACGCATGGGAGGACCCCAGGTGCCGGCCCCGCTTGAGGTATAAACCAGGAGGTCACCAAACCATTTCAGTCCATAGTCGTATCCCCCGTAGACCCAGGAGGTGATGAAACGGAAGAGAAAGACCTGTCCATGGTGAGTATGGCCCGAGAGCTGGAGGGTGATCCCCTGATCCTCAGCCACCCGCAGATGGAGAGGGGCATGTTTCAGCAGGATGCTTGGCTTGTGGCGGTTAATCCCCATCTTCTTCAGGATGGTCCTGAAATCCTCTTCCCTTCTCGTCTCCCTGTAATCGACCCCGATGATCTGCAAACCGTCCAGCTCAACCCTTTCATTATTCAAGACACGGATTCCTGCTCGGCGAATGGCCCGGAGAAAAGGAGTATTGTCGTAAAACTCTTCGTGATTCCCGGTGATGAAATAGATCCCGTAAGGAGCAGAGAGGTGAGAGAAAGGCTCAATGGCCTGATCCAGATCCGCGGCCATCCTGTCATAGAGGTCCCCACCGATGAAAATGATGTCCGGCTGCAAGCGGCGAATCCTTTGGACAATCTTTCGGGAGAAATCGTGGTTTCTGATCTGGCCCAGATGGGTGTCACTTACCCAGAGGGCTGTTTTTCCCTTCCATTGATCGGGGAGGCCTGGGAGCGAAAGGTTCATTCGGGTGATGCGAATCACTCCCGAATTGATGAATCCATAGAGACTTGCGATCAGAGCGATGCCCATCAGAGTCGTGATCAGAATTTTCCGGTTCAAAGATAAGCGGGATAAATGGGCCAGGCCGTAGAGGACCCAGCTGAGGATCGATCCGAGAAAGAGGAGGTAGAAGATCCCAAACCAGGAGGCAGCACCGATGTAGAGATACCTCAGCAGGGGGTCGAAAGAACGGAAGGTGAGGAAGAAGGTTCCCGCGGGGCTGATGGATAGTAGAAACATCACTATACGAAGGACCGGGAGGACCGATGAATGGGTCAGATCAAAAAAGTGTTTTAAGGTTCGGTAGAGTAACCAATGGCCAAAAAAGAGGATCGACTGAATGATGCTGACAAAGAGGACGAACCGCATAAGGGTTCAAAAATTATAATGGATAAATCTCCGATTCGCCATGGGACCTTTCATCTTTGAAAAGATGGCGGAAGTGGTCAGGGGATTGTATCATACCCTGCTGGAATTATAGAAAGGAGTTCTTGATGTCCAGAGAGATCAAACTTCCCAGGCCAAATGAAAAAGGGTTGATCTCCGTCGAAGAGACGCTTCACCAGAGGAGATCCATCAGGGATTATCAGAAGGGCTCCCTGAGCCTTGGAGAGGTTTCACAGCTTCTTTGGTCAGGGGCGGGCAGGAATCTCTACCGGAGGACCACCCCTTCTGCCGGGGCCACTTATCCGCTGGAGGTCTATCTGGTTGCGGGAGAAGTCGAAGGCATTGAACCCGGGCTCTATCACTATTCCTCCTCAAGGCACAGCCTTGAAAGGATGAAAGAGGAGGATATTCGAAAAAGATTGTGCCGGGCCGCTCTGGAACAGAGGATGATTGAGAGGGCACCCGTCAGTCTCATCATCGCTGCCGACTCTAAAAGGACAACCGGGCATTACGGTCAGAGGGGCATGCGCTATGTCCATATGGAAGCGGGCCATGCGGGGCAGAATATTTCCCTTCAAGCGGTGGCCTTAAACTTAGGGACAGTAATGATCGGAGCTTTTGACGATCAGCAGGTGAAGGAGATTTTGGGGATCAAGGAGGATCCTCTCTATGTCATTCCAGCAGGAAGGATATGAGGGGGTCCGACCAAACAGACTCAGACTTCGGATACATGAAATGGGTGGGAAGAAGGGGTTCTCAGGAAGGGTTGCCTTTGAGACCGATCTGTTCCGCCACTTCCTGCATCCCTCTGATCGTATCCTCAATCAGTTCGTCCAGCCCGATCTGGAGCATCTGTGCCCCTTTTTCGATGAGGGAGCGGTCCACTCCGGCAGCAAATCTTTTATCCTTCCATTTGTTCTTTACGGATTTGACCCCGACATCGAGAACACTTTTTGAGGGACGGACGAGGGCGGTCGTCACGACGAGCCCCGTAAGTTCATCTATCGTATAAAGGTACTTTTCCAGATCGGTCCGGGGGGTGACCTCCGAGCAGATCCCCCATCCATGGGAGACCGCCGCCCGGATATATTCCTCAGGCCATCCCTGTTCCCTGAGGATCTCTCCGGTTTTGGAGCAGTGCTGGTCGGGAAACTTTTCGTAGTCAAGGTCGTGGATGAGACCGATGATCCCCCATTTCTCCTCATCCTCACCCCTTTTCTTCGCAAGATAGCGCATCACCCCTTCGACTGCGTAGGCATGCTTTCGTAAACTGTCGCTTCCATTATATTGGTGAAGAAGTTCCAGGGCCTCCTGCCGGGTCGGTATCTTTTCTCCCATTTTTATTCCTCCTCTGCATCCTTCTTTATCATGCCGATACGGTTCGGGTCAAGTGGTTTGAGGGACTTGCCAATAGGACCAATGCCTTGTATCATGAATAAAAGAGGTAGAAGAGTGTTCGGGGCCCCTTTTTCCCATATTTAGAACCGGAGGTGTCCGATGAAAAGATATACCCTTTTGGCAATAACCATCCTGATGGTATTGGCCTTCAGCCCGTCTCTTGGTGCGGATCAGGAGGCAAAAGAGATCCTTCAGGCCGTGGTAAAGGTGAAAGCGACCATTCCAAAAGAGGCGCATTCAGCGAGGACCCTTGGTACGGAGAGAGAAGGAAGCGGAGTGGTCATCGATCAGAAGGGTCATATTCTTACGGTGGGCTATCTGATCATTGAGGCTGAGCGCATTGAGGTCATCGGGCCTGAAGACAAACCCATAAGCGCCACCTTTGTGGGTTACGATCATGCCACTGGGTTTGGTCTCTTGAGGACGGAGAAACCTCTCTCCGTCAAGCCCATGAAGTTCGGCCAATCATCAAAGGTGAAAGAGGGAGAGCCTGTTTTGGTCGCGGGTTACGGAGGGGAAGAAGCGGTTCAGGCAGTCCGGATCATCAGCAAAAAAGAGTTTGCGGGTTACTGGGAATATCTTCTTGAGGAGGCGTTCTATACGGCTCCGGCCTATGCCAATTTTGGTGGTGCCGCACTGATTGATCGAGAGGGTCAACTCGTTGGGATCGGGTCTCTCTTCAGTCAGGTCACCATTCTCGGGTTCGGGTCCATACCCTGCAATATCTTCGTCCCCATTGATCTCCTCCCGCCGATCCTCAATGACCTGATCACAAAAGGACGATCTCAAAAGCCACCCAGACCCTGGCTGGGAATCAACGTGGAAGAAGCCCACGGCCGTGTCTTCGTCACCCGGGTCACCTCAGAGGGCCCTGCGGAAAAGGCAGGTCTGAAATCAGGAGACCTTGTATTGGCTGTGAAAGGGGAGGAGGTGAAAGGATTGGCCGATCTTTACCGGAGGATCTGGGCCCTTGGACAGGCAGGAGTGGATGTTCCCCTGACCCTGCTTCAGGGGATGGAGATCCGGGAACTCGCCATCCGTTCCTCCGACCGTTATCAATTTCTCAGGCTCGCCCCGAAGAAGATCTTATAAGGGGGCACCTGCGTTTCCCTTCCGCCCCCTCTTCCCTATAAGGCAAGCAGGGCGAGAAAGGAATGGAGGCTTGCACTGATCAAAAGGGTGACTCCGGTTTTCCGGTGAGTTCCGAAAGGTACCCTGATCCATCGAAGTCCTGTGCTTATCTGAAACAGGATCAACAGGAAGTTGAGAATGCCGAGGAGCAGGATGATGCGTATTCCTCCTATATTCACTTGCGGACTCCTTCTTGAGGTTTATGAAATATTCGTGATTTAAGGCTCATTTATTCTTTCACAGAAATCCTGACGGTTGCCGGTCCCGCGCTTCCATGAATATTGCAATGCGCTTCAGCAGTGACCTCCAGGTCTTCAAGGGCTGTAGTCTTGACCTCTTTGGTGAAAACCTCCGCCTCAGGCCTTTGACCTGAAGAATAATCCCACCTGGTGATTTCCTTTCCGTTGGCCATCACCCGCAACCATTTGGTATAGTGAATGAAGCTGTTCCCCCTGTGCGTGACGGTTACCCGAATCGTCACCTCCGAGCCCTTTTGAACGGTCCCGGGAGCCTCAATGGAAGTGGATGCCTTACTGGCAAAGGCAGGCCGGGTATAAAGAGAAAGACCTCCTAAAACCATCAGATAGCAGAATCTCCTCCTGTTCATATAAATGCCTCCCTGTTCATTTTTTCCCATTTTAACCCATCCTCTTTTAGATGCAAATAGGGAAGGGGCCATTGAAATTCCGTTGACATGGGTTGAGGATTCATTTACTCTGGATAACCAGCATTGTTCCTGGTGCTCCTGATTTCAATAAACCCTGGGTCGGGAAGAGGGAGGGATGAAGGAATGAGGGCCAGGGCGAAAGGCATAAAGATGCATTGTGAACTTTCCGGAGAAAAATGGAAGATATAAAATTGTAGGAACAAAAGGAGGAAAGAGATGGAGCGGAGAGGAAAAGCGCTGGTTACAGGGGCAAGCAGTGGAATAGGCAGGGAGACGGTCCTCCGGCTGGTAAAGGAGGGTTTTGAGGTGATCGCAGCCGCGAGAAGAAAGGAACGCCTTGATGAGCTTGCGGAGCGGAATCCCAATATCCACCCGAGACCGGTTGACCTTTCGGATTCAGGGGGATTGGAGAATTTCTGCAATGAACTTTTGCACTCTTCTGATCCGGTGACTGTCCTGGTCAACAGTGCGGGTTTCAGCCTCCGGGGAGTGATTGAGGATGTTTCGCTTTCAGCCGTAAGGAGCCTCTTTGAGGTCAATCTTTTCGCCCTCATCCGGATCACTCAGGCCTGTCTGCCGGGGATGCGCCGTCTGAGAAAAGGGACGATCGTCAATCTCAGCTCGATCGTGGGAAAGTTTCCATTTCCCACAAGCGGTCCTTATTCTGCCACCAAGCATGCCGTGGAGGCGATCAGCGATGCCCTCCGTCACGAGGTCCGGCCCTTCGGGATTCGGGTGGTGACGGTTCGTCCGGGAGTGATCGGTACGGAGTTTAATGAGAAGGCCAATCAGCTGACCGGGGACCTCCTTGCCAGAACAGATCCCGATTACAAACCGGTTTATCAGACCTATGGGGCAGGGATGGGAAAATTGTTCTCCAATGTATCCATCCCCGGGCCCGAATTGATCGCCGATCTCATTGTCAAGGCGGTCCTTACCGATTCTCCTAAAGCCGTCTATGCGGCAGGTCCTTTTGTGAAAGAACTTTTAGGGGAGCGGTTTCGACTCGATGATGAGGGTTTCTTTGAGTTTATGGGCGAAAAAACAGGCCTGAAAGCCTTGAAGGTATAATCCCCCTTTTCAATATGAGAGGAAGGACGAGCAGGGGAAATTTAAAGGGCTATATACTGACAAGATCTCTGATCTCCTGGCTTTCGAGGAGGGTGGAGGAGGGCCCCTCTTTGACCAGGCGCCCGTTTTTAATGACATACCCTCGGTGGGAGAAGGAGAGCGCGAGGGAGACTTCCTGTTCCACGATCAGGAGGGTGAGCCCTTTTTGGTTCATCTCCTTAAAGGTCTGAAAGATCCCTTCCGTAAAGATGGGGGCAAGACCCAGGGAAGGTTCATCGAGCATCAGTAATTTTGGTTTACCCATCAATGCCCTTCCGATGGCTAACATCTGCTGTTCCCCTCCGCTCAGTGTACCCGCCCTCTGGTTTCTTCTCTCTTTGAGTTTCGGAAAAAGTCCGTAAACCCATTCCAGATGCTCATGGATCTTCGCATTCGATTCTTTCTTTTTATAGGTCCCCATCATCATGTTATCGAGGACAGAGAGGGTTGGAAAGATGTGGCGCCCCTGGGGGACGTGAAGCAACCCTCTCCCGACGATCTGGTAGGGTTGAAAATTGGTGATATCCTCCCCTTCAAAGAAGATTCTCCCCTCTGTGGTTTCGAGGATTCCCGAGAGGGTGAGAAGCAGGGTCGTCTTCCCCGCCCTGTTTGGACCGATGAGGCTCACGACCTCTTCCGGTTTGATCTCGAGAGAAATTTCTTTGAGGGCAGGAAGGGGACCGTAATGGACAGTCAGTTTCCTGATCTTAAGCATCTCCCTTTTTGCCTTTCAGATAGGCCTCGATCACCCGGAGATCCCCCTTCACCTGATCCGGAGTTCCCTGGGCAATGAGTTCACCATTGCCGAGCACGGCGATCTCGTCTGCGATCTCCATCACCATCCCCATATGATGTTCGATCAATAAGATGGTCATCCCTTTGCTTCTGAGTTGTTTCAGCCTTTCAGCCAGTTCTTTTGTCTCTCCGTAGGTGAGGCCAGCCGCAGGTTCATCAAGAAGCAGGAGCCGGGGTTTGGTGGCAAGGGCCCGTCCTATCTCAAGGATCCTCTGTTCACTGTAGGAGATCTGGGAGGCAAACCATTTCCATCTTCCGAAGAGGCCGAGAAATTCCAGGATCTCTTTTGCCTTTTTCATGGCCTCCTCTTCTTCTTTTTTCACCCGGGGGAGCCAGAGGCCACAGGAGATGACCCCTCCCTTTAATTGAGTGTGCATGGCCGTCATCACATTCTCCACCACGGTCATATTGCCCCAGACCTGAAGGGTTTGGAAGGTCCTCCCGATGCCCAAAAGGGAGATCTCATGGGGTTGCAGTGAAGTGATCTCCTTATCCTCCAGGTAGATCCTTCCTGAATCAGGCCTCTCCATTCCTGTAATGAGATGGAAGAGGGTGCTCTTTCCCGCACCATTGGGTCCCATCAGTCCTTTGATCGTCCCTTTCCGCACCCCGAGGGAGATACGATCAAGTGCCCTGACCCCATCATAGGTCTTTGTGATCTCTTCAATTGCGAGAAAAGCCATCAGACATCCACCCTTTCCCTTCTCTTCTTTCTTCCCCAATAGCTGATCAGGTAGATCAATCTCACCCTCAGACGGGTCCCGATCCCATCGGGAAAGAAGACCAGGAGAAGGATGAGAATCACTCCGTAAAGGGGGAGGCTATATTCCTGATATTTTGCAAGGGCATCGATGAGGCAGGTGAGAATGACCGCCCCGGCGATCGGACCATAAAGATTGCCCATCCCACCGAGGATGACCATCATCACGATGAGAACGGAGAGGTTCAAGCTGAAGGTTTCGGGATTGGCAATGGACATCACGCAGGCGAAGAGAGACCCTGCCAATCCGGCAAAGAAAGCACCGATGACAAAAACCCTCACTTTGATCTGAGAGACGTGGATCCCGACCGAAGAAGCCGCATCTTCACTGGTGGCCACCGCCAAAAAGGCCCGCCCCATCTTTGAGCGGATCAGATTTTTGGAGAAGAGGACCAATCCCGCAAGAACGATCCAGATGAGGTAATACTGCTTGAGATAGGTGTCAAAGACGAATCCGGCGAAAGAGAACCACGGAATGCCAGAGATGCCGATCACCCCGCCTGTCAGGCCGGCCGATTCCCTGACGATCACCAGAAAGATTTCACCAAATCCAAGGGTCGCCAGAGCCAGGAAAAAACCTTTCAGTTTGAGGAGGGGCTTTCCAATCAGATAGGCGAAGAGAGAGGCGGCTATGCCTGAAGCCCAAAAGGCAGCGAGGGGAGGGAGGCCATGTTGAGTGGTGAGAATCGCTGTGGTATAGGTTCCGATTCCGAAGAAGGCAGCATGCCCCAGAGAGATCTGACCTGCATAGCCGAGGAAAAGGCTTAACCCGAGAGCGAGAATGGCGTGGATCCCCGCAAGGATCATGAGATGATGGACATGAAGATCTGACCAGATCAAAGGAAGCAGAAGAATGACCAGGAAATAAAAAAGGTCCCTTTTTCTGAGCCGGTACTCCTTCCGGTAATGGAGCTGTGGGTCGGGAAGAATCAGGGAGAGGAGCCACAGGGCTACGGAATAAAGGATCTCTCTTTTTCTAAATTCTTTATGGACCGGATCTACCATCGCCTGCTATCGATAAAAGGTGAACCCAGGATCCCTTTCGGCCTGAAATAGAGGATCAGGAGTAAAATGACAAACGCCACTCCATCCTTATAACCGGAAGGGATGAAAGCCACGCTCAGGGATTCCACCACTCCGAGGACGAACCCACCGAGGATGGCCCCCCCATACTTTCCCCATCCTCCAAGGACGGCCGAGATAAACCCCTTCAATCCCATCAGGATTCCGGAATGATAACTGACATAGAAGATAGGTGTAATGAATATTCCCGCTATGGAACCGATTCCTGCACTTACCCCGAAAGCCAGAAAGGTCATGAGATTTCTCGAAATACCGCAAAGATCCGCACCGAGAGGATCGGTTGAACTGGCTTCCATTGCCTTTCCGAGATGGGTCCGGTGCGAAAGAAGATAGAGGGAAATGAGGACCAGAAAAGTGATTCCAAGGACATAGAGGCTCTGGGGCGAAACATAGAACTTCCCTATTTCAAGAGGAGTCTTTCCCATGAAAGGAGGCAGGGCCTTTGGCAGGGTACCGAACAGCAGAGCACTTGAACTGCTCAAAAAGAGGGAGGCTCCCAGGGTCGCGATGAGGAGAATGGGAAGAGAGGCCTTTCTGAGCGGATAGATGACGAGAAGATGGAGAAGAAATCCGATCAGGACAACAACCAGAAGGGCGAACAGGGCGGAGAGGGGATAGGGGAGGCGGCCCCCTTTGAGAAAGAAGAAGGTGAGCATTCCTCCCAACATGACAAACTCACCCTGGGCGAAGTTGATGATCTGTGAGGCTCTTGCAATGGTGACAAAGCCTAATGCGACAAGGGCGTAAATGGCTCCGAAGGTGATTCCGGAAATAAGGAATTGAGGGATGGTAGCCCAGAGGTCCATGAGATTTAATAGGAACGCAATATACCAATAACCAAATTACAATAACCAAATAAATTCCAAATTCCAATAACCAAAAAACAGTATGTTTGGGAAATTGGTTATTGGTTATTGTTTGGTGTTTGGGATTTGGTGTTTGGTTATTGTCATATTATCTAATACGTTTGTATCAGTCTGGAGTCCAATAATAAAATTAAAGGGGTGTATCCATTAAGGCCATCCACCCCTTCAATTTACCCCTATTTCCTTCTCTCTTCAACCTTTATTCAAGACCGGGAAACTTTACCCGTTTGAATTTTCCCCCCTCAATCCGGACGAAGACCAGATCCTTCTTGCTCAGGCCATCGTGCTCCGCCGGAGTGAATCGATAGAGTCCGTGGGTGCCCTTAAACCCTTTGGTATTCTCGAGGGCGTCTCTCAGGCCTGTCCGGGTAACCTTTCCTTTGCACCGTTTTATGGCATCCTCGATAAGCCCCATGATATCGTAACCGTAGCCCGCAATCTGGTCAGAAGGAGTGGCATAGCGGTCTCTCCACCGTTTGTCAAAATCAATATTGATGGGTTTCACAGGATCGTCCTCATCGAGCTCGCCAAAGACCACAGGCTTCGCCGCTGGAAACTCAACCCCTTCCATCGCCTCTCCGCCCAGGGCGATGATGAAGCCAAAGCCAAAGGCATGGGTTCCGAGGATGGGCGTTTTTACACCCAGTGCCCGTAAGTTCTTGCAGACAATGGGGCCCGGAGGACCGGACGTGCAGGCATAAAAGGCGTCGATCTTCTCCTTCTCCATAATGGGTTTGAGCTTGGTGAGCTGAGGGGTCATATCGATATCCGTGGGTTTGTGGGTTTCCTTGGAGAGGATGATCTTCATCCCCTTTTTCTCCCCGAAGCGTTTATAGTATTCAGCCAGGCTCTGGGCCAAGGGGTGAGCCGCATAAAAGACCAGGACCTTTTTGTATTTTCGGGCCAGGGAGAGATCCACCAATTTCTGGGAGACAATAATATCATTCTGGGCAATGTTAAAGGCCCATTTCTGTTTTAATCCTCTGACCATCGGATTAGAGGGACAGACGATGATGTTCGTGATCTTCTCTCTCTCGGCAATGGTCCGGGTCGTAGCCTGAAGATTATCTTCAAATGGGCCGACCACCAGAAGCACCTCCTTGTCACGGGTAAACTTGGTCATATTGGATGCGGCCCTGCCCACATCAAAGCCATTATCTTCGAAAAGCAGTTCGATAGACCGTCCATTAATCCCTCCCATTTTATTCATTCTATCGACCTCGAGGGTCATGGCATTTTTCAATGTCTTGGTGATCTCCGCCCAGGGACCGGTGAGTTCAAAATTGACGCCGATCTTATAGGGAGACTTCTCCGCCGTATGGGCAAGGGATGTCCACAGAGTGAAAACGAAGATTAGGAGAAAGCTCAGGACTATCTTTTTCATCATTTTTCCTCCTGTTTTACAGGTATTTCTGGATCAGGATCTCGGCAATCTGGACCGCATTGAGGGCAGCCCCCTTGCGGATATTGTCCGAGACGATCCACATATTGATCCCGTTGGGAATGGATTCGTCCTCACGAATCCTCCCCACAAAGGTTTCATCTTTTCCTGCGGCATGAAGGGCAAGGGGATATTCGGCCTTTTGGGGATTATCCACAACCACTACCCCCGGGGCCTTTGAGAGAATCTCCCGTACCTTCTTGGCAGTAATCTTCTTCTCCGTTTCAATATTGACGGATTCGGAATGGCTGTAGAAGACAGGGACCCTCACCGTCGTGGCCGTCACCCGGATGGAGTCATCCTCCATGATCTTCTTCGTCTCATTGACCATCTTCATCTCCTCCTTGGTGTAGCCATTCTCAAGAAAGATGTCGATGTGGGGAAGACAGTTGAAGGCAATCTGATGGGGGTAGACCTCCTTCTTGATCTCCTGCTGGTTATAGATCGCAAGGACCTGGCTTTCGAGTTCCCGGATCGCCCTCTTTCCGGTTCCGGAGACAGCCTGATAGGTGGAGACGACCACTCTTTTGATACGGGCGGCATCATGAATGGGCTTGAGGGCCACGACCATCTGTATGGTGGAACAGTTGGGATTGGCAATGATATTCTTTTTGTAATAACCGGAGACCGCATGGGCATTGACCTCCGGAACAACCAGGGGGACCTCAGGGTCCATCCGGAAGGCACTGGTATTATCGATGACCACGCACCCCGCCTTTCCGGCAATGGGGGCAAACTTCTGGCTGACCGACCCTCCGGGAGAGAAGAGCCCGACATCCATTCCGGCAAAGGAGTTTTCATTCATGACCTCAACGGTGTACTCCTTTCCCTTGAATTCCATCTTCGTGCCCGCCCCTCTTGGAGAGGCAAGGAGTTTGAGCTGATCAACCGGAAAGTTTCTCTGTTCGAGGATGGCAACCATCTCGTTTCCCACAGCGCCGGTAGCCCCTGCCACCACCACATTATATTTCTTTTTTTTCATGGGCCCCTCCTGCTTTTATAAAAACAGGGATGCCCGTTTCAACACCCCTGTTGCTGGAAATCTCATCGTAGCGGTGTATTATAAATAGTGGAAAAGAAGGATATTGTCAAGAGAGGGAATTTTATTTTTTCCCTTTCCTTTTTCGAAGATGGGGGATGAGGCCTCCGTCTCTGATCAACTCCTGCATGAAGATGGGGATGGATTTCGTAAAAAACTTTTTCCTCTTCGCCAGGTCAAAGATCTCTCCTGTGGAGAGATCGATCCGGACCCTGTCTCCTTCCTCAATGGCCTCTGAAGCCTCTGGAGATTCAAGCAGGGGGAGGCCGATATTGAGCCCGTTTCTGTAAAAGATTCTCGCAAAACTTCTTGCGATAACACAGGAGACCCCGGCAGCCTTAAGGGCGAGGGGTGCATGTTCCCGGGAGGAGCCGCACCCGAAATTCTTTCCGGCCAATAGAATATCACCCTTTCTCAGTCTCCGGATAAAATCCGGGCGTTCATCCTCCATCGCATGCCTGGCCAGTTCCTTCGGGTCTGATTGATTGAGGTAACGGGCAGGAATGATGGCATCCGTATCCACATCTGAACCGAATTTCCAGATTCGACCTTCAAGCATCATGGTTTTATTCACCCTCACCCTCTCCCATTAGAGGCTACGTCGCAATTCCGTTCATGGTTCGAGAGCCTCACCACGAACGGAATACGGCATGTTAAAAA
>CAZXMB010000015.1:0-25763 GCA_964641715.1 uncultured Syntrophaceae bacterium
ATTACGACACAGCCCTTGATGGGAGAGGGGAGGGGTGAGGGTGTTCAGAGTTTTCCTCCTCACCCAGGTAGGCCTTCAGCACTTCAGGGTGTTTCTGAATCTCTTCCGGTAATCCCTCCGCGATTCTCTCACCGTAATTTAAAGCTAAGATGCGATCCGAGATGTCCATGATGAGGTTCATGTCGTGTTCCACCAGAAGGACCGTAATACCGAGATCGTCCCGAATATCCTGGATGGAGAACATCAGGTCACCCTTCTCCTCCATATTCATTCCGGCAGAAGGCTCGTCGAGCAAAATCAGCTCCGGCTCCAGAGCGAGGGCCCGGCCGAGTTCCACAAGTTTTCGAGTTCCATAGGGAAGGTTGATGACAAACTGGTTCCTTGCAGACTGCAACTCTAAAAAATCGATGACCTCCTCCACCTTCTTCCGGTGGGCAATCTCTTCCTTTGCTGCCTTTGAGTTTTTATAGATGAAAGTGGCACCCCTCCATACACCGGTCCTCATATGGAGATGTCGGCCCAGCATCAGGTTGTCCATGGTGCTCATATGGGAGAAGAGTTCAATATTCTGAAAGGTTCTTGCAATCCCCTTCTCCGCAACCCGGTAAGGTTTGAAGTAAGTGATATCCTCTTCCTTAAAAGAGATCTTTCCTGAATCGGGCCGATAAATCCCACTGATGCAGTTGAAGATGGTGGTCTTCCCGGCTCCATTCGGCCCGATGATGGAGTAGATGGCACCTTTCTCCACTTCAAAGCTGACGTTACTCAGTGCCCTGATGCCACCAAATGAAATCGTTAAGTTTTCGATTTTGAGGATAGGTGCCATAAATAAGAATCATCCATTATAGTGAACGACTAAAGAAATTTGTCATTGCGAGGAACGCAGTGGCGTGGGTCGCATCGACCTTCGCTTCGCTCGCAATGACACGGAATGGATTCCGATTACTTTAAGCCGCTCACAATCATTTTGCAATTTGCACTTATATTCACTTCGTGATCTTGATCCAGTCTGTCAACCTTTGAATACTTCCATCCGGTTTGACCTTCCCGTAAAATACATGCTTTCCCCCCTGCCTGTCCATAGGGGTTTTAGGTGAACTATAGGTAAGGGGAGGACCGATCCCTTGCCAATCCTTTAAAGTCTCCATCGCCTTCACCCAGGTCTCCGGTGTCAAATTCCTTCCCGCTCTCCTTACCCCCTCAAAAAATGGTTCAGCGAAGATGATTCCCGCATAATAAAATACTCCCCATCTCTCCTGAGGCGCTAATTTTTTATGCCATTCCCTGTACTTTACCATGAGAGGATGATTGGAATCGGGAAGCTCTCCGAAGAACGAATTGATCATTCCAGCCCACATACCCTTTGTGATCTGCATCATTAGCACGGAATCAGAAAGCGTATTACTGGTGGCCCATTGGGGCTTGAATCCTATCTTGGCTGTCTCGGCCAAAATCAATGCGGCGTGTGTGGGCATGGTCCACATAATCACTGCTTCTGCTCCCGAATTCTTGAGTTTGAGGGCATGGGTGCTCAAGTCACGATCAGTTACTTCTGCCGAAATTTTTTCAACGAGTTTGATCTTATGTTTTATAAGATACCGTTCCACTCCCATCACGCCCTGCTTACCATAGTCGTCATTCTGGTAAAACATCGCAATCTTTTTAAACCCCAATTTCTCGTAAAGATAGCCCGTAAGGTTATAGGCCTCGTCATCATAGAGGGGATAGATTGCAAAGATGTATTTTTGAATTGGCGTGATCCACTCGTAAACGCCTGTGACAGGACCACACCAGGGCATTTTGTTCTCCATCAGGTAATCCCTTGCGGTCATGCCACATGCCACCCCCACTCCTCCTACAATAGCAAATACGCCGATCTGCTCCACGAGCTCCTTGGCGATGGCCTTGGTCTTTGCAGGCTGATAGGAATCGTCACGGAGAAAATACTTGAACTTCCTTCCGTGAATTCCGCCTTCTTCATTAATGATTTTAACCAGCAGGTCTGTTCCCCTGGCGACTGCACCCCAGGGAGCCGCAGGTCCGGTCTGGGGTCCCCACTGACCGATGAGGATTTCAGTGTCGGTCACCCCGCGCACCTTTTGAGCTGAGGCCGGAGCTGTGATGAAGAGAATTGTCAAAACCAATAGTGGCAGAGATATTAGAGTTCTTTTCAACATTTTTGCTCTCCTCCTTTCTAAGATTTTGAATAAATCACTGATTACTGATAACTGACCACTGGTAACCGGTCACTCACACCTTCTTCACATAATGCCTCGCTAAAAGACCACTGGGTTTGATGCATAACATCAGCACAATGATGGCAAAAGCGACGACCGATTTAAATGCCAGGGAGACATATCCGCCGAATAAATTTTCAATGATTCCCAGAAGGGCTCCTCCAACGGCTGTCCCCGGAAGGCTCGTCATCCCTCCTAAGACCCCGGAAGCAAAACCTTTAAGGAGAGGATCCATCATCATCGGTGGGTCGAGAACCCCCAGAGCGGCAATGAGCATACCGGCGACTGCCCCGACGAGAGAGCTGAGGGCCCAGGTGAAGGAGAGGATCCATTTGGTCCGGATGCCCATCACCCGGGCGGCCAGCGGGTTCTGTTGCGTAGCCCTCATGGCAATCCCCAGTTTGGTGTACCGGAAAAAGAGGAAGAGGATAAACATTAAGACCAGTGAGACCAGGATAGTCCAGAAATTGATCTTGCTGATGATCAAGCCGTGGAAGTGATAGGTCTCGATATTGGAGACAGGAAAAGGAAAAGACCTCTGATCCGGGCCCCATTTCCAGCCTGCAAATCCCATCAGAACCATTTCAAACCCGAGGGTGATGATGATCAATCCTAATACATTGGGGTCTTTGGCCTGTCTCAAAAAGACCATCTCGAAGAAGATTCCCAGGAAGATGGCGAAGAGAAAGGTGAGGAGCACGGCCCATTGAAAGTCCACATGATAACCCTCCAGGATGGTGAAGGCTATGAAGGTGCTGATCATGGCCATCTCACCCTGGGCGAAGTTGAGGACTTCAGAAGATTTGTAAATGATCACCATGGCAAGAGCTAACAGGGCATAACAGGCTCCCACCGCCAAACCACTTACCATCAGTTGTCCAAACATACTTATCTCCGATAAGAAATTCGAAATTCGAATATCGAAATTCGAAACAAATCCGAAATCCTAATTTTCAAAATTCTAAACTTGTTTTCTTTTTGGAAAATTAGCATTTTGGACATTTGTGCTTGTTTCGAATTTCGTGCTTCGAGTTTAGGATTTCTTTTTTTAAAAGGGCCATGTCTTCCAATACTTTTTCGTCCGGATCCAGAACCCAAATATCCCGAGCGGCTCGAACAGGACAATCAGGATCATGATCAGTCCATAGACGATCACTGCGATGTTCGAGATCCCTGAGACGCTCATATATTTTTGTGAAAAGGTGACCAGCGCTGGCCCGATCACCGCGATATCCTGGATCGCCTGAAGTTTGATGTCAAGATAGGTCATCAGGGCGGCTCCGGCAATGGAGCCCATGACCGATCCCAATCCTCCGACGACCACCATGGCCAGAAAGGTGATGGACATGATGAGATGAAAGCTCTCAGGGTTGATAAAGCCGAGAATAAAGGCATAGAGGCCACCTGCCACTCCAGTATAAAAGGCGCTCACGGCAAAGGAGAGGGTTTTATAGTAGGTGAGATTGACTCCCATGGCCTCCGCAGCGATATCGCTGTCCCGGATGGCGATAAAGGCACGGCCCACTCTTGTCTTCATCAACTTGATGGCGCCGATGACCATGAGCACAGCGATGACCATAATCATGTAGTAAAAATGGGTGTCTTTCATCGGGGTGCCCAAGAATTCAAGTTTCGGAGCCTGAAGCCCCATCCTGCCTCCGAAGAATTCCATATGTTTGATAATCGTGGTGATCGTCATTCCAAAACCGAGTGTGGCGATTGTAAGATAGGGTCCTTTTAATCGAAGGGCAGGAAGGCCCAGAAGAAATCCGAAAATAGAGGAAATAAATCCCGCAATGGGGAGGGCAATAAAGAGGGGGAAGCCCCAGTTCAGCACAGGGATGACCGTAGTGAAGGCCCCGATCGCGAAGAAACCGGCATGTCCCATGGAGATCTGACCGGTATAGCCCACCAGGATATTCAAACCGATGGCCACAAGGGCATTGACCGTGATCAAGTTGACAATATAGACAGAGAATCCCAGGGGATGATATTTTGTGATGAAGAAGGGTAAGAATGCCAAAAAGACGAGGAAGAGAATAGACCAAAAAAGAATGGTGTTACTTTTGAATAGTTCGATGTCTTCATAATAATTTCGTTTGATATCCATCCCGGAGATCCTATTGCGGCTCTTTCTTTACGGCAGGTCCATAAAGGGACTCTTATTTTCTCAGTAGCCTCATTTAATGGCGATATGTATTATATTCGCAGGGAGTTTAATGTCAACCCTTTTTTACGGTCTTTGTGAAAAAAGAGAAAAAAACCCTGAATGCATCCGCTTTCAACAATTTTCAGAGATTTTAAAAACCTTCCCTATAGACCTTTAGGAAATAAACTGCTATAAGAGATTAGGAATTTGTGACAGGCGGGGAGGGGCGAAGCCCACCTCTTTAAGATTTCGGTTGCTCATCGAAAGAGAGGTGTCATGGGAGTCTTCGATTTTCTTACGAAGGGTGGACCGGGAAGAACCGGGGGTGATGAACCACCGATCGGAAAGGAGATCAGGACTTATGAGGAGCTTATGGATGATCTCATGACATGGAATATTGAACAAACCGATATCTTAGAGGTGTTGCGGAAAGAGGTGGATGAGATTAGGCTTAAGAACTGGTCTGATGCCCTGGGAGAAGGGATAAGAAAGAATCTCTCCTCCTTTTCGGGAAATGAGAAGGAAAATCCTTTTATCTCTGTTTATCTCGATCTTTATTACTTCGTAAAAGGTCTAAGGACAAAACTATTGGCCGACCCGACCATGAAGAACGCAAAGCGTGCGGGGAAAACGGATTCTCTCTCTATTTGTATCATCTGTGGTATTCGGGCCCTGCAAAAGGAGAAGGGTCTGGGGAAGCTCATGGATTCGCTCCAGTGGATGATGCTGGAAAGGTATCTCGGGTAAATTTTTTCTCCCGCGGGGTTGACTTTTTGAAATAATCTAATAAAATAAAGTTCATCCGGGCGCTTAGTTCAGGGGGAGAACGCCTGCTTCACACGCAGGAAGTCAGAGGTTCAAATCCTCTAGCGCCCACCATATTCCAGAGAGTTGAGTGTGGAAAGCGAAATGCAGTTTTTAAATAATCACCTACCACATTCTACCTTCCAACTTCAAGGGTAAAGCGTCATGTCCGGACATTCAAAGTGGAGTACGATCAAGCGGAAAAAAGGGGCGGCAGATGCCAAACGGGGAAAGGTCTTCACTAAAATCATCAAAGAGATTATGGTCGCTGCCCGCTTTGGGGGAGGAGATATTAATTCCAATCCGAGACTGCGGACAGCCGTGCTTGCCGCTAAAGCGGAAAACATGCCGAAGGACAACATTGAACGGGCCATCAAGAAAGGGACCGGGGAGCTGGAAGGGGTTCACTATGAGGATCTGACCTATGAGGGATATGGTCCGGGCGGGGTGGCCATGATGCTGGAGGTCTTGACTGATAATAAAAATCGTACGGTCGCGGATGTGAGGCATATCTTTTCCAAACACAATGGAAACCTTGGGGAGGCAGGGTGCGTTTCATGGATGTTTGAGAAGAAAGGACTGATCCTGATCGATAAAGGTGGAGTGGATGAGGATCGTCTCATCGAGGTCGCTCTGGATGCGGGTGCGCTCGATGTGAAAGATACGGGGAAGGATTTTGAGGTGACGACCCGCCCATCGGATTACGAAGAGGTGAAGAAGACAATCGAGGAGGCAGGGTTTAAATCAAATTATTCTGAAGTGACCATGGTCCCCCAGACCACTGTCCATCTCACAGGGAAAGAGGCCGAGCAGATGTTGAAACTTATGGAGGGTCTTGAGGACTCTGACGATGTCCAGAAGGTTTATGCCAATTTTGATATTGCCGATGAGGAAATGGAACGGCTCAGTGCATAAACGAATCCCTTTTAATCATTTTTTATAAAGCCACCTGAGGAAGAGAGAGAAAGAGATGGGTGGCTTTTTTCACATCTGAAGATCTTCTTCTGATGAAGGCAATAGGGATCGATCCGGGTTTGGCCATGACAGGCTTCGGCGTGGTGGAGGCTCTTTCCAGAGGGGGAAGAGCCTGTGATTGGGGGGCCATCCGAACGGATGCCCATTGCCCTCTCCCCCTGCGTTTGAAAACGATTTACAATGGCTTAAAGGAGCTCCTCGAGAAATGGGAACCCGACCTTCTCGTTTTGGAAGAGGTTTTTGTCCTGAAGCAATTTCCCAAGGCCGCCATTCAATTAGGAGAGGTGATAGGGGTGATTTACCTTGCCGCCCAGGAGAGTGCTATCCCTGTGGTCGAAGTGAGACCGACAGAGGTAAAGAGCGCATTGACCGGAAGCGGTCGGGCTGATAAGGAACAGATGAAGAAGGCCATTCGTCAGATACTGAGGATCGAGATTCCCCTGAGCTCAAGCCATGCAGGCGATGCACTCGCATTGGCCTTAACCGGGCTTTCACGGGGCAGAAACTTCCGGTGGTAGTTTTAAGGTGTGAGCAAGTCGTGTGGGTGAATCGAGTAAAAAGGTTCGCGCGTCACGGATCACGGATACGGTGAGGAATAGAAGATGATTCGCTATATCGAAGGTAAATTGCTCAAGAAGGAAGAGGACCGTGTGGTCGTATTGGCCAACGGGGTGGGTTATGAGATATTGCTTCCGGCCATCGTCCGGAAGACCTTTAATTCCAAAAGGACAGGTGAGGACGGGGAGATCGTGAAACTCTATATCTCCTATCATCAGACAGAACGGCAGCCCAAACCCCTTCTCATCGGATTCAATTACGAGCCGGAAAAAGAGTTTTTTGAGAAGTTCATCACCGTGGAAAACATCGGTCCGCCCACAGCGGCGAAGGCCCTGATCCTGCCCATCCCTGAGATCGCCAGGGCCATTGAGGAGAGGGATTCCGAGACCCTTGAGAGGCTGAAAGGAATCGGCAGAAGAACGGCGGGCAAGATCATTGCGACGCTTCAGGGAAAAGTGGGGAAATTCGCCCTGATGAGAGAGGATCAGATCCCAGCGGAGGCGGAGGTCGTAGATTTTAAGAGGCAGGTGGAAGAGGTCCTGGTCAAGGATCTCGGCCATAAGGTGAACGAGGCGCAGAGGCTGGTGAAAGAGGCCATGCAGAGGAATCCGGGCATCTCCACCCCGGAAGAACTGTTCGAAGAGGTGTACAGGGGCCAGAAACAGATACTGCCGTGACCTCCAGACCACAAACATCTATTTTCATCGCAAGGGGACAGAGGGATGAAAGAAGCCGAGGAGGAGAAACGACCTCCTGGTAAAGAAGAAACACCTCCGGAGGTTGAGGACTTTCTCGATCTGAGACCGAGAAGGCTTTCGGAATATATCGGCCAGAGGCAGGTCGTCGATACACTGGAGATTGCCATCGAAGCGGCAAAGAAGAGAGGAGAGCCGCTCGATCACATCCTCTTTCATTCTCCGCCCGGATTGGGCAAGACCACCCTTGCCCATATCATTGCGAACGAAATGGGCGTCCGGATCATCACTTCCTCAGGGCCGGCGATTGAGAAAGGAGGAGACCTGATCAGCATCCTCACCCATTTGGAGAGGGGGGATGTCCTCTTCATTGATGAGATCCACCGCCTGCCAAAGGTCGTGGAAGAGTTTCTCTATCCGGCGATGGAGGATTTCTGCATCGATTTCATTTTTGATAAGGGGGCCCATGCTCGAAGTCACCGGTACCGTCTGGAACGGTTCACCCTGGTCGGCGCCACCACACGGGCCGGGCTTCTCTCAGCCCCGCTTCGAGAACGATTTGGAATATTGAGAAACCTTGATTTCTATACCGAAAAGGAGCTCTGCCAGGTCGTCAAGCGGTCAGCCGCACTGCTGAGGGTACCCATTGATGATGGGGGAACAGAGGAGATTGCGAAGCGCTCAAGAGGCACACCGAGAATTTCAAACCGTCTCCTCAAGAGGGTTCGGGATTATGCTGAGATCCGGGGAGAAGGAAAGATCACCCAAGAGATAGCGGATGAGGCATTGCGTTTAGAAGGGGTGGATGAGATCGGTTTAACCGGCCTCGACCGGAGATTCCTTGAGACCATCATTCGATATTACAAAGGAGGCCCTGTCGGATTGGAAGCCATTGCCGCCACCCTTCAGGAGGAGGCCGATACGCTGGTCGATATGATCGAACCCTTTCTCCTGAAGATCGGCTATGTGGCAAGAATGCAGAATGGAAGAAAGGCCACCGAACTGGCCTACGAACATTTCGGAATTTCCTATTCGGAAACGGGGAGACAGCTCTCCCTTCCCACCCGCAAAAAACATTGAACCTCGATGTTTATCCCGGATAACCCCTCCGGAGGACCTCCTCAAAATAGGCGATGGTCTTTTTTAATCCTTCCACCAGAGAGGTCTTCGGGGCCCATTCCAATTTTTCTCTGGCTAAATCAATCAGGGGCCGGCGTTGCCTGGGGTCATCCGAGGGGAGGGCTTTGAAGATGATCTTTGATCCGGAGCCCGTCAGATCGATGATCCTTTTTGCCAGTTCGAGGATAGAGACTTCCTCAGGATTTCCGAGGTTGATCGGGCCGGTAAGGTCATCCGGTGAGTTCATCATCCGGATGAGGCCCTCGATCATATCTTCCACATAACAGAAGGAGCGGGTCTGGAGACCATCTCCGAAGACGGTGATGGGATCGTCGCGGAGAGCCTGGAGAATGAAATTGGAGATCACCCTACCATCATGGGGATGCATCCGGGGCCCATAGGTATTGAAGATGCGGGTGACCTTGATTCTGAGGTTATGCTGGCGGCGATAGTCGAAGAAGAGGGTTTCCGCACACCGTTTTCCTTCGTCATAACAGGAGCGGGGGCCGATGCAGTTGACGTTTCCCCAGTAACTTTCGGGTTGAGGATGGAGGGTGGGGTCTCCATAGACCTCAGAGGTGGAGGCCTGCAAGATTTTAGCCCTGAGACGCTTGGCCAAGCCCAGCATATTGATGGAGCCATGGACATTGACCTTCGTGGTCTGAACCGGATCATCCTGATAATGGATGGGGGAGGCAGGACAGGCAAGATTGTAGATTTCATCCACTTCGACATAGAGGGGAAAGGTGATGTCATGGCGAAGGAGCTCGAAATAGGGTTGATCCAGGAGGTGGGCGATATTTCGTTTGGTTCCTGTATAGAAGTTGTCGACACAGAGGACATCTTGACCGTCCCTGAGCAGGCGTTCACAGAGGTGGGAGCCCATAAACCCGGCACCGCCTGTGACCAGAATTCGTTGCTGATCGGGTTCCTTCACTCCGCACTTCCTTTCTTCGCCGTTACGTTGAATCAGAATTTAAAGAATATCCTTATTGATTTCGACCCTGGCCTTTGTCCGTAGCTGTTGAAGCCAATTCCTGAAGAATTCCTCCTGCCTCTGGTAAATCAGCCGTCTTTCCAGGCCTTTTCTGAGAGATGGAAATTTATTGGGATCCGCAGGCTCCACATGGATTAACCTGGCCACAAAATATCCGTCCTTTGTTTTGAGAACCTCTTTGGGAACGGGATTCTTTTGCGTAAGCGAGGAGAGGATGGGCATCCATTCCATGGCAGGGCCCATTTTAGGAACCACCCCTCCTGCCCTGCTGAAGAGGCCTGTCTCCTCCAGGACATAGCCTCTCTCCCTGGCAATCTCTTGAATTCCTTTTCCTCCCTGGATCTGCTTGAGAATCTCTTCCGCAACCTGAAGGGCCTTCTCATCCGCCTTGACTCCGATGACCTTCCGATTCACCTCCTCCCTTACTTCCTCTAGGGGAGGAATGCGGGATTCCTTGCGGTCCATCAATTTCAGAATATAGAAGTTAGGCCCGATGTTGACCACGGGAGAGATTTCCCCCATCTTTAACGAGAGGGCAGAGGAATAGAAAGAAGGATCTCTGCCTATTTCAGGGACCTCATCACCTTCCTTCAAAAAACCCGTGGTCCTGAGGGGGATCTCCTTTTCCCGGGCATACTTTTCTAACTCCCGGCTTCGAAAGAGAGAATAGAAGGCGTCATCCGCTTTTCGAGAAGCCTCGGCCTTTGCCTTCTCCCTCTTCATGGCCTGAAGGATCTGGTCCTTTACCTCTTCAAAGGACTTCTGTTTCTCCTCAACCGCCTCTTCAATTTTAAAGATATAGAATCCGGACCTTCCTCTGACCACGCTACTGATTTCCCCTGCCTTCGTCGAAAAGAGGGCCTTCTGTAGAAACTCCTCCACTCCCTCCCGCTCAATCCATCCCAGCTCTCCCCCCTTGGAGGCCGTTTCAGACTGAGAATACTGTTTTGCGATGGAACCGAAGTCCTTCGTCTTCCTGGCCTTCTCGAGAATCTCCTCGGCCTTCTTTTTCTTCGCCTCCACTTTTTCAGCCGAATCCTCGGGATCCACCTTGATCAGAAGCTCCCTCGCCTTTACGCGGCCGGGTGTTTTGAAATTTTCTTTTCGAAGGTCATAGACACGCTTGATCTCCTCAGGAGAGACCCTGACCTTTCCCTCATAATCAGAAGGCCGGAAGGCAAGGTATTGAACCTGGAGAAAGGCAGGAATCCTGAACTCCTCCTGATGTTTCTGGTAATAATCTTTGATCTCCACTTGATTGACGCTCATCTGTCCACGGAACGAATCGGGAGAGATCTTGATGAAATGGAAATTGATGCGTTCGTTCTCAAAGAGGTAGGCCTCCAGGGCCTCTTCCTCAGAGACCTTCCCCCCGCCGAGTTTAATGAGATTCACCATCTTGAGATAGAGGAGATTTTCTCTCTGCATCCGTTCAAACTCTGCGGCGCTCATCCGGTTCAGGCGGAGGAATCTCTCATAGAGGCGGGAGTCAAATTGACCGTTGATCTGAAAGGATGGAAAGGATTCGATGGCTGATCTCAGTTCTTCATCCGAACCGGTAAGCCCCAGCCTCTTGCCTTCCTGCAGGATGAGAACCCGGGAGATCATCTCCTCCAATACATTCTCTTTTATTTTCATTTCTTCCATCATCTTCTCGGTGAAGGCCGAACCCATCGCATCCCGATACCGTTTGACCACCGCTTGAAAGGTCTCATTGTAATCCTTAAGGTCAATGATCGTCCTGTTGACTTTAGCGGCATAAGTCAGTCTCTTCTCACGGATCAGGGAGTACCCTCCCCAGGAGATGAAGGTTACTGCAACCAGGATGAGAATGGCCCGGAGCATCCAGGAGGAGGCATGTTCCCTTAAAATCCTAAGCATGGAGGTTCTCCTTTCTCGACCTCAAATATTAATCAATCCCTTTTAAAAATACAAGGGTCTGAAGGGGTCTCTTAAGAGTAAGCGTAATTCTTCCTTGCACCGCTTTTCTTGCTGGACAGAATCATTCGACTTTCATCTCTTCCGAACCATTGACGAAAAAGAATTTCTCTTGAATCGTAGAGAGGGATTTGTTAAGATAGACCATCCTGGTTAAACAGATGGGAGAGGGTAATGGTATTTGATTCGTTGTGGGGTCTATTTTCGACGGATTTGGCCATCGATCTGGGAACGGCTAATACTGTAGTCTATGTAAAGGGAAAAGGGATCGTTTCTTCCGAGCCCTCGGTGGTTGCCATTCAGAGGGATTCGAGGGGAGACAAACATGTCCTGGCAGTTGGCCGGGATGCCAAGGAGATGTTAGGCCGTACCCCGGGGACGATCTATGCGATCCGGCCCATGAAGGACGGGGTGATTGCCGATTTTGAGATTACGGGCGAAATGCTCCGTTACTTTATTACGAAGGCTCACAATCGGAAAGCCCTGATCCGACCCCGGGTGGTCATCTCCGTCCCATCCGGTATCACCCCTGTGGAGAAGAGGGCAGTGAGGGAATCCGCCCAGTCTGCCGGCGCAAGGGAGATCTATCTGATCGAGGAGCCCATGGCAGGAGCCATTGGCGCCGGCCTTCCCATCACCGAAGCCTCGGGAAATATGATTCTGGATATCGGAGGAGGAACCACAGAGGTAGCGGTCATCTCCCTCTCGGGAATCGTAAACAGTCAGTCCGTTCGGGTGGCGGGAGACAAGATGGACGAGGCTATCGTCCAGTATGTGAAAAGGAAATATAACCTGCTGATCGGTGAGCGGACGGCTGAATTGATCAAGATCAATATTGGGACGGCTTACCCTGAGGAGAATCCGGAAGCTATCGAGATCAAGGGAAGAGACCTGGTGACCGGGATTCCCAAGACCCTTGAGATCAATAGCGAAGAGGTGAGGGAAGCCCTGGCCGAATCCATCAATATGATCATTGATACGGTCAGGATCACGCTCGAAGAGACGCCACCGGAACTGGCGGCCGATATCGCAGACAAAGGGATTGTTCTCGTAGGGGGTGGGGCCCTTCTGAAGAACATGGATGTCCTTCTCAAGGAGGTGACCGGCCTCCCCATTACGATCGTAGAGGATCCTCTCTCAGCCATTGTGCTGGGTGCGGGAAAAGTCCTCGACAATGAGCATCTGCTTCGAACCGTCACATTTCAATATTAAAGATTGATGAGGATTAGGAACCTTTTCCTCTCTCGAAAGCATACTGCCATTACGGTCATCATCCTTCTTCTGCTCTCGGCCCTCATCCTGATGTCCCTGAGGGTGAAACAGCGGAAAGGGGTTGATTTTTTTGATGCCCTCCTGATAGAGATCTGTTCCCCTTTCCAGAAGGCCACCACTTCCATCCTCAAAGAGATTAAAGGATTCTTTCGCGGCTATCTCTTTTTAGTTCAGCTCCAGAAGGAGAATACGATGCTCAGGCAGAAGATTGCCGAGCTTCGTAAGGAAAACCAGCAGATGAAGGAGATGGCCTTGGCAAGCGATCGCCTTCAAAAACTCCTTCAATTCCGGGAGAAGGTTTCAGCCAGGGTCGTGGCCGCGGAGGTGATCGGTCAGGACCCCACTTCCTGGTTTAAGAGCCTCACGCTGAACAGGGGGGAGAGAGACGGAGTTCGAAAGGGCATGGCTGTGATCTCACCGGAAGGAGTGGTCGGGCAGATCCTCAAAACAGGTCCTTTCCATTCGGTCGTTCTTCTCATCACCGATTACACCAGTGCCCTCGATTCCATTGTGGAGAGAACAAGGGCCAAGGCCATCGTTGAGGGAATGGGAGAGAACCGATGCAATTTGAAATATCTTCTCCGGGCAGAGGATGTGGAGGTTGGAGATAGCGTCATCACCTCCGGGCTGGCCGGAAATTTTCCAAAGGGATTGATGATCGGTGAGGTCAGGAAGGTGGATAAGAGAGGTCATGGAATTTTCCAATATGCGGAACTGATTCCCAGCGTGGACCTGACCAGGCTGGAAGAAGTTCTGATCCTCATAGAATCTTCTCCGCTCCCCCGGGAAGAGAAGGAAAAGAAGGTGAAGAGAACGAAATGAAACGGGTCCTTCCCCCTCTCTGTTTAGGAATTCTATTTTTGGCCCTTCAATCCACACTCCTCACCTTTCCTTTCCTTCACCGGATCAGGCCGGATCTTGTTCTGATCCTGACCCTCTACCTGGGGCTCTCCTATCCTCCACTCTCCGGTGGCCTCATCGCTTTCCTTCTGGGCTACGGGATGGACCTCCTTTCCGGAAATACGTTCGGTCTTTACACCTTTTCCAGACTCATCCTTTTCTATTGGGCCCAGCTCTTTAAAAATCGGATCTACCTTGAAAACTTTTTCCTCCAGTCTCTTCTGGTTTTCCTCTTTACCTTGGCCGATGGCCTTCTCGTCCTCTTTCTCCTCAGGACGCTCAATCCTGAACCCTGGAGGCATCTGATTCCCCCCTTGTTCACCTCATTCCTTCCTCATTCTCTTTCCACGGCTTTGGTTTCCCCCTTTCTCTTCGCACTATTTCACAGGGTTTTTTTTCTTTTCCAGGACTACAGGATGGGAGAAAAAGGATAGGTCATGATGGAACTCAATTCCCATCGAATGGAGGATTTCAGGGGAAGGTACCGGTATATCAAAGCCTTCGCAGGCCTGGCCTTCTTTCTGCTTTTCATTGATTTATGGTACCTCCAGGTCTTTAAGGGAAGCGAATTTCGGCGGCTCTCCGAGAATAACCGAATTCGAATCCGTGAACAGATCGCAGACCGCGGGATGCTCCTGGATCGAAGGGACCGGATCCTGGCCCAAAACCGTCCTTCCTTTGAGGTCTTTCTCGTACCCGAAGATCTGAAGGCGAATCCGGAGGTGGTGGGAAAGGTGGGCGAGATGCTCAACCTTTCTCGAGAGGAGATGGACCAGAAGCTTAAGGGCCTGAAACGGCGGCCTGCCTTCAGACCGATCAAGATAAAGTCGGATATCGATTGGAACAGGTTGGCCCTCCTGGAATCGAATCGAGTTCATCTTCCCGGTCTCCTGGTGGATGTCAGGCCCAGACGGTCCTATCCCTATGGCCATCTCGCCTCTCATCTCATCGGTTACCTCGGGGAGATTGACGAGAATGAATTGAGAGAGGTCAAGGAGGGGATTTATCGGATGGGTGCCTTCGTCGGCAAATACGGGGTGGAGTCTCAGTGGGAGGGTGATCTTCGGGGAACGGACGGAGGCCGTCAGATTGAGGTGGATGCATTGGGAAGGGAGATTAAACATCTCAGAAGCGTAGAATCCTTTCCCGGGAACAATGTCATCCTGACCATTGATCTCGATCTTCAGGAGGCTGCCGAAGAGGCCTTTCAGGATAAGAACGGATCTCTCATTGCCATGGATCCGAGAACAGGAAAGGTCCTGGCCATGGTGAGTAAACCCTCCTTCGATCCTTCGGTTTTTGCCAGGACCATCTCACCCGAGGAATGGAAGGATTTGACCGACCATCCCTCCCATCCCCTCCAGAATAAGGGATTACAGGGTCAATTTCCTCCGGGCTCTGTCTTTAAGATCGTCACCGCGATTGCGGGTCTGGAGACAGGGGCGATTACTCCGGAGACAATCCTTACCTGCACAGGGGCCTATCCCTATGGAAACCGGTCCTTCCGATGCTGGAAGGAGAAAGGACATGGGCCGATCAACCTTCATCGGGCAATCGTTGAATCCTGCGATATCTTTTTTTATCAGGTGGGATTGAAAGTGGGGGTGGATGCCATTGCCCATTATGCCGGTGAGCTCGGTTTGGGGAAAAAGACAGGGATTTCACTTCCTCATGAAAAATCCGGGGTGGTCCCCTCTTCGGCCTGGAAAAAGAAGCGCTATGGAATTCCATGGTACAGTGGAGAGACGCTCTCCTTTGCCGTGGGCCAGGGATATCTTAATACCACTCCCCTCCATCTTGCACAGCTGATTTCCACCATCGCCAACGGAGGGAAGATCTATCTTCCCCAGGTGGTGGAGAGGGTGGAAGATATTTATGGTGTGAGGGTGAGGGAATATCCTCCCGTAGAGATGAGACGGGCCAATATCTCTGAACGCACCCTTCGGATAGTCCGGGAAGGACTGATGGGAGTGGTCAATGAACCCCATGGAACAGGATGGGGGTGCGCATTGAAGCAGGCAAAGGTGGCAGGTAAAACAGGGACCGCTCAGGTCATCCGGATGGCAGCCGATTTCAAGAGGGGGGATATGAACCGCCTTCCCATGAAGTATCGGGATCATGCCTGGTTTGTCGCCTTTGCCCCTTATGAAGACCCCCAGATCGCTGTGGCGGTTCTCGTGGAGCATGGCGGTTTCGGGGCGGTCGCCGCTGTTCCCATTGCCCGAAAAGTGATTGAGACCTTCCTCAATCTTCCACCCTCTTCACCCGAAAAGGCCACTCAGGAACCGGAGGAGTCCGTTTATGATTGATCGGCGCCTTCTCATCCATTTTGATTGGACTCTCCTGGGGATAGTCCTCCTGATCGCCTCCATTGGTATTCTCAACCTTTACAGCGGTGGTCCGAATGGAGAAACCTCCGGAACTCCAATTTACCTCAAGCAGATGCTCTGGCTAGGCATTGGCTTAGGGGTGATGTTGATGATCGCCTTTATCGAGTACCGGTATTATGCGGATATCGCCTATATCGTCTTTGCAGTAGCGCTCCTTCTCCTCATCTTGGTTTTTGGCTTTGGCATCATTACCTCGGGGGCAAGGAGATGGTTCAAGTTCGGTTCTTTCTCCTTTCAGCCATCCGAATTCGTAAAGATTGCGTTGATCATGGCCCTGGCCAAGTTTTTCCAGAGGCCTCCGGACCGGGAAGGTTATTCCTTGAAGCAACTCTTCTTGCCCTTCCTCTTTCTTTGCGTCCCCATAGTCCTGATTCTGAAACAGCCCGATTTGGGGACGGCCATCATTCTTGCCTTGATCTTCTTTTCCGTTCTCCTGTTTGTGAAGATTCGCTGGTCATCCCTTTTCCTCCTGATTGGAGCAGGGGGGATCTTTGTGCCCCTGGTGTGGGGATTGCTTAAGGAGTATCAGAAGAAGCGAATTATCACGTTCTTCAATCCGGAATTGGATCCTCTGGGAGCTGGTTATCACCTCATTCAATCGAAGATCGCCATTGGATCAGGGGGGATACTCGGAAAGGGATTTATGAAGGGAACCCAGTGCAAGCTGGGATTTCTCCCGGAACAGCATACGGACTTCATCTTTTCAGCCCTTGGAGAAGAGTGGGGTCTGATCGGGTGTCTGATAGTCATCGGACTCTATTTGGGCCTGATCCTCTGGGGTCTTCGCATTGCCATCCAGTCAAAGGATCGATTTGGTGCGGTCCTCTCCTTTGGGGTGGTCTCCATGCTCTTCTGGCATATCTTCATTAATATCGGGATGGTCATGGGGATGATGCCGGTGGTGGGGATCCCTCTGCCGTTGCTCAGCTACGGGGGTTCTTTTCTACTTTCCACCCTGATGGGGATAGGCCTGCTTCTCAATCTGAGTATGAGGAGATTTCTCTTTTAACTGAGGAATCCGGAATGGGATTACGGAATTTAATTCCGCACTCGGCAATCAGAAAGGGACCTCCTCATCCGGCCCGGCTGCTCCTTCCGGTTCTATACCCATTTCTTTCTCCGGGGGAGGAACTTCCGCAGAAGTACCGGGCGCTCCCAGCATCTGCATCTGCGTCGCAATGATTTCAGTCGTGGATCTGCGGTTTCCCTCCTTGTCTTCCCATTGTCGGGTTCGAATGCGTCCCTCGATATAGACCTGTTTGCCCTTATTCAGATAATCCTTGCAGATTTCAGCGAGTCTGCCAAAAGCGACGATTCGATGCCATTCGGTCGTGGACACCTTCTCACCGGACCGGTTGGTTCGATTTTCGGTCGTCGCTATCCGGAAATTAGCCACCGTGGTGCCACTGCCCAGATACCTTATCTCAGGATCTGCTCCTAAGTTACCGATGAGAATCACCTTGTTTACTCCTGCCATAAAATCCTCCTTATGGAATGAGCTGATAAGGGTTTGGATCGGCGATACCTGCACTCATCGAGCCACTTCAATTCCTGTTTTTTAAGGCCACCTTACCACTTCCCGGGTGACTTTTCAAGAAGATAATGATCCCCGCTGCCGGGGATTGACGGGATTTGAAATATGATTTAAAATTTTTATATAAATATATTACGGGATTGAATATGCGAAGATGGATTGTTTTCTTATGGATTTCCGCAGAAGTGGTTATCCTCTTTTTCTCCTTTCAGGCAAAGGACTCTTTTGCTTTATCCGAATCCTTCGGCGTCCAGAAATTTCCAACGAAAAGAGAAGCTCCTCCTTTTTCGCTAAAGGATTTAAACGGAAATGAAATGGTCCTTGCGGACTATAAGGGGAAGCCCCTTCTTATTTTCTTCTGGGGTTCCTTTTGCCCGGCCTGCAAGGAGGATATCGTCCTTTTACAAAAATTCGTCAATTCCACACAGGGTCAGTTAGCGGTTCTAACCATTGCCATTGATGGGGAAAAAGAGAGCAGAATTAAGAGACTCGTTAAGGATCTAAAGATTACCCTTCCCATCCTTTTGGACAGGAAGGAAAGGCTTGCCCGAATCTATGGACTAAAGATGATTCCCACCACTTTCCTCATCGGCCGGGAGGGTTTCGTAGAAGGGATGATCGTGGGCCAGAGGGATTGGTGCGGGATAGACGCCTTGACAGACATCAAAGAACTCTTAGACCTCCGTTGACAAAAACATCCATTTTCGTATAATACTCTCTGTTTTTCGATTCACCCAAGGAGTTTCCCGTGAGATATCTTTATAAGTCAGAGAGCTATTCCCTTCCTCAGAGATTACTCTTTGTCCCTCTTAAGGATTCGGTCATCTTCCCTTATATGGTCGTTCCTCTTTTCTTTCCGCTGGATGAAGCATTAAACCTCCTCGCTAAAGCCGTATCGGAAAATAGTCTCATCGGATGTGTCTCCCAGCGAGACCCCTCTCTGAAAGAACCTCAACCCAAGGACCTGCTTTCCATTGGAACGGTCTGCCGGATTCTTCACTCGGTGAAGTTGCCAAACAGGGGAATGAAGATCTTTGTGGAAGGCCTTTCAAGGGTCTCTCTCCGAAACATCGTTCAGGAGGCGCCTTATTTCAAGGCGGAGTTAAAGGAGGTCAACGAGGTCCCGGAGAAGAGTTTGCTTTCCGAGACCCTGGTACAGAGCATCAGTGCCCTCTTTAAAATCTCCCTCTCCATGGCCAAACCCCTTTCAGAGGAGGTATCAAAAACTCTCGACAGGATCGATCATCCGGGCCGGCTTGCCGATCTGATCGCTATCACCCTCCACCTGGAATTGAAGGAACAGCAGGAAATCTTCGAGATGATCGACCCCCTGGAGCGTCTTAAGAAGGTCTATAGCTTTTTCAGCCGGGAGATCCCATCCTTTTCGCCGAGATCCAATCCTTTTTTCACCTCGGGCAAAGAGGCAGGGAAGTTTCAAAGGGAACGGTCCCCCCGTCCATCGATGAGGGGACAGAGGGAGACGCAAGAGGAGGATCCCTATCTGGCGGAGATTCATGAACTTCGCGAGAAGGTTGGATCCGCCGGAATGCCACAGAAAGTGGAAGAGATTGCCCAAAAGGAGATCAATCGGTTGGAGAGGATGAATCCCATCTCCGCCGAATATACCGTCTCCAGAACTTATCTCGATTATCTTATCACCATTCCCTGGAGCAAGAAGACGACCGATAACCTTGATCTCGCAAGGGCCCGGGCTATCCTCAATGAAGACCATTATGATCTCGAAAAGGTAAAGGAGCGCATCTTAGAATTTCTGGCGGTGAAAAAGTTGAAGGATCCGATGAAGGGACCGATTCTCTGTTTTGTCGGACCCCCCGGGGTTGGAAAAACCTCACTGGGACGGTCCATTGCCCGCGCTCTGGAGAGAAAATTCATCCGCATCTCCCTGGGCGGGGTGAGGGATGAGGCGGAGATCCGGGGACACCGCCGAACCTATGTGGGTGCACTCCCCGGTCGGATCATTCAGGAGATCAAGAGGGCAGAGACCTCCAACCCCGTTTTTATGCTCGACGAGGTGGATAAGATTGGAACCGACGTCCGGGGAGACCCGGCCTCTGCCCTTCTGGAGACACTCGATCCCGAGCAGAACTTCTCCTTTACCGATCATTATCTGGATGTTCCCTTTGACCTCTCTCATGTCCTCTTCATCACCACGGCCAACACCCTTTCCCCCATCCCTCCTGCCCTTCTGGACCGGATGGAGGTGATCCACCTCCCGGGTTATACGGAGGAAGAGAAGGAGAAGATCGCTTTCCAATTTCTGATCCCCCATCAGAAAGAAGAGAACGGATTGGGGGATCATTCCCTCTCCTTCACCGACGGAGCGGTCTATAAGATCATCCGGGAGTATACGCGAGAAGCAGGGGTGAGAAATCTGGAGAGGGAGATTGCTACCGTTTGCCGGAAGGTGGCTAAGGAGGCGGCCATGGGAAACACGGCCCGGGAGGTCATTGATGAGGTGGCCGTTGAGGGGCTTCTGGGTCCCCGAAAATTCTTCCGGGAGGTTGCCCAGGAGAAAGACCGGATCGGTGTGGCCACAGGGCTCGCCTGGACAGAGAATGGAGGGGACATCATCTTTATCGAAACCTCCAAGATGAGAGGGGACAAGGGCCTTCTCATGACCGGTTCTCTCGGAGAGGTGATGAAGGAGTCGGCTCAGGCTGCGCTTTCCTATATCCGTGCCAATGCCTCCTTCCTCCGCATCCCGGAAAATTTTTATCAGGAATGGGATATTCACATTCACATCCCGGCTGGGGCCACTCCCAAAGACGGGCCTTCCGCAGGGATCACCATTGCGACTGCTGTTCTTTCCCTCTTGAAGGAGAAACCTGTTGCGCATGATATCGCGATGACCGGTGAGTTGACATTGAGCGGAAGGGTCCTTCCGGTAGGTGGAGTCAAGGAGAAGATTCTGGCTGCTCGAAGGGCCGGGGTTAAAACAGTGATCCTCCCAAAGAAGAATGAACCGGACCTCGACGATATTCCGGAGTATATCAAAAAAGAGATGAACTTTATTTTGGTCGAACATATCCAGGAGGTATTCGATCTAACCTTACCCTCATGACGAAGCCGTTAAAGCCCGGTGGGCCATTCCTGCGAAAGCAGGAATCCAGGGGTTTTTAATGATAGGGGTCTCTGCTTTCGCAGGGATAGAGTCTGGATTCCCGTTTTCACGGAGATGACATATTAATTCCGCAATCTGAAATCAGGTAATAATGGCGTCCTTTAAATCGGGTTTTATCTCCATCCTGGGTAGGCCCAATGTTGGCAAATCCACCCTCTTTAACCGAATCCTCGGCGAGAAGGTTGCGATCATCACCGAGAAGCCTCAGACCACACGAAATCGAATCTTAGGCATCAAGAATGTGGAAGGGGGGCAGTTCGTCTTTCTCGATACCCCCGGCATCCATGAGGGACGATCTGAATTGAATAGACGAATGGTTCGGACTGCGGTCGCTTCCGGCCGGGATTCAGACCTTCTTCTCTTTCTCATCGAAGCCTCCTCTCCTCTGCTGAAGGAAGATGGGCAAATGTTGCAATCCCTCAGGGGAAGCAAGGGAATTCCCTTCCTGGTGATCAACAAGATTGATTTAATCAGGAAAGAGACCCTTCTTCCATTGATGGACCAGTATCAGAAGCTCTTTCCCTTTGAAAAGATCCTTCCTGTTTCAGCGCTCACCGGAGAAGGGGTGGATCTGCTGCTTGACGAGATCCTCAAATCCCTGCCGGAGGCTCCGCCTTACTACCCCGAGGACATGCTCACGGACCAGACAGAGAGGTTTCTCGTCTCTGAGATCATCCGGGAGAAAGTGATCCGGCACTCCTATCAGGAGGTCCCTTATGCGACGGCCGTGACTATCGAATCATTTCAGGAACGCCCCGAAAAGAATTTGATCCTCATCCGGGGAACGATCCATGTGGAGAGGGATTCTCAAAAGAGGATCGTCATTGGAAGAGGCGGGCAGAAACTGAAGAAGATCGGGGAGGTGGCACGAAAAGAGATAGAGGCCTTTCTGGGGGAAAAAGTCTTTTTAGAGTTATGGGTAAAGGTGGAGAAGAATTGGACCCGGGATCCCCGGGCCTTGGATACACTCGGGTATTCCTCTTGAGTTCCCATCGCCATGAATGAGAGAGAATCCTTAGGAAAAACCCTTCAGAAGGAACGGGAGTCCAAAAACATTTCCCTGAAGGAGTTAGCCAAGAATACGAAAATAAGAGAGCCCCTCCTCAGGGCCATTGAAGAAGACCGGTATCAGGATCTTCCATCTCCGACCTATGTGAGAGGATTCCTTTTAGCCTATGCAAAGTATGTCGGATTGAATCCAAATGAAGTTCTTCTTTGTTATGACCACCTATTAAAGGGGAAACCGAACCTTATCCCGGAGGCAAGGTCCGAGAAGAAAGAGGGGTGGAATAAGAAACAGGTATGGGTCATTGCGGGAGTCCTCCTGGTCTGCCTCATCGCCTCTTATTTCTTCCACCCTTACTGGTCACCCGCTCCCAGGGAAATGATCCCGGCGAAACCCGAAATGAGACAAAGCCCTTCGCCTCTCCCCGTCCTTCAAACCACTGAGACCATCCCTGTCGCTGAAAGCAAGCCTTTTTTACTCGAATTGAAGGCGGCTGAAAAAGTATGGGTCCGCATTCAGGTAGATGATCAACCCGAAAGGGAGATGACCTTCAATCCTGGTGAAGGACGCTCCTATCAGGGGCTCCACCGGATTGACCTCCTCATCGGGAACGCCGGGGGACTGGACCTGAACCTTAATGGAAAGGGTTTGGGGAGGTTTGGGAAATCAGGAGAGGTGATCACTTTGAGTTTTACCCCGCAGGGGGTAGAGATCAAAAGCCCGGAGAGAGTAAGATCCCCTTAAAGCGAGAAAAAGAAGATCTGAAGATTCCATTGTTGAATTTTAGAATTTGCTATTTGACATTTGATTTTGAACAGTTTAACTTTTCGGAAAAGCTGGATTTCAATCCAGGTCCGGGAGACAGCCACTATGGTTCGGTATCAGGATGAAGATGAGCGGGAAAGAATTTCCTGGAGGGAGATCGATCGGAGGAGGGATCGAAGTCCCCATGCCCCCAAGGAGCCTCCCCGGGAACGGGAGAGGTCCCAACGGTCGGAGTGGGCAATGAAGAAGTATCGAAAGGAGGTGGATAAACTCTTTATGGGAAAGAAGGGAACGAAAAAGCATCAGAAGGCTCTCAATGATATCGATCGTTACCACGGAACGGATCAATTTGAAACAGTGGTCAGGACTTATTTAGACCAGTATGGGTTGCCTGAGGATTGGAGCACCCTCTCCCTGCTTCTGGACTATTCAGACCCCGAAAAGGTTTCAGAGGCCCTCCGGATCATGAAGACCCTTTATGAGGTGAGGACGCCCATGGAAAAACAGGGCTTCAAAGCAAAACTTGACATCCTGGCAATGACGACCAGCGATAGCGATCTCAGAGATGTGGCTGAGGATATCCTCGGGTCTTTATAAAGAAGTCGGCTCATCCCCCCCTCCTGTCTCTTCAAAGGTGAAGCCTTTCAAATAGGATGATGATTATCAGTCGAAATCAGGAAGCTTCAGAGGAAGCCCTTTTGCTGATCTCTCCGCCATCAGTGACTTTCTTCCGGAAGGCTTTTTGATCGGTTTCAGCGGAGGAGAACGTTTCTTCTTTTGGTGCAGTCGTTCATATCGTTTCTGCTCTCCATATTTCCCGAATCGGCCGCCTCTTCTCATCTTCTGTTTTTCGTAATCGTTGATTGAATCCGGAGACCAGGGGTGACTTGTATTTAAGGAAGGGTTCCCTGAACCATTCGGTTTTTAGGCAGAGAGATTTTTATATATTTATCGATAAGATCCTCCAGCCGAGCCTTATCCCAGCCTGCATACACTTCCTTACCCTCCACAATAAAGGAGGGATAAGTCCGAATACGGTGACGAAGGGATTTATAAATTCCCAGCAGGGACTGGACATCGATGAGCTTGATGACGAGGCGATGTTTGTAGAGCCGGGTTAATTCTCGAATCCAGTCGGAGAGTTTAATAAACTCCTCCTTCAAATCCGAAGGATACTCTTCCATCTCTTTTTGATGAATTTTTTTATCTATCCCCGATTCGTCAAATATGAGTTCGCAACGGGAGCAATGGTCAAAAGTGGTCATTACTTTGGTGACAATTTCAAGCAGGATAGGTCTCATGTTTTTCCTCGAAAAGTTTATATTATAAATTTAGCATATCTCGGTTCATGAATTCAAATTGAATCTTTAAATACTAAAAAGTTCTCATGCCGAACTTGGTCCGGCATCTCACAAAAATGGTTTTCAAGACTCTGGCACGGAGTAATGAACGAATCTGAATCAACAAGTTCGGGATGACCTGTTCGAGACATTTCAAATATTTTTGGTTGGAATTGAGAAATGGAGAACTGGGTTCTTTACAATTTATAATACATCAATTCCCGGGCGTAGGGCTTGACTTTTTGAATGAGGATATCCTGGTCCTTGGAGGACATGGGCTGAAAGGATCGGGCAAGCCGGACGTTCATCTCCAGTTGTTCGATGGTCTCACATCCCACCACTGCGGCTGAAATGGTTTGGGTCAATGCAAAACGAAGGAAATTTTCAACCGATTCAGTTCCAAAGATCTTCACGCTGACCCCGCGGGAGAGGGTTTTCATTCCGAGAATCCCCATTCCTTTCTCTTCTGCCTTGGGCAGGACTTCATCCAGGAAGGACCAGTAATGAGGTTCTGCCAGATTGATAGGCATTAGGACCACCTTAAAGGGAAAGAGGTCTATGGCTTTGGAAAGCACCATTGGATTTCTATGCCCTGAGATTCCAATAAAGCGGACCAGTTTATTACGTTTGGCCGCCTCAAAGGCTTTAATGGCTCCCCCGGGTTCAAAAATCTGCGCAAGATCCTTTGGTGTCCTCACATCATGAACCATCCAGAGGTCGAGGTAGTCGGTCTTCATATTTTTGAGGGTGGCTTCCAGATGTTTCAAAGCTCCATCCCCTGTCCGTTCATGCGATTTACTGGCCAGGAAGACCTCCCTTCTCCTTTCCTGGAGAGCCATCCCGTAATAGGACTCACTCCCGCTATAGGCCCGGGCGGACTCGAAATAAGTGATGCCCAGATCAACGGCCCGATGGATCAAGGCCACCGCCTCCTGATCCCGGTCATAACTTCTCAGCAACCCCTCTCCTCCAAGTCCGAGAAGAGAGATCTGTTCTCCTGTCTTTCCCAGGGTTCTTTTTGGGAGAGTATTTGCCGTGTTCATGTTTAGAATCTTCCTTTATGAATCTTTGGGCTTTTCCCTTTATCACAAAATCAATGAAGAATCAATAACCGCTTAAACATAACCGTTTAAAGTTTAAAGTTATGGAAGAGATTGCATCCAATTGGATTCTTTCCTTCTTGCAGGGCAGGCCTTCGGGTTGCCCATTGGAAGACGAAATTCTTCCCTGTCGGTTTCCGGACCCCTGGTTTATCCGGCGAGACGCCGGCTTGTTTCAGCCACCATCCCCCATATGACATCGAGAGGAAGATGGGCCTGGATGGTGGAATCGAATAGAACGTTGACCCTCGCCGGAAATTCTTCGCTTCCTTCCCATAACATATAAGCAATGGGTATCTTTGGAAGTACATCCAAGGCAAATCCCTTGTTGCCAAAGAAGATTTCCCTTCCCCCTAATTTCTCACCTGCCTTCAGAAAGGCCCCTGGATCGTTTCCGTATCTTTCCTCCAGATCTTTCACCTGAAGGCTGTGAGGCCCTCGGAAAAATGTGAAGCCGGCCTTCAGCTCTTTATCGCTGACCCAGATGTTAGAAGGTCTACTCTCTTTTTTTGCCTCGGTGAGATAAACGAGCACCATGAGGGTGAAAAAAGAATGAAGTTCCTCGTCCACAAAGTTCTCCTTCTGATCCATTCTCAGGATCTTTCTTTCCTCCGGGAGGATGAGGTACCTCAGATTATAAACAGGCAATAGGAAGCCTTTGCTGGAAGGGTGGTAATGAGCCCCGGTCCGGTCACACACATCGGCGCAGTGGAGCCGGGACAATTTATTCCAGTGATAAAGGGCAAAGGTTTCTTTTGGAAGGGTCTCTTCTTGCATCGCCTAAGAGGAAGACAGGATGGAGGAGAAAATTGAAAATGGTGGAGCTGATGGGGATCGAACCC
>CAZXMB010000016.1:0-25578 GCA_964641715.1 uncultured Syntrophaceae bacterium
TTCCAATAACCAGGTCCGAATCGTTAAAGAATTTTTGGTGATTGGGTCATTGGAGTTCAATTGGAGTTTGGGATTTGGTTATTGTAATTTTGTCCTTCACCTTTATATCTCTATCACATTTTCTTCTCCTGAAGCAAGGAGATGACAATTCTGGCCGCCCGGGAGGCGGCCCCGGGTTCTCCAAGATTTTGGCGAATGGCCTTCATCGACTCGACGATTTTTCGATAGAGGGTCGGATCCCTCAGAATGCGGATGGCTTCCTCCGCAATCCTGCCGGGGGTGACTTCCTCCTGGATGAGTTCCTTGGCGATCTCTTTCCCTGCCACCAGATTGACCAGGCCAATGTGGTCCACGTGGACCAATTCCTTTCCCACCCGGTAAGACAGGGGGGAGACCCTGTAGACAATGATCATCGGCTTTTCAAGGATGGCCGCCTCCAGCGTAGCTGTCCCCGAGGCAGTGATGAGGAGGTCGGAAAGACCCATCACATCATACGCAAACCCCTTCACCAGCCTGATGGGAACGGAAGTCTTCTCCATCACAGGACGTGTCTCTGATTCAGAAATGCCCGGGGCTAAAGGAATGATGAACTGGAGCTGGGGGATCTCTTCCTGAAGGATTTGAGCAGAGGCGACAAGGGGGGGGAGAAGCTTACGGACTTCATCCCTTCGACTCCCGGGCAGGAGACCGATCGTCCTTCGCCCTGGCTCGAGTCCGAACCGCCGGAATGCCTCTTCCTTTGAGAGAGCAGGCTTTACGATATCGAGGAGGGGATGGCCGACCCACTCCACATCCACCCCTGCGGCTTCATAAAAGGGGATCTCAAAGGGGAGAAGGACCACCATCTTCCTCACCCACTTTGCAATGGATTCGATCCTTTTAGGTCTCCAGGCCCAAATCTGTGGGCTGATATAGTACAGGACAGGGATACCCTTTTGATGGGCTATTTTTGCGATGCGAAGATTAAATTCCGGGAAATCGATCAGGAGGACCAAGTCTGGTCTCTCCCGATCCATCCATCCTTTCAACCCTCTCAGTGTCTTTAAAACAGCCGGAAGTTTCCAGAGGGCTTCGGTGATCCCTACGACGGAGAGGGAGTGAGCATGGAATAGAAGCTCCATCCCCTTTGCCTTCAGGCCCTCCCCTCCCATTCCAAAAAAATGGATTTCCGGATCGATCTCGCGGATGGCTTCTACCAGATGGGCACCGTGAAGGTCCCCTGAAACCTCTCCGGCAGAAAGCAAGATCTTTTTCATTTTATCATTTATTTTTTATACGGTCTTCGATCTGCTGAACGATCTGGAGCACGACTTCCAGTGCCCTCTTTCCCGCCCGTCCGGAGACCTTCGCCTCTTTGCGGTCTCTAACGCTCTGGAGGAAAGAACGGATCTCGGCCTCCAGGGGATCGACCTTTGTGACGGGGATCTCTTGAACGCTCATCTCAAGGGGTTCCCCTTTTCGAACGGAGGAGGCCTTCTGGGAGAGGAAATCGATCAGGAGCATTCCGTTTGATTGAAAGATTCGGGTCTTTCTTATCTTCTCCCTCGAGAAACGGCTGGCCGTGAGACTGGCGGTACATCCATTTTCGAACTCGATTCGCGCATGGGCGACATCGAAAGAGGAGGTGAGGATGGAAACCCCCACCGCCAAGACCTGCTTCACCTTTGAATGGACCCAGTTGAGGAGGATGTCGATATCGTGGACCATTAGATCCAGAACGACATTGATCTCCGTTCCCCTTCCCGAGAAAGGGCCCAATCGTTGAGATTCGATGAACAGGGGGTCCTCAATGAGGCCTTCCACTGCGGAGAGGGCCCCATTAAACCGTTCCAGGTGGCCGACCTGGAGGATTCGCCCCTTTTGCCCTGCCAGTTCGATCAATTCATCCGCCTCTTCAAGCGTACCTGCGATGGGTTTTTCAAGGAGGACGTCAATCCCCTGAAGGAAGAAGTCCTTTGCGATGGGGGTGTGGGATGGCGTGGGCGAGGCAATGCTGACGGCCTGAACCTTGTCAAAGAGATGGGTATGATCTTGAAAGGATTTCGTATGACATCGTCTGGCGATCTCCTGTGCACGGGAGGGATCGAGATCGACCACCCCGACCAGTTCCACATCCTTCATCTTTGAATATTTTTCTGCATGGAACTGACCAAAGTAACCGACACCGACCACACCCACCCTGATCTTCTCCACCTAACGACTGATCCCCCTCTTGGTTTGCTGGATGAATTGGACGAAATGCCGGACCTCCGGTATTTGAAAAATGTCATCTTCCTCAACGGACTTCATCGCTTTTTCCAGTGTGAGGCCGGAGCGAAAAATAATCCGGTAGGCTTTCTTCAGTGCCCTGATCGCCTGTTCTGAGAATTGGTGGCGTTTCAGACCAACGGTGTTGAGACCGTAGAGTTTCGCACGGCTTCCGGCTGCCATCGTATAAGGGGGAACATCCTGGGACACGCCGGTTAAACCACTGAGGAGGGCATGGGTTCCGATCCGGCAGAACTGATGGATGGCCGCGAGTCCTCCGATGATGGCATAATCTTCTATGAGGATATGCCCTCCCAGTGTTGCCCCATTGGCCATCACCACCTGATTTCCGATCTGGCAATCATGGGCGATATGGGAGTAGGCCATAATGAAATTATCATTGCCGATGACAGTTTTCCCACCTCCCTTGACCGTGCCCCGGTGAAGGGTAACAAACTCCCGGATGATATTATGATCTCCGATCAGAAGGGAGGTCCTCTCTCCCCTGTAGGCAAGGGCTTGAGGGGCTTCTCCGACGGAGGAGAATTGAAAGATCTGGCATCTCTCCCCGATTTTCGTTCCCTCCCGGATCACCACATGGGATCCGATTTTGGTCCCTTCTCCGATGAAGACCCCTTTTTCAATCACCGAGTAAGGGCCAATGTCCACTCCCTCACCGATTTCAGTCTTTGGGTCGATGATGGCGGTGGGATGAATCATTTCTCCTCTCCCATCATGGCTAACAGTTCAGCCTCGGCAACCAGCTTCGTATCCACCCAAGCCTTCCCTTTGAATCCCCATATCGATTGGCGATGCCGGGTGATCTCCAGTTCAAGGCGAAGTTGATCTCCGGGGATCACCGGTTTTCTAAAACGGACATGATCGATTCCCAAAAAGTAGACCGGCTTTCTCTGATTCTCTTCAGGGATCGATTTAAAAGCGAGCACCCCCGCGGTCTGGGCCATTGCCTCCACGATGAGGACCCCCGGCATGATGGGCCTTGCGGGAAAGTGGCCGGGGAAAAAGGGTTCATTGTAAGTGACGTTCTTGATGCCGACAATCCGTTTCCCCGGTTCTATCTCAATGATCCGATCCACCAGCAGGAAAGGATAGGCATGAGGGAGAATATGGAGGATTTCATTGATCTCAATCATCTATTTCTCCTTCTCTTTTGGAGAGATCATCTCCTCAATCTTCCTTAAGCGCTTTTCAATACCGAGGAGAGTCTTTCTCATCTCCGGGAGTTTCGGGAAGATGGAAACCGCACGAAGGAACTCCTGATGAGGCAATACAGGGCTTCCTGTATATCCCCGGTCAGGCGCCAGGTTGTGAGGGACCCCGGATTGGGCCCCCACCCTGGCGTTGTCTCCGATTTCAATGTGGTCCACGACCCCGACCTGTCCTGCGAGGATGACATTCTTTCCGATCTTTGAAGAACCCGCAATGCCCACTTGTGCGACAATGAGCGAATCCTCTCCGATCTCGACATTATGAGCGATCTGAACGAGGTTATCGACCTTGACCCCTCTATGGATGATCGTATTTCCCAGAGAGGCCCGGTCGATCGTCGTATTGGCACCCACCTCCACATCATCTTCGATGATTACCCTTCCCACCTGGGGAATCTTCGCATTCTTCGCCCCCTCTTTGACATATCCAAACCCATCCGCTCCGATAACCACCCCGCTGTGAAGGATCACCCTCTTCCCGATCAGAGAGCGCGCATAGACCGAGACGTTGGGGTGGAGAATGGAATCCTCTCCGATCTTGGAATCCTCACCCACATAGACTCCCGGATAGAGGGTCACGCGATCCCCGATTTCGCAGCGGTCCCCGACATAGACAGAGGGGTAGATGGAGAGGTCTTTTCCCAAAAGGGCAGACGGGCTGATCCAGGCATGGGGATCGATCCCCCTGGGCTGGGGAGGTCCGGGGGTGAAGAGGGTGAGTATCTTGATCAAGGTGAGGGTTGGATGGTCAACGCAAAGGAGGTTTTTTTCGGCAACCGTGATTTCCCTTGATACGATGACCGCAGAGGCCCGGGTCTCGTTCAGCCTTCGAAGATATTTCGGACTGGAGACAAAGGTGATCTCGCCGGGCACGGCCTCCTCAATCGAACCCACCCCTGAGATCTCCACCTCACCGTCTCCGATGACTGTTCCACCCACCCATTCAGCCAGTTCTTTGAGTTTCTTTTTCATTCCTCCATCCCAATCCAGTTTCCAGAAGGGAATGGGTTATCCTTTTCGCATCAGTCCAAAACCCCTCACTTCTTCTGCAGATCGTGAAGTTTAATGACCTTATCCGTGAGGTCGATCGCCTTTGAGGCGAAGAGGACAATCACCTCATTCTTATCGATGATGAGGGAATATCCTTCATCCGCGCCTAATTTTTGGATTACCTTCTGGAGACCGAGGGAGATCTGTCGCTCCATCTCCTTTGTTTTCTGGTTCACCTCGTTCTGGATGTCTTCCTGCCATCTCTGAAATTCCCGGATCTTGTTTTGCAACTCCTTTTCTTTAGCGGTCCGGCTTTCGGGATTCAGCATGGGTGCCTGTTTTTCCAGGGATTCCTTCATCGTCTGGAGTTCCTTCTGTTTGTCCAGAAATTGGCGATTATACTTTTCCAGCTCCTTGGCAATGGACTTTTTCGCCTCTTTCCCCGCCTGACTTTCGTTGACCGCCTTCTGGATGTCCACATAGCCGATCTTCAAATCGGCCGCTAAGGATGATCCGGACCATCCTCCCACAATGATGAGAACCACGATGGCCAAACAGCTCTTTTTCAATTTCATGATCCCTTCTCCTTTTTCTATGAGTTTCTATTGGGTCCCTCCTCCGCGAGAGAGGAAGGGATGTTCTTAAGACTAATAGACGGTTCCAGCCATAAAATCGAACGCCTTCCGTTTCTCACCCGGTTTGGGATTGGGGTTGAAGCCGAGATCGATATGGATGGGACCAAAGGGAGAGAACCAGCGAATTCCTACTCCCACCCCTGTTTTCAACGGCGTGATGTCGCTGAATCGATCAAACCCCTTTCCCACATCCCAGAAGATCGCCGCCTTCAGGCCGATTTCCGAGGCCAGGGGAAAGATGAATTCCGAGGTGAGGGCAAACATCTTTTCCGCGCCCAGAGGCTCTTTGTTCACATCAAAAGGCCCTGCCATTCCATATTCAAAGCCCCTGATGGTGCGGAGCCCACCCACAAAGAACTTTTCATAGATGGGTGCCTTCCTCCCGCCGTAGGGCTCAATGATCCCTGCGGACCCCCGGAAATTGAGTACGGTTTTCAGAGGGAGAGGAAAGTACCAGCTTGTCTCCCCCGTCACCTTGATGAAATAGTTATCCCCGCCCAAGACTCCCCCGGCATTCTGAAGGGTGATGCTATGGCGTGCCCCTTTGGTGGGGTTGTAGAAATCGTTTCGGGTATCCATGGTCAGGCCGAAGGAGATCGCACTCGTTAACTTATCTCCCTCCTGTTCTCTGATGAACCAGGAGGCATCCGACGTCACATCGTGGACTTTGATCCTTTCCAGTTTATACATTGCATCGGCCCGTAGGTTTTCGGTGAGTTCCCTGCCGGTCCGGATATCTCCTCCCACAATTCTATAGGAATAGGTATCGAACTCCCGATTTTCATGATAGAGGTCAATCCCTGCGGAGTAACGAGTTCCGAGAAAATAGGGGTCGGTAAAACTGAACCTGATATCCCTCGTCACAGACCCCAAACTGAATTTCAGGATGCCATAGTAACCCAGTCCGAAGAGGTTCCGGTCCGAGATCGAGGCAGAGCCCACCACCTTTTCGATCGAGCTGTACCCGACTCCGAAACTGATGGCTCCTGTAGGGGCCTCTTCCACCTTGATGTCGAGGTTAATCTTTTCATCCGTACTCCCGCGGCTGGTGGTGAAGTCGACCTCTTTGAAGAACCCTGTCCGCTTCAGCCGGTTACGACTTTTATTCATTCCGGTTGCGCTGTAGAGCTCCCCTTCAGCCACCCGGAGCTCCCGGCGGATCACTTTATCCCGGCTCTTCGTATTTCCGACCACCTGAATCCTTTCATAAGAGACTTGCTTCTTCTTATCGATCTCCAGGCTGAGATGGACCAGGAGTGTTTTCGGGTCTGTCGTCGTCTGGGGGGTGATGTCAACATAGGCATAACCCTGATTGGCAAATTTTTCGACAAGGGCATTGATATCCTTTCGAATGGCGGTGTTGCTGAAGGGATCATTCCGTTTGATCTTAATGCTGCGGAAGAGCTCTTCCCGGGTGGTGAGGATGTCTCCCCTGAAGTCGATATCTCCGAAGTGATATCGGGGCCCCTCAACAATCTCAATCTCAATCCGGATCTTTTTAGGATCGCGAAGATCGATTCTGGGTTCAGAGATCTTGGCATCCAGATAACCGTAATCCATGTAATAGGCATTCAGAAGCTGGACATCATTTTTGAGGATATCCTCGTCGAGAATTCCGGTTTTGGTGATGATCGAAAAGATGTTCCTCTGTTTGGTCAGCATGATTTTCTTAAGCTCGGATGTCCTGATCTTTTTATTTCCCTTAAAGACGATCTTTTTGATATGGCCTTTGGGGCCCTCTGTGATCTGGAAGGTGACCACCGCTTCGTTGGTCTCTAAAAAATCGACTTTATGGTCCACCCGCACCCCGTAATATCCCTTGGAAAAATAGAGCTTCCGGATCTGTTCCTCATTCTCCTTCACCTTTTCAAGGTTCAGAATGGAACGGGAGGTGAGGGTGAGCTTCTCCTTAATGTCATCCAGCTTGACCTTTTGATTCCCGGTGACCACGATCTCTTTGATCGCAGGCTTTTCGACGACAATAAAGATCACTTCTTTCCCCTTGGGTGTCGATTTGATGTCCGCCTGAACATCGGAGAAATAGCCCAATCCGAAGATGGATCGCAGGTCTTCACGGACCTGGTCCGCAGAAAAGGATCCTCCCTCTCTGCTTTTCACGGCACCCCGAATGACCCCCTCTTCGACCTTCACATTTCCAAGAATCGTGATCTTATAGATGGCCTCTTCCGAGGCCCCCCCTATTCCGGACAGGAAAAGAACAAAAAGGACAATTCCGATTTTGATTTTAACCATGCTCCGATTCTTTAAAATCCGCTCCTTTTATTTTTTTGTTTAGGGCCAGAGGCCAAAACTCTATCTTCCATATCAAATCCATCTCATTTTGTAAATAGGGATTCCCTAACCGCTGGCTTTACCATCCGCGAGATGAATCTGCCTGGGCAGCTCTGCGGCCAATTTAAGATTATGGGTGACGATCACAAGCGTCACCCCTTTGCTCCGGTTGAGTTCCTGGAGAAGTGAAAAAATCGATTCTCCTGTTTTGGAATCGAGATTGCCGGTGGGTTCATCGGCCAGAAGGATTTTGGGTTCCAGTACTAACGCCCTGGCCACAGCCACCCGTTGTTGTTCTCCTCCCGAGAGTTTCCCGGGTTTATGAGTGAGGCGGTCCTTTAAACCCACCAATGTGAGAATGGCCTCGGCTCGAAGGACGGCTTCCTTTCTGGAAAGCCCCTGGATGAGACAGGGCATCATCGTGTTTTCAATGGCATTGAATTCGGGAAGGAGATGGTGGAACTGGAAGACAAAACCAATCTCTCGATTCCGGAAATGGGCAAGCTCCTTTTCGTTCAGAGTGAAGACATCCCTTCCCTCATAGAGGACTTTACCGGAGGTGGGCCGATCGAGAGTCCCCAAGATATGAAGCAGGGTGGTCTTCCCTACGCCGGAAGCACCCACGATGGCGGCCTTCTCCCCTTGATCGAAAGTGAGATCTATTCCTTTGAGGACCTCCAGCCGTTTGGCCCCATTTCCAAAGGACTTATAGAGCTGTTGAACTTGGATCAACTCCTTCAAACCATCCACTCCTTTGCCTTTTCGGCGATTTCGCGGGAGAGAATTTCTTTCATCCGGACCAGGCGCTTCGAAGAGATCTCTTTCACGGTCGACCGGAGTTTTGGAAACTGAAGGAGGATCGTATCAAAGTCCTCTTTGGTCAATTCGAGCAATTCAGAAGGCAGGGTCGTTTTAGCAAAAGCCATTCGCGGTGCACTCATCAATACCCCGATCTCTCCAAAGAAACTCCCGCTCCCCAGGCGACCCAAACGGACCCTTTTCCCATGGCGGTCTTGAGTGAAGATCTCCACCTCTCCGCTCTTGATCATGTAAAGGCAATGGGAAGGATCCCCTCCTTTGAAGAGGAGGGCCTCGGAAGGAGCCTGGCGGGGTTTAAATCTTTTTAACACCTCTTCCCTTTCGGTCAGCGTCAAGGATGAGAACAGGGGGGAGAGGGCGAGGAGAAGATCCAGGATCCGTTTTTTAAAGAGATCTTCAAGCACTTCTCTGACATGAGGGTAAATGCGGATGATCTCGTCGAGGTTGTTTCTAAAGATCTCTAAGATCTCACATTCCGTCTCGGCCCTGACATTGGCATGTCTTCTCTGGTCGAGAAAGAAACCGAATTCTCCAAAACAGTCTCCCTCTGTGAGGTTACGGATCCACACCTCTTTCCCCTCCGGATCTCGTTTGGTGATCGCCACCTCTCCTCGACAGATGATCATCAGGGAATCTCCCCTGTCATCCTCCTGACAGATGAATTGACCTTTTGAAAAGGTTCTGGTCTGGATCCGATCGAGCAGTCCATGAAGCTCCTGTTCATCCAGATCGGAGAAGAGGGGAATGGGGGGAAGGGGATGATAGCGTGTGGCCTCCTGAGTTTTTTGAAGATAGAGCTTGGCCAAATGGTCGTTGGCCTCTTTTGCCGACGGGTCGATCCTCAGGATCATCTTGTTAACGGAGATGGCCTGAAGCAGGAAACCATCTCGGGCATAGGCCTCCGCCACCTGGCGATACCCCTTGATGGCCTCCTTTTTTTTCCCCAATCGTTCCAGTATTTCAGCTACCCTCAGCAGGGATCGAAGATCGTCCGGGACCTGCGCACAATGTTTCTGAAACAGCCCCAGCGCCTTTTTCCATTCTCCCCGGGTGATGGCCAGAAGGGCCTCCTCTTTTAAAGAGGCCTTCTTCTTATTCATAACGCAGTGCCTCCGCAGGGTCGAGCCGTGAGGCCCTCCAGGAGGGATAGAGGGTGGCCAGCAGGCTGATGAGAATGGCCGTGGTAACGATCCACGCGACATCCAGAGGGTTAACCTGGGAGGGAAGTTTATCGATGTAATAGACATCACCGGCCAGGATTTTAAATCCGAAGAGATGCTCCACAAAGTCGGTAATCCTTTCCAGATGAAAGGCTGCTCCGAGCCCGAGGAGGGTTCCCAGAATCGTTCCCACCACTCCGATCACTCCCCCTTCGATGATGAAGATCCTTAGAATTCCTTTCGAGGGGGCCCCCATCGATTTCAGGATGGCAATATCCTTACTCTTCTCCATCACCACCATGATGAGGCTTGAGATGATATTGAAGGCGGCAACCAGGACAATGAGGACGAGGATGATAAACATGGCGATCTTCTCCAACTTCAATGCGGAGAAGAGGTTGTGATTCATCTCCATCCAGTCTTTCGTCCAGAAGGGGAACCCCATCTTCTTACGGATCTCTTTTGCGACCTCTTTCACCTTATAGATATCATTTGTCTTGACCTCGATGCCTGTCACACGGGATTCCATGCCGAAGAACTTCTGAGCACTTTCGAGGGAGACATAGGCCATGGTGTTATCATACTCGTACATTCCGGAATAAAAAATTCCTTTGACACGAAACCGTTTCATCTTTGGCATCATTCCCATAGGGGTCATCGTGCCCAGCGGGGAGACCACCTGAATGGGGTCGTCGAGAGAGACGGAGAGGTGTTTTGCGAGCTCCACCCCGAGGATGATGCCCGGGAGATCTTCCCCCTTCGACGATTTCAGATCCTCGAGACGGCCGGTCTTCAGGTTGTGCACCAGTTCCGTCACCCTTCCCACCCGGTTTGGGTCAATCCCTTTGAGGACGACCCCGGAGACTCCGGATTCCGAGGAGAGCATGACCTGATTAAAAATAAACGGGGCGGCTGAGATCACTCCCCGCACCTCCTCCACCTTCTTCACGACCTCCTCCGGTTGATCCATTCCCAGATCGCTTGCCTTGAGAACGACGAGATGGGCCTGGGTGCCCAGGATCTTTTCTTTAAGGGTCTTCTCAAAACCGCTCATCACGGCAAGAACGACGATGAGGGCCATCACTCCCACCATCACTCCTGCAATGGAGATAAAGGTAATGATCGAGATGAAGGTCTGTTTTCGCTTTGCCTTGAGGTACCTCAGGCCGATAAATAACTCGTATCTCATCAGGGATTTACCTTTCCTTTCGATGTAGAGGGAAGAAGATGACATCCCGGATGGAAGGTGAGTCAGTGAGGATCATCACCAGCCGATCGATTCCGATTCCTTCCCCCGCTGTCGGTGGCATCCCAAATTCGAGAGCAAGAAGAAAGTCCTCATCGAGGAGAAGGGAAGCTTCGGTCTCTTCGGTCCTTTCCATCATTTGCTTGAGAAAACGCTCCCTCTGGTCGATAGGATCGTTGAGCTCGGAGAAACCATTGGCAATCTCTCTTCCTGCGACAAAGAGCTCAAAGCGGTCCACCACTGCCGGATCCTCGCCATTTCGGCGGGAGAGAGGGGAGACCTCTGTCGGGTAATGGGTAATGAAGGTGGGCTGGAGGAGATGAGGTTCCACCAACTCCTTGAAGATATCGGCCAGTACCCTTCCATGAGAGGTTCCCTTTTTCAGTTCTAAATGAAGGCCCTTGGCCACCTCGATCGCCCCGGGAGGATCCCCGAGAATAGAGGGATCAAGCTTCCCGATCTCCAGGAGAGAATCTCTAAAACGGACCCTCCTCCAGGGAGGAGTAAAATCAATCTCCCTCCCCTGGTAGGAAAGAGAGAATCGGCCTTGTATTTCTTTAACCATGGAGGAGATAAGCTCCTCGGTCCTCTCCATCATATCAAGATAGGTGGCATAACTCTGATAAAATTCGAGCATGGTGAATTCCGGATTGTGCAGCGTGGAGATCCCCTCGTTTCGGAAACTGCGATTGATCTCAAAGATCCTTTCAAATCCTCCAATCACCAGACGTTTCAAATAGAGCTCAGGGGCAACCCTCAGATAGAGTCCCATGTCGAGGGCATTGTGGTGGGTCTTAAACGGTTTGGCCGTTGCTCCTCCGGGAATAGGATGGAGCATCGGGGTCTCCACTTCATAAAAACCACGAGCCGTAAAGAATTCACGGATCTTCTGGATCACCTGAATCCGTTTCAGGAAGACCTCTTTGGTCCTCGGGTTGGCAATCAGATCTAAATAGCGCTGACGGTAGCGGGTCTCCACATCAGTGAGGCCATGCCATTTCTCAGGGAGAGGGCGGAGTGATTTGACCAGGAGCCGGAACCTCAGGACCAGGAGAGTGAGTTCTCCTGTTTTGGTCCGGAAGGGCTTACCTTCCAGCCCGATGAAGTCGCCGATGTCTAACTTCCTGAAGAATTGGAAGGCTTCCTCCCCTACGGTATTCTTTTGAAGATAGGCCTGAATTTTCCCATCCCGGTCTTTGAGATGAATAAAACTGGCCTTGCCAAAATTGCGAATGGCCACAATCCTTCCAGCCAGGCCGAAAGTTTCTGTGAAGGAGTTGAGCTCCTCCTCTGATCGGGAGCCGCAGATCTTGGAGACTTCTTCGGAGGTATGAGTGACCTTGAAGTCGTTCGGGAAAGGGTCGATCCCTTCCTTCCTGAAGACTTCCAATTTTCGGATCCTCTGTTGGATCAGATCACTGATTTCATCCATTGATTGATTATTCTCCTTGAATGTAAAATGAAAGTAAGATTGAGGAGTTATATCATTCGATTTAAGATGACTTAAACTAACCCATTTTCCCATCTCCGTCAAGGGAAAAGGCATTATCGGGATGAAAATGGAGGGAGGATCTTTTCGATCTGGCCGATCAGGTCATAAGGGAGGGCCTGGATGATTCGGGCCTCCACCCAATCGCCCGGTCGGGCTTTTCCTTTCAGGAAAACGACCCCATCGATCTCAGGGGCCTGGGTCTGGAGTCTCCCTCTCAGCGTCCCTTTTTGCGGACCCGGTCCATCCACCAAAACCTTCACCTTCTTGCCGACCATCTTTTGGTATTTTTTGAGGGAGATCTTTTTCTGGACTTCCATGAGGGTTCTCAGACGCTCTTCCTTTACCCTTTCCGGAACAGGATGGGGGAGCCGGGAGGCCGGTGTCCCGTCCTCAGGGGAGTACTTAAAAGCACCGAGGTGTTCGAACCGGGTCTCCTCGACAAAGTCCAGGAGGGATTGAAACTGACTTTTCCTTTCCCCGGGGAAGCCTACGATCAGCGAGGTTCTGAGGCTGATATTCGGGATAAAGGATCTGATCCTCTTGAGGAGCTCCCGAATTTCTTGGCCCTTTGATCTTCGACCCATTCGCTTCAGGATCTCATCATCAATATGTTGAATGGGGAGATCGAGATAGGGGCAGAGCTTTTCCTCCCGGGAGATGAATTCCAGAAGCCCGTCAGTAAAGTATCCCCGCTTCGGATAAGAATAGAGAACCCGGATCCAGCTGAGGCCTTCGATGAGGACAAGGCTTTTCAGAAGTTTTCCCAAAGAGGTTTTGTCTCCGAGATCTTCTCCGTAAGCCGTCGTATCCTGAGCAATGAGGATCAGTTCCTTAACCCCCTGGGCGGCAAGTCCCTCCGCCTCTTTGAGGATGGAACGAAGTTTTCGGCTCCGGTAGGGCCCTCTGATCTTCGGGACGGTGCAGAAGGTACAGATCTTTGAGCAACCTTCTGCGATTTTGAGATAGGCCGTATGAGAAGGGGTGGAAAGGATTCGAGGTGTTTGGTCGTTATAGAGAAAGGCGGGGGCGGAGAGGAAGCTCTTTGCGTTCATTCTCCGGGAGAGGATCCGGGGTATTTTCTGGAAAGACCCTGTCCCAACGAAGAGGTCCACTTCAGGGAGTTCCTTTTCCAGAATCCTCCCGTAGCGCTGGGGAAGGCATCCGGATACGATGAGGAGACGGCAGTGGCCTTTATTCTTATATCGGGCGAGTTGGAGGATGGTCTCAATCGCTTCCCGGGTGGCCTCCTGGATAAAAGAGCAGGTATTGACGATGATGATTTCGCTTTTCGATGGGTCTGTGGTGAGGGCGTGCCCCTCTTTTGAGAGAAGGCCGAGGATGACCTCGGAATCCACAAGGTTCTTCGGACATCCCAGGCTGACCAGACAAACCGTCTCTTTCATTGATCCTCATTATACCTTATAGAGGCCCCATGTCCAATTATCCTTTTCATCAGCCCTTGTCTTGTCCTTTGAAAAGTTGCAGAATTTATGGTAACGAGTAATACGAATGATATCAAATTAAGTGAATTTGCTTCAGTTTCCAGTGTTCAAAGGCGACGGATCCATCATGAAGGATTTTTCAGAAGACATTCGCTTCCATTCGTATGATTCGCTGAGGAGTTCAAATGGGCCTGATCCAGAAACAGTATGAAGACTTGAGGAAAAAGATAAAGAAGTCCGAAATAGAGAACCAGAGGCGTGCCTTTCGTGAGACACGCACCCGCCAGAGGCAGAACCGTTCTCTCTTTGAGGATTTTGAAAAGGCCAGGGAGGAGATCAAAAGGATTCGATCTTCTTCTCTTGGAAACTGGGACCTCCTTCAGGAGGCCGTCACCCGTCTTGAAAAGAACAGGTTCAGGGTCTTTCAGGCGAACGACGCTCAAGAAGCCTGCGAGATTTTTCTGAGGGAGGTTGGAGAGGAAAAACTTGTCGTCAAATCGAAATCGAATCTCTCCAAGGAGATCGGGCTCACCCCTTTCCTCGCAACGCATGGCATTGAGGTGATTGAGACCGATATCGGTGACCGGATCAATCAACTGGTGGGAGGGAGGTCTTCCCATTATACCGGTCCCATTGCGCATCTCACCCGGCAGGAGATTGCCGGGGTCCTCTCCAGGCATTTAAAGAAAGCGGTTCCCCCTGTCCCTGAAGAGGAGATGCGGGCGGTCAGAGAGGAGCTCGAATCCTATCTTCAGAGGGCGAAGGTCGGCATCACCGGTGCCAATGCGATCGCCGCCCGGGAAGGAGCGATCCTCATCATTCACAATGAAGGGAATGTGACCCGTGTTCGAACCAGATCAAAACACCTCGTCATCGCCTCCATTGATAAGATTTATCCTGACATTCAGGATGCCCTTCGGATGGCAAAGCTTGAGACTTATCTTGCCACGGGCTCACTCTTTCCTTCCTTTATTGATATCGTCGGAGGGAGGTCGAAGTCTTCGGATGTGGAGAAGATCCCTTTTTATGGAATGCACGACCCCGAAGAACTGGTCATCGTCCTTCTGGATAATGGAAGAAGAAAGATCCTGGAGGAGAGGAAGGATTTCTCCGATCTCCTTTACTGTATCGGATGTGGCAACTGCCTGCTCGACTGCCCCACTTACAACTCGGTCGGTCCCTCCTTCGGAGCAGACGGGATGTTGGGGGGGAGGGGAGTGGCCCTCTCCTGCCTTCTCAAAGGTATGAGAGAAGGGGTTGAAGAAGGCCTCTTTCTCTGCACCACCTGTGGCCTCTGCGGAGAGGTCTGTCCGGTTGGAATCGATGCGGGAAAGAGGCTTAAAGAGATGAGAAGGATGAGCCTGAAGAGCCCGGACGTCTCCGGTGAGCTTGAAGAGGTGACCCGGCTCCAGGCGACGGTTGACCGGTTCGGGACGCCCTATGGTGAAATGGAGCGGGCTCGGCTCACCTCTCCAAGGAAGAAGTCTCCCAGGGTGGTCTATGTCGGATGCGTGGGGTTGACCATGGAAGGGGAAACCGCTTCGAAGGTCATCGAGTTTCTGGAAAGAATGGGAATCGACTTCACTCTGATTGATGAGGTCTGTTGTGAGGCAATAAAGGGGGATACGGGATCGTATCCCAATCCAGAGCGAATCCGGAAGAACATCGGAAGGATCAAGGAGGCAGGGGCCCGGGAAGTCCTCTTCCTCTGCCCGACCTGTCTCAAAACCTTTTTGGAGTATGATGAAAGGGAACCCACAGGCCTCATTTTCGAAACCCTGATCTCCCATCTCAACAGGAATTTTTCATTCCGCTCCTCGGAGCGCGATCCAGAGACCTTAACCTATCATGATCCCTGCCATCTGGGAAGGGGGCTTGGGTCTTACGATGGAGCGAGGGAATTGCTGAAAGGCCTTGGGGCCAATTTGATTGAAATGGAGCATCACCACCAGGAGTCCCTCTGTTGCGGCGGAGGGGGAGGGGTCAGGGGATTCTATCCGAAATTCTCAAGGGACATCTCACGAAGGCGGGTGAAGGAGGCAGAAGACGTGAAGGCGGATATCCTGCTCACCGATTGCCTTTCCTGCAAACACAATTTGAGGCAGGGCATCCCGTCCAACGGAAAGACGAGGGTGATGACCACTCCGGAATATCTTTTGGAAAGAATTAAGGGCGGAAGAGTTCAGTTCTCCCGAATATCGTGCGGTGCGTCATAAAACCCTTCACTCCCAAAGGGCCATGGAGATGCAATTCGATTATGATGTGGTTGTGGTGGGCGCGGGGCCGGGAGGGTCCACCGCAGCGCGGTTTTGCGCCCGATCGGGACTAAAAACCCTCATGATCGATAAGGAGAGGTTTCCCAGATATAAACCCTGTGGAGGATGTCTCTCCCTCAAGACCATTCATCAGCTTGACTTTGACCTCACCCCTGTGATCGAGAACACGATCTACGGAGCAAAATTCAGCTACTGCCTCAAAGAGCCTTTCCGCATTGAATCGAGAGAGCCGATCGCATTCATGGTCATGAGGGACCGCTTCGATCAGTTCCTGAAAGAGAAGGCATTGGAAGAAGGGGCAGAGATACTGGAAGGGAAGAAGGTGGTCAGAGCCCGGGAGAAGGGCAGAGGGACCGAGGTTGAGCTGGCCGGCGGGGAGAGGTTTCGTTCACCCTATCTCATCGGTGCGGATGGGGCTGAAAGTATCGTTGCAAAATCCATTTCTTTATCTCGCCATGAGAATGATAAAAACGGGATCGCCCTCGAAAGCGAGATTCCATTCGACTCCTCCATCTCGTTTCCCCAGAAGGATCTTCAGTTCGTCCATTTGGATTTCGGCAGAATCCCCAATGGCTACGGGTGGGTATTTCCAAAAAAGAAATGCCTCTCCATCGGGATCGGCGGGATGTTCCGGGAGACCAAGAAGATGAATCCCCGGCAGTACTTCGACTCCTTTTGGAAGGGCCTGGACTTTATCCCGCAGGGAACGGTCCCAAGGGTGATAGGACATCCCCTGCCTTCCTTTTATGATGAATGGCAGAGGGTTTCGCAGGGGAGGGTTCTTTTAGTGGGGGATGCGGCCCATCTGATGGACCCCCTGCAGGGGGAAGGGATTTACTATGCGATCCGGAGCGGGAAACTCGCCGCCGGGGCGATTCTCCAGTCGAAGGAGAAAGATTTCTCTCCTTCCGATCTTTACCAGGAGGCGATTCATCTCCACATTTACGAAAACCTGAAATGGGCCCTCCCTTTTTCCCGGTTCGTTTTCCGCTTTAGCAGATTGGCTTATGAAGCACTTCGACACTATCCCGAATTAAGCCACATTTATCTTCAGGTGCTGGAGGGAGAGGAGAATTATCAGGGTTTCGTCTTGAGGGTGAAGGAACGGATCAAAGACCTTCTGAAGGGTAGATTGAGTGAGAAAATCCGGAAGGCCATGGCCAGTCTATGATTCCTTGAAAGCAAAGGTGAAAAGGGTGACCCTTCTTTTGGAAAAGGGGTATGGCATTCCGAAGAGAGGGCAAAGGGGAGACCTCCTGGATATCCTCATCCAGACCATCCTTTCTCAGAACACCAATGATCGAAATCGTGATCGAGCCTATCAGAGGCTGAAGGCCCGATTTAAAAGCTGGGAAGAGGTGCTTCGGGCAAAGAGGGGGTCACTCGTTTCAACTCTCCGACCAGGAGGGTTGGCCGAGCAGAAGGCAAAAAGAATCCAGGAGATCCTTCGATGGATCAAAAAGAAGGAGGGGGCTCTGAGCCTTTCTTTCTTAAAGGGGATGGATTCAGAAGAGACCCAAAAGGTCATCGGAGGGCTGAAAGGGATTGGGCCGAAGACAGTCCACTGTCTTCTTCTTTTCGGCCTTGGAAGAGAAGCCTTTCCGGTAGACACCCACATCCTTCGGGTGGGAAAACGCCTCGGCTTCATTTCAGAAGGGATGAATGCGGGGAAGGTCCATGATTGGATGGTTCCCCTTGTTCCTGAAGGGAAGTCTCTATCGCTTCATCTCAATCTCATACGGTTTGGAAGGGAGATTTGTAAGGCAAGGAATCCTTCGTGTCACATCTGTTTTCTTATAAAGGAATGTCTTCATCCACATCATGTTTCATGACGGCGACATCACCTTTGAATTAGGAAAATGATCTTTTAGGCAAGGTTAAGGGGTTAGGGCTATGAAGCCAGTTTGGTGAAAGGTCAATGGGTGAGGGCTAATCATTTAAAAACATTACCTATACCCAACGACAAAACTGACATCTTTGCCCTTACCTTTATACCTTAGACTTTTATTGTTCGGGCATTTCTGATGAAAGATTTGGTCAAGAAACTCCTCCGTATCGAAGATACGCCTGAGCGGACCGCTATGGCTTATTCCATCGGCATCTTCCTGGGGTTCTCCCCTTTTTTGGGCTTTCACACCCTGGGAGGTATTGCCATTGCTTTTCTATTCCATTTGAATCGTGTGGCTGTCCTCCTGGGAGTGTGGACGAATACGCCCTGGTGGGTTGTTCCCTATTACATGATGGCCACCTGGTTTGGGATGCGGGTGGTTGGATTTAAATCCAACCCTGCCATCCTTCAGGAGATATTCGAGGTAGGCAAGAATCAGGGATTTATCAGTTCGGATTTCTGGAATCGAATTGCCTCCCAGTCGGGCCTGCTTCTCTCTTTTGGCATCGGCTCTCTCATTTTATCCATTCTTTTCGGATTGGTTGCATATCCCCTTTCCCTGAAGGGGATCCGGTTCTATCGGTCCCGCAGGAAAACCAAGAGCTAAGGGCAGGGGGTAATTGAAAAATGAATGACTATGGATGAGGAAACAAAGGGAAGGTTTCAGTCTTTTCTTTCACAGCTTGACTCGGAAACCTTCAGAAGATGGAAACGGATGGGTGTAACCGGACTGAAGGGCTCTTCCAGGGCCTACCTCCTCTCCCGGTGGAGAGAGAAGGTGAATGGGCCCCTTCTGGTCATCGCCCCTCGGCTTCGGGAGGCGGAGTTGATCTTCGACGACCTCCGATTTTTTCAGAGGGATAAGAAGAAGAACGCCCTTCTTTTTCCTCCCTGGGAAACCCTTCCCTATGATGAAATCCCCCCTCATCCGGAGATTGTCAGGGAAAGGATGAAATGCCTCCTCTCCCTCATCCAGGGAGAAGAGACGGTCATTCTCTCCTCTGTCAGGGCATTGATGCAGAAGGTTCTCTCGCCTTCGGATTTAAAAGAGTCTATTTTCCCTCTTCTCGTGGGAGAAGAGGTGGATCGTGACCGCTTAACCCACTTTCTTCTGGAAGGAGGGTTCACCCAAACGAAAGTCGTGGAGGAAAGAGGGGATTTCAGCCTCCGGGGGGCCATCATCGATATCTTCTCCCCAAAGGATGAAGAACCCTTGAGGCTTGAATTCGAAGGAGACCGACTGGTATCCCTCCGCCAGTTTGATAAAGGGACTCAGCGATCGATCCAGGCAAGTGAGATGAAAGAGGCCCTGCTCCTGCCGGCGAGAGATATTTCGAAAGACCCGACAGGTCAACCCATGGCCTCCCTGCTTGATTATCTTCGAAGAGAGAGCAGGGTCTTCGTCATGGAGGAAGAGGAAATGGAGAGGGAGGCAGAGGCATTTCATCATCTCATCCGGACCCATTATGAGAAGGCCCTGGGGAGGAAAAATCCTGTCCCCTCTCCGGACTCCCTTTACCTCGGGCCTGAAGATCTTCTCCCTTCCATCGGAAGGTTTCATACCGTTTTCCTTCAGGAAGGTCCTCTCGCCCCTCCCCGATGTGAATATGTTTACCCCTGCAGGATGGAAAGCAATGAGGATTTCCAGCTGGAGGTGAAGGCAGGCTTATCCAGGGAGGTCCATCTACACGAATCCTCTCCCCTCTGCGTCCTCCAGGCCTATCTCCGGAAATGGAAAGGAGAGGGAATGAGGATCCTGGTCGTCTCTCACACCTTAACCCAGGCTGAGAGAATGAGAGATCTTCTCTCCTCTTATGAGGTTGAGTCGCATTTGGAAAGAGAAAAAGATTTCAGCGAAGCGATTGTTCAGGGGGAGAAGCGGCTCACCCTCCTCATTGGCCTTCTCTCATCGGGATTCCGGAACCCCTCGGAGGGGTGGATGCTCCTGACCGAAGAGGAGATCTTCGGAGAGCGGAGGAGGTTTCGGGAAGAGAAGGCCCGGGAAAGGACTTCCAAAAGGGAAGGGGTTCTCCTCTCTTCCTATAGTGAACTTCGAGAGAATGATCATGTCGTTCATACCGATTACGGAGTGGGACTCTACCGGGGACTCCGGCACCTCCGCATCGGAGGAATTTCAAACGACTATCTCCTTCTCGAATATCTCGACGGGGATAAGCTCTATGTCCCCGTGGACCGACTCAATCTCATTCAACGTTACATCGGAGCCGAGAGAGGCCATCCCAAACCCGATCGATTGGGGGGCCGTTCCTGGCAGAGGGCAAAGAAGAGGGCCAAGGCCGCTGTGACAGAGATGGTCAAAGAGATTCTCGATCTCTATGCCGTCCGGCAAGCCTTCCAGGGTGTGAGCTTCTCACCTGTTGATCAATCCTATAAGGAGTTCGAAGCCACCTTTGAGTATGAAGAGACCCCTGACCAGATGAAGGCCATTGATGAGGTCATGGAGGATATGAACCGCCCCAGGCCCACGGATCGCCTCATCTGCGGTGATGTGGGATTTGGTAAAACAGAGGTGGCCCTCAGGGCTTCGTACCGTGCAGTCATGGATGGAAAGCAGGTTGCCCTCCTAGTTCCGACAACGGTTTTAGCTCAACAACATCACCAGACCTTTTGTCACCGGTTTAAGAACTATCCCGTGGTGATCGAGATGTTGAGCCGGTTTAAAAAACCCTCGGAACAGAAGGAGATCCTGAAACGGCTGAGAGAGGGAAGGGTGGATATCGTGATCGGAACGCATCGACTTCTCCAGAAGGACGTCGTCTTTCACGATCTGGGACTGGTCATCATTGATGAGGAGCATCGATTCGGCGTGATTCACAAGGAGAGGTTGAAGCAGATGAAAAGATTGGTCGATGCGATCACCCTCACGGCCACTCCCATCCCGAGGACCCTTCAGATGGCGGTCTCCGGGATCCGAGATCTCAGCCTTATCCAGACTCCTCCGGAGCACCGTCTCTCCATCCAAACCTTTGTGGTCCGTTATGATGAAGAGGTGATCCGGGAGGCCCTCGAGAGGGAGTTTGCCCGGGGGGGACAGGTCTTCTTTGTCCACCATCGCATTCAGAACATCTATTCGGTGGCGGGTCATCTTAAAAGGCTTCTGCCGGAGGCACACCTTGCCGTGGCCCACGGTCAGATGAGGGAGAGGGAGCTGGAAAAGGTGATGCTCCAGTTCGTCAGAGGGGAGTATAACCTCTTGGTCTGTACCAGCATTATCGAATCGGGCCTGGATATTCCCACTGCCAATACCATCCTGATCAACCATGCGGAGCAATTCGGTCTGGCCGACCTCTATCAGCTCCGGGGCCGGGTCGGCAGGGGGAGCCATCAGGCCTATGCTTACCTTCTGATCCCTTCCGATTTTACCCTCTCGAGAGAGGCCACACAAAGGCTTCGGGCCATTCAGGAGCTGAGCGAGCTTGGCTCTGGATTCCGATTGGCCCTTCAGGATCTGGAGATCCGGGGGGCAGGGAATCTCCTGGGCTCCTCCCAATCCGGGCATATCTCTGCGGTTGGATTGGAGCTCTATACCCAGCTGATGGAGAAGGCGGTGAGGGAGCTGAAAGGGGAGGAGGTGACGGAAGAGATCACCCCGGAGATCCATTTCCGGCTTCCCGCCTTTATCCCGGAAAGCTATGTGGAGGATCCCTCGGAGCGACTGAACCTCTATCGAAGGCTCTCTTTTTCCCGGTCCGATGAGACCGTTGAGGAAATCGGTGAGGAGCTGGAGGACCGGTTTGGAAGTGTCCCGGAGGAAGTCGCTCATCTGCTCGAGATGATCAAGGTGAAGATCCTTCTCACGAAATTGGCGATCAAGAAGTTGGAGGAGACACCCTCACAGATGATTCTTACCTTTCATGAATCCACCCATGTCTCTCCCCGGAAGGTCATCGAGTGGGTCCGCCGGGGCGAAGGGAGATATCGTTTGACTCCCGACTCTAAACTCATCATCGAAAGGTGGCCTGAGATGAAAAAGGATCCCCTGGGTACAACCAAAAAGCTATTGCAAGCATTGGCCTGATGTGATAGATTTTTTCGGGATTTTGTCATCTTCAGCATTTCCTTTCATTTTCACCCCTTCAGGAGGAATGGAGGATGAAAAAAAAGAACATCTTGGCAGGGATATTTCTCTTTCTCCTCTTCGTTCTACCGGCTTGTGAGAAAAGAGGATCAAAGGAATTGGGGAGCAAAGAACTGGTCAGGATCAACGATGTTTCCGTCTCCATCGAGGAATTCCGCCAGATTACCGAGAAGCAGCCCCTGGAGGGAAAGATGAGATTATTGGATGAGAAGGGGATGAGAGACTTTCTTGAAAATTATGTGATCGCCCGGGAGGTCCTCTATCAGGAGGCCAGAAAGAAGGGGATGGATAGGGACAGGGATATTCAGGCAAAGGTGGAGGACTTCAAGAGGGCCGTTCTGATCGAGGCCCTTTTCGAAGAGGCACTGAGGGGAAAGGATGAGGTGACGGAGGAAGAGATTCAGAAATATTATAAAGAAAATCAGACCCTCTTTGAAGAGCCTCAGGAGATCAAGATCCGCCATATTGTTGTGAACTCAGAACCTCTCCTGAAGGAGGTATTGGCGAAACTTTCCAGCGGTGAAAGTTTCGAGAAATTGGCCTCCACCTATAATATTGACAGGACCCGGCAGGACGGCGGGAACCTTGGATATCTCCGGAGAGGCCAGCTGGCCCCTTCTTTCGCTCAATTTGAAGAGGCGGCCTTTTCTCTCCGGAAGAGAGGGGAGGTCAGCGAGGTGGTCCGTTCTCCCTATGGATACCATATCATTCGACTGGAAGATATACGGGGAACGGCCCTGAGACCCTTTGATAAGGTGAAGGAGAGAATCCGCTTTTTTCTTCAGCCAAAGAAGAAGCAGGAGGTTCGTCTCGAATATATCAAGGAGGCCAAATCCAGATCGAATATTCTGATCAATGAAAAATTATGGGGGGATGAGGTCAAGAAGGAGGCAAAACCGAAAGAAGATAAGAAATGAAAAGACGTTTTTCCTGTTTTCCTTCTGTTCTTCTTCTCTTTGTCCTGGTGGGTTGCAGTCCATGGGGCACGGGCCTTCCGGATCATATCGCCGCGGAGGTCAATGGGGAGAAGATCACGGTTGAGGAGTTCGATCGGGAGGTGAAGGAACTGGTCATCGAGCAGAGCAAAGAGGGGAAGCCCTCCGGGTTTAAAGAACTGAAAAAGGTCTACCTCGATCAGATGGTTGAGCGCAAGATCCTTGTCCAGGAGGCAAGACGATCGGGGATCAAAATCTCTCAGGAGGAATTGGACCAGACCATTTCTGAAATTAAAAAAGATTACCCCGGGGAGGGATTCGGAGAAAAGCTGGGCCTCAAGGGGATTCGGCTGGAGGAATGGAAAGCCGGTCTGGAGGAGAAGTTGCTGGCGGAGAAGATGATCCGGAATGCCCAGCGATTTCGAGGAGAGATTGAGGAAAAGGAAGCGCTGGAATATTACGAAACCCATCGGTCCATCTTCCAGATCCCAAGGAAGGTCAGAGTCCGTCAGATCGTGGTTGCCGATGGAGAGGAGGCCATTCAGATTCTGAAGCGGCTTAAAAGGGGTGAGAGTTTTGAAAAATTGGCCATGGCAAAATCCCTGGGCCCGGAAAAGGTTCGAGGAGGGGATTTAGGCTTTTTCAGCCAGGGGGAGAGGCCTTCGGAATTCGATCACGTTTTTTCCATGGAGGTCGGGACGATCAGTGAGGTGATCAAGAGTCCTTACGGATATCATATCTTTAAATTGGAGGAGAGGGCGGAGCCTCGGGAAATCACCTTTGAGGAGGCAAGGCCTGAACTCATTAAGGAACTTAAGAAGAAGAAAGGAGAGGAGGAATACCAACAGTGGTTCAAGGGTCTCAAAGAGAAGGCAAGGATAAAGATCAACAGAAAGTGGCTCAAATCATGAGATGGCTTTTTCCGCTGGGAGGGCTTATCCTTTTGATTTTCTTTCAGGTCTCTTTCAGCGAGGCAGTGGTCGACCGTATCGCCGCCATTGTCAATCAGGAGATCATCACCCTCTCGGAGGTGGAAAAGATGGCCCGTCCCCTTCAGGCGGAGATCGAAACCGAGGACCGACTGGAGAGGCGTGAGCGAATGAATGAGATTTCCAGGAAGGTTCTGGAGAGACTGATTGAAGAGAGATTGATCGATCAGGAGGCGAAGAGGGCGGGGATTAAAGTGACCGGTAAGGAGATTGATTCGGCCATCGAAGAGATTAAACGACAACACGGGGCCAGCCAGGAGGATCTTGAGAAGGCCCTGGCCCGGGACGGTCTTACGCCGGAGAACTTCAGGGGGGAGATTGAGAAGCAGATCCTTCGCGCGAAGCTGGTCAGCACGGCAGTTAAGGTAGATGTCCCGATGGGGGAAAAAGAGCTGAGGGATTTTTATCAAAAGAATAAGGACCGTTACCGGTCGATCGAGACATACCGGCCGGCCCATATTCTACTGGCTGTCCCGAGGGAGGCGTCCCCCGATGAGGTTCTCGAAATCAGGAAGAAGTGTCAGGATATCCTTGAGAGAATCAGGCGCGGAGCCGACTTTGGAGAGATGGCCCTGATCTATTCCAATGATATCTCCGCCAAGGATCGGGGGGAACTGGGCTTCTTCAAAAAGGGAGAGCTTCTTCCCGCCTTTGAAAGAGAGGCTTTACGGCTCAAAGTGGGGGAAGTGAGCGGGATTGTCCGAACGAATTATGGGTTCCATATCATTAAACTGATCGATCGGAAGGGAGGGGAGCCCCTTGCCTTTGAAGAGGTCGGGGAGAAAGTCAAAACAGACTACTCTAACCAGGAGACTGAGAAGGCCTTCAAACAGTTTCTCAGCACCCTCAAGGCAAAATCCGTCATCGAGATCAAGCTATAAATATTTCGTTTTATTAAATGGAGGTTCAAGCGAAGGGGAAGCGAAGGGTCAGGTCTTGCAATCAAACATTTCGTAATGAGGGAGTGATAAGTTGTCGTTGATTGAATTTGGGTTTAAAACCCTCTAAAGCAGTTAGCTGGCCGGCAAGGAGCGCTCCAAACGCCCAATGGAATAAGAGACTCACCTCATAATATTAAAGTCACTTTTTCATCACCACCCAGAGGCCACCCTCGGTGGTGATTTCAAACCGCCTTTCCAGTTGACTTGACCGCAATTGATCGCGCACACTTTGAACCGTTACCCTCACCCTGCCCATTGCGGCATTGAGTTCCTCCGAACGTTTCCCGATTTGGCTGATGACTTCGGGCGGTGTATATTTTCCAAACCCTCCGCCGACGAAAGCGATTCCTGCTTCCCTCAGCGTCCTGTAAATGGCCCCAAAGTCAACATGGAAGAGTTTAGGGAAAAAGAGGGCCCCCCTGAAAATCGCCAGATCAACGCTATCGTCCGAAACACCGATTAAAGAGCTATTACTTTCAATGATCCTGACCTGGTCTTCCAGTCCGCGCTTTTGGGCCTCTTTTCGGTACAGAGCAATTGCTGCTTTCGGGAAGGCAGCGATCAAGAAGCTCTGGCCAACATTTTTCCGAGCGAGAGCAAATATCAGGCCCGAAAAGGGGCCGATTTCCAGAATATTCCCGTCTCGGCGGCCATAGAGTTCTTCAATCTGCCTCGCAAGAAAGGGCTGGACCGGTTCCCAGAGGAGATTGAGCTCCTCGATAAGAGCATTTGTTTTCATTTGTCACCTGCCGATTTTTTCATGATTTGATTAAGCATCTGGCGAAAAGTTTTATGATCGCACTGGGCTCCATTTGCTTTGAAACTTTATCACATTCTACTCCATTTTGCGCCGAAAACGAAAGCATCATAAATACATTTTATAGATTTCCCCCTATTA
>CAZXMB010000017.1:0-24987 GCA_964641715.1 uncultured Syntrophaceae bacterium
ATGTCCTTCAAAGAGGTGATCGGCCACGATAGGCCGATAAAATTGCTTCAGCGGGCCATCGCTCAGGAGAAGGTGGTTAACAGTTACCTCTTCTGGGGGAGCGAAGGGATTGGCAAGGGATGGGTGGCCCTTCAATTTGCCAAGGCCCTCAACTGTCTTGAAAAAGAGAGAGAGAAGAGAGATGCCTGTGACCACTGCATCTCCTGCAGGAAGATCGATCAACACCTCCATCCCGATGTCCTGCTCATCGAACCCGAAGGTCAGACCCTGAAGGTGGATCAGGTGAGGGAAATGCAAAAAGATCTTGCCTACCGGCCCTATGAGGGGCGCCGTCGTGTCTTCATCCTCTCGGCGGCCGACCGAATGGCCCCTCATATGTCGAACACCCTTCTCAAGACCCTGGAAGAACCCCCTCTGCATACCATCATCATCCTGCTGGCCAATCACCCCCGGGGGATGCTTCCCACCATCGTCTCCCGATGTCAACCCATCCGTTTCAACCCCCTGCCCACGTCATCCGTCTCCCGATGGCTCATGGATCGAAGGGGACTTGGCGAAAAAGAGGCCCATCTGCTCGCTGCCCTTTCGGAGGGGAGTCCCGGAAAGGCCCTGGAAATCCAGGGGGAGATTGAGAAGGTCCCGAGAGAAGAACTCCTGAAGAACTGGGTGGGCGTAAAATCACTCTCCATCGAGAGGAAGGAGAATTGGATCGAATCCCTGCCCTCCCAGAGAGAGAATCTCCTTTTGATCCTCGAGGTCGCCAAGACGATTCTGAGGGATCTCATCGTCTTGAAGACGTCAAAGGAGGGCTCGATATTGATCCATGCCGATCTGCTCGAAGGGTTGGAGGCTATGGCTTCGGAGTGGAGTCTTCCCTCGCTTTTAAATCGGATGGAGGCACTCCACCATACCAGCCTCGCCATTAAAGGGAATGCCAATGCACGATTAGCCCTGGAGGCAATGATGTTCACCTGGGCTGAAGGATAGAAGAGATGATTCGAATGGTCTTTGTCCGGATGGCCAATGGAAAAGCAGATGGATTTCATGCCGGAGATCTCCTCCTGGAGGCCGGAGACTCCGTGGTCGTGGAGTCAGAAAAGGGACCGGTCTTAGGAAGAGTCCTCTCCCCGCCCCAGGAGAAGGAGAAACGCTTCTTCCTCAAATCTCCGAGAAAGGTGGTCCGCAAAGCCACCCCCGAGGATCTCGATCAATTCGAGAAAAACCAGCAGCTGGAAAAAGAGGCCTTCCAATTCTGCCTTCAGAAGATCAGGGATAAATCCCTCAATATGAAACTGGTCAGGACCGAAGTCCTCCTGGACCGTTCCAGGATCCTCTTCTATTTTACGGCTGAAAAGCGAGTCGATTTCAGGGAATTGGTCAGAGACCTGGCGGCCCAGTTCAGGATGCGGATCGAGTTGAGGCAGATCGGGGTGAGGGATGAGGCAAAGATGATCTGCGGAATCGGGAGTTGCGGAAGGGAGCTCTGCTGTGCCAGATTTATGAATCGATTTGAACTGGTCTCCGTCAAAATGGCAAAGGAGCAGAACCTTGCTCTTAACCCGGCCAAGATCTCCGGCATCTGCGGCCGGCTGATGTGCTGTCTCGCCTATGAATTCCCAACCTATATGGAATTAAAAAGGGGATTGCCCAAGGTGGGCAAACATCTCATCACCCGCTCGGGTAAAGGAAAGGTGATCCGGCAGAATGTCCTGAATCAAACGGTCACCATTGAGCTGGAAGAGGGAGGAGAGATTACCATCCGTGCATCTGAAATCTAAAGGGACCTTCTACATCACCACTCCGATCTATTATGTCAACGATGTCCCCCATATCGGCCACGCCTATACGACCGTTGCGGCGGATGTCCTCGCCCGGTTTAAGCGTCTCGAAGGCTATCAGGTCTTTTTTCTCACGGGCACCGATGAACACGGTCAAAAGGTGGAAAAGGCCGCCCAGGAAAGAGGGGTTGACCCAAAGGCCCATTGCGATGAGATGGTCAAACGGTTCCAGTCCCTCTGGCAGAGGCTCGGCATCTCCAATAATGACTTCATCCGAACGACGGAAGACCGCCATAAGAAGGTGGTGCAAAAAATTCTTCAGGATCTCTATGACCGGGGGGAGATCTATCAGGATAGTTATGATGGCTGGTATTGTGTCCCCTGCGAACGATTCTGGACCGAAAAAGACCTCACCGATGGCAAGTGCCCGGATTGCTTCAGGGAGGTGGTCGAAATCTCCGAGAAAAACTACTTCTTCAGGATGAGCCGGTACCAATCCTGGCTCATCGAACACATCGAAAAGAATGAACGCTCCGTCCTTCCTCCTGCGAGGCGAAATGAGATTTTGGGATTTTTGAAGAACCCTCTTGAAGACCTCTGTATCTCAAGGCCCAAAAAACGCCTGAGATGGGGAATCGAGATCCCCTTTGACCCGGACTATGTGACCTATGTCTGGTTCGATGCCCTGATCAACTATGTGAGTGGAATCGGTTACGGGAGCGAAGGAAATGCCTTTTGTGAATTCTGGCCCCGGGCCATCCACCTCATCGGCAAGGATATCCTCACCACCCACGCCGTCTACTGGCCCACCATGCTCAAAGGGATTGGTCTGACTCCGCCCAAAACGGTCTTTGCCCATGGTTGGTGGACCATTGAGGGGAAGAAGATGTCCAAATCCCTCCAGAATGTGGTGGAACCCAATCGTCTGATTGATACTTATGGAGTCGATGCGTTCCGATACTTCCTGATGAGGGAAGTCCCTTTTGGAATGGATGGCGATTTTTCCCATTCCGCGATGATCCATCGGATTAACAGCGATCTGGCAAACGATCTGGGAAATCTCTTCAGCCGAACACTGAGCATGGTGATCCGGTATTTTGATGGCCTAATCCCCGCTCCCTCCTCTTTAGAGGAAATCGATTTGAGGCTCCGGGGAGTGTCGGAACAGGTCCTTTCCCAGCTCCCTCAGCAGATCAATGACCTCGCTTTCAACAGAGCGCTCTCCACCATCTGGGAGGTCGTAAACGCCTCGAACAAATATGTGGACGAAACCGCTCCCTGGACCCTGGCCAGAGAGAAAAACACCACCCGCCTCTCCACGGTCCTCTATCAGGCGCTGGAGGCCCTGCGGATCATTGCGCTCTTGCTCGCGCCCTTCATGCCTGCGACTTCTGAAAAGATGTGGGGTGGGCTCGCTCTCGAAAAGAATCTCCGGGAACAGAATTTGGAAGCCGATGGGAAGTGGGGAGGATTAAAACTGGGGAGAAGGGTAACTCCGCCAACCCCCCTTTTTCCGAGAATCGATCCCTCAAAGATCAGTATCCAATAGAAGGTGAGCGGGAGGGGCGATCAGGTGGTCAGAATATCAGATTAAGAAATGTTTACGTTTTCCTGATGTCCTGGTTCCCTGTGATCCTTCATCTGATCTTCTGATGTTCTGATATCCTTATGGGAGCTATAAAAAGACCCAAACCGGTTGGTTCAATACTGGCAGAGACTCTCAAAGGAATGGAGATCGATGTTCCGCTGAAGGCCTACTCGATCTGGGGGGCATGGAAGGGGATTGTGGGCGAGCCCGTAGCCCTTCAGACGCAACCCCATGCCATCCGAAATCGGATTCTCTTCATCGATGTCTCTCATTCCACCTGGATTCAGCAACTCCAGTTCCTTAAATCCACCCTTTTAGAAAAGATCAACGGCTTCCTGGGAGAGCCCCTGATCAGGGACATCCGGTTTAAATTGGGAAAGATCCCCTCGGCCTCTCCCCGGCCAAAAGTTCGAGGGTGGGGGGAGGAGAGACTGGATAAAAGAACGGCGGACCAAATCGAACGACTTCTTGAAAAGATTGAAGATGAGGGGATTAAAAAGAGCCTGCAAGAGGTTCTGATCAAAAGCGCGAAACTGGAGAAGGCGAGAATGAGGCAAAAAGAGAGAAGTTAAAAACCGGTTCTCCTTCCTTTTGGGATAGAGGGTTTTTGCTCAAGGTCTCAATCTCCATCCCGTCCTTCTGATCTCCTTATCCAATTCTTCATTTTGTTCTTCGTTTATGGGACTCTTCTTCTCGTAAAGATCAAACTCCTCCTCGTGGGACAACCGATTACAGTGGAGGTCACAATAATGATTCTTGAGAAGACATTTGGAATGATCATAGAACTCGCATGATTTTTCTAAACCCATTTCCATCCCTCCTTTCCATTAACAGAGATTCCCTCAATTCTCCCGATAGGTATTGATGTGATCAAGAAATGGAATGGTCATTTTTCTATCAATGATTAATTTGCAATCCCAGTGCCAAAAGACAAAACCCTTATCCTTATCTCAATTCATCCGAATTGATCGAAACCGGGCTCAGGAGGTCCGGAAACGAAATTTTTTCATCCATTCAGGGACAAATTTGAACGAATACCTTTGGGTTATCTTCGAGCGAGGGTCATTTGAAAGAGGCCGCCTGAAACCAATAACGTCCTGATCCTGCAAAATCCTGCCTTCCTGAGCCCCTCTTTTTGATCAAAATCAAAAAAGCTGAGGTTCTCCTTTTCAAAGAGTCTGAAGAAGGCAATGAGAAGGGCCTTCCGCTTCCCGAAGACCTGCGGATTGAAATCCGCTACGACCAATCTTCCATCCGCAGTCAAGGCCGAGAAGGCCTGTTCAAGCACCCCGGGCCGGGCTTCCTCAGGAAGTTCGTGAAGGGAGAAGGAGGTGAAGATCCCATTCAATGGACCCTGATACCCCCAGGGCCGGGTCACATCCTTCTGCTGAAAGATCAAGTTTTTTGATCCACCATATTTCTTCCTTGCCACCCGGACCATGGCCTGAGCAATATCCCACCCGATCACCTGGCCTTCGCTTCCTACGGCTCGAACCATCCACGAAGCCGCCCTTCCTGTTCCTGAACAGAGGTCTAAAATCTTCTCTCCCTTTTGAGGCGCAAGAATCCTGACGGCCTTTTTCAAAAACAGGGCATATCCCCCGAAGGTGAGGAGATCGAGGAGGGTATCGTAATAAGGAGCAGCCTTTTCGAAGAAACCGATGCGCTGGTAGTTCAATTTCTGAATTGAGAGTTCAGATTTCGGATCTAAAAATTCCTCCGGCCTCCCTTGTGCCAGGAAAGGGATCACGCTTTTTCAAGGAGGACCTTTTCCCCGTCTTTGACCTTCCGAAAGCCTTTGGGGTCGGGGACGACCTTTCCGATGATGTTGACCGGGCTGGCCGCTCTGATCTCATCCCCGCGGCTTGCGGGTGTGGGACCGAAAAAGATACAGAAGGCATGGCCGGGTGGCCAGTATCCCAATTCTCCTGGGGTCACCACCTCCCTTGCCCCCTGTTCCGGCCCGGTCTTTACGGGGATGGGGAAATAGATCTCCTCCCCCCAGACATTGGCTTTCGCCTCCACGGGAAGAGCCTCCCAGATCAATTGAGCGGTCTTTGACTCGTTGAGCACTGCTTCCACCTTTAAATCGCTGACGAGGATCCTAATCTTTCTTTCCATCTCCTCCTCCCGTCTTTTCAAGAGGGCTGAATTCATCATAAAGGACCTTCTTCCCCCCGATCTCGGAGAGATTATTCGAATAGAACAGGATCTCCCGGTCCATCTTGTCGAATTCCCCTTTGATCGATAGAAATCGATGGGTCTGGATCCTCAATATGAAGAAGCTCAGGGCCACTAAAACATAATTGGAAAGTTCCCTTCCCACCCTATAAAAAAATCCGGGTCCGATGCCAGAAAAGTAATATTCTTCAACGAGAAGCCTTACGCTATTGATGAGGAGTCCCAGCGTGAGAAGCTGGAGGAAACGGGTGGTCTTCGTCGCATTCTGGGATAAGTCGCGGAGATACTGATCATAGGTCCGCTTAAAGTTTTTCCAGCCTTCGGAAAGATTTCTGAGGAGCTCCTGATGAGTCCCCTCATCCTCTCCGTAGACCTTTAAACGGACCTGGAGGTCCCCTCGAAAGAGGAGATAACGCTTCAGCATCTCTTCCCTCTCTGAGAGAAAGGCCTGATTCCTTTTGACCCCTCGATAGAGAATGAGACCCATCGCGATGAGCAGAAACAGGGTGAGCCCTTCATTCAGATATCGAATCCACATCGTCTCTATCATCTCAGGGGTTTACATCCGGTTGATCAGACTGGCCATATAACCTGCACCAAATCCATTGTCAATATTGACCACGGCCACTCCCGCCGCACAGGAGTTCAGCATGGCGAGCAGGGCCGTGATTCCACCGAAACTCGTTCCGTATCCCACGCTGGTGGGTACAGCGACTACGGGCTGGTTGACCAATCCCCCTATCACGCTGGGAAGGGCCCCTTCCATTCCGGCAACCACAATCAACACGCGGGCCTTCTCCAGCCTCTCCCTTTCGGAAAGGAGTCGATGAATTCCGGCAACCCCCACATCATAAAGGGTCTCTACCCGGTTTCCCATAAATTGGGCGGTAAGGGCAGCTTCTTCCGCCACAGGGATATCGGTGGTTCCCGCGGTTATGATCAGAATCGTCCCTTTTCCGGTCATTTGTACCGGATGGGTAAAATAAGTGAGAACCCTTGAAAGGGAATAATACCGGCTTCTTGGGAAAACCCTCCGGATGGTCTGGGCCTTCTTCTCATCCAGACGGGTGATCAGAATATTCTGTTCTTTTTCCTTCAACTGTTTCATGATGGAGAGAATCTGCCCAGAGGTTTTCCCCTCCCCCCAGATGACCTCCGGAAAACCCTTCCGGATGCTCCGGTGGTGGTCCACCCGGGTATGGCCCAGGTCTTCAAAAGGAAGCGATTTCAACCCTTTCATCGCCTCCTCAACGGAAATCCTCCCCGATTGAACCTTCCTTAAGAGACCTTCAAGCTTCTGGGTATTCATCTTTGACCTATCCCTTCAATGCACATTTTTTATGTCAATCCCAAGGAGAGGTTTTGATTCTCTAATGCTTTATTTAAGCATTCTATTCAGTCCTCCGATAAAAAGTCAAGAAAATCTGCGGGGTCACATCCGGAGTGATCATCTAAATTTCATTTGCGCCTCTCTGGGAAAGGGTTTCCGGATTTGCTCCAATTTTCCCCTTGACAGAAAGAGCCCGTGAGGTTATTATTACATTATACCATACGGGGGTATAGTATGAATCCATCGTTGGCCAAAAAGGAAGTCCTGGCAAGACTCAGGAGGATTGAGGGTCAGGTGCGGGGCCTGCAGAGGATGGTCCAAGAGGGGACCCCCTGCCCGGATATACTGACCCAGGTGGCCGCCGTCACGGCTGCGATTAAAAAGGTGGGAACCCATATCGTCCAGACCTATATGGAAGAGTGCATGGAAAAGACCCAAAAAGGAGGAGGGGTTAAACGGGGAGAGACTTTAAAGGATTTCCATAAAGCCATTTCCCGCTATATTGACTGGGCCTGATCCAATTGCCGAATCCGGATCGCACCTGCCTGCTGATTGCGGCAAGCAGGAATTAAGGAATGTGGAATAAAACTCCCCTTCTCCCCTTTGCTAAAGGTGGCTGGGGGGATTAAGGAGCAATCGATGGGAAAAGAAAGAGAATTACCGAGAAGGCACTTTTTTAAAACAGGGGCCTTCGCCGCTGCAGCCGGAATGGCACTGGTCACGGGGATAGCAGAGGAGGCCTTGGCAAAATCGGGGGCCTATGCCACGTTGATCGATTTGACGAAATGTGATGGGTGTAAGAATGAACCCATACCCAGATGTGTGGAGGCATGCCGAAAGGAAAATGAAAATAAGTTTCCGAATCCTAAGGGACCGATCAAAGACCTCTGGCCCCAGAAGACTCATGATGACTGGTCAAAAAAGAAGGAGGTGATCAATGCACTCACTCCTTATAATTGGACGACCATCCAGAAGGTTGAAGTGGAAGGGGAGGATATTTTTGTCCCCCGTCTAAATATCTTCCCGAGCAGAGATTAGCCTATGCCTATCTGGGAGGTCTGGGGTTGATTCTGGTTTTTACAGGTGTGGTCAAGGTGATCAAAAATTTACCTTATGTCTACCTCTCTCCATCCCTGATTACTTCGATGACATTGATTCATACCTTCGGGACGATCCTCTTTCTTCTGGGTGTCCTGGCCCATTTAGCGGCCTTGATCTTCAGGGTAAACCGTCCACTGGTTAAATCAATCTTCACGGGAGAGGTGAACCTCGATTACATCCGGGACCGCCATACCCATTGGTATGAAGAACTGGCGAAGGATCAGGGTGAGGTTAAGTCTGAGGGTGGGGATGAGATAAAGGAAAAGATAGAATGTGAGGTTAAGGAAGAAAAGGAGGAGGAAACCGCGGTCGCAGATAGACCTGCCGGGGAAAACTTAACAAAGGAGGGAGATCAAATGACTATGGTTCTGAAGGTCAAAGGGATGAGCTGTCAGCATTGTGTCATGTCAGTGACCAAGGCGCTCGGTCAACTGGAAGGGATTAAAAATGTTCAGGTGGACCTTGCGAAGGGGGAAGTTCGATTTGATAATACAAAAGAGATAGCATCTGATCGAATCGAGAAGGCCATCACGGATGCAGGATATGAAGTGGTCCAGGGTTAAATTTCAGATTTTTCAATTTGCAATTTGCGATCTGCAATTTAGGAGGTAGTGATGCCTATCTATGAATATCGATGTCGAAAATGCGGGGAAATTTTTGAGAGGTTCATGAAGATCAATGAGAAGGGAGACTCCTTGGCCTGTCCCCGTTGCGGAGAGAAAAAACCTGAAAAAATTCTCTCCAGCTTCTCTCCATCAGCGGGGTCGGATCAATCCTCTTCATGCAATTCTACGGGTGGTTCTTCGAGATTCACCTGAGGTTAAATCCAACCGGTAGTCACCGGTTTTTATGCTTTAGGATGTTTCCTGATGGTTCATCTCAGATCTGGTTACCCGCAAGGAGCGAAGCGGTTGTGAGGCAAAGCCGCACCCTTCGGGCTCGCAATGACTGTAACCAAAATTATCTCGTTTGTACTATTAAACGGGCATGATAGCTGAAGAGATCCTCATCAGTGAAGAGTTCAAGCGATGCGTCGAGTTTCATGGCCATCTCTGCCCAGGCCTCGCCATTGGATTTCAAGCGGCCCGAGTTCTGATGAACCGTTTGGGTACAGGGAAGGCACCGGATGAAGAATTGGTTGCGGTTGTGGAAAATGATGCCTGTGGTGTGGATGCCATTCAGGTCATCACCGGATGTACCTTTGGCAAAGGGAATCTGATTTTCAAGAACTATGGAAAACAGGCCTTTTCCCTTATTGACAGAAAGAGGAAAAGTGCCTTCCGGGCCTGTTTGCTTGCGAATATTTTAAAGCCCGACGCAAAATTCCTTTTCCTCTCCGAAAAGGCTCGGAAGGATGAATCATCGCTGAAAGAACTGGAAGAGTTTAGCCAGCTTCAACGGGAAAGGGCTAAAAAAATTCTCGAAACCGAAGCTGAGTCTCTGTTCAAGATCGAAGAGATCCCGCCGGATCTGCCTCCCAGGGCCAGGATTATGAACTCCGGAGTTTGCGACTTCTGCAAAGAGCCAACCAAGGTTGACCTTTTACAGGAGGTGAACGGGGAAAAAGGATGTATCCCTTGCACACGCAGGCAAGGCCTTAAGCCATAGCCCCTTATCATCGAAAAAAAGGCCCTGTCCTCAAAGAGGACAAGGCCCCTGGTCATTTCAATGGATCTCACAGGCTGAAGCCCACCGCTACAAAACTCACTTTTCCTTTGAAGGTTTTTTCTTCGGTTTCTCTTTTTTCTCTCCCGGAGCCCCTTTTGCTTCCTTCTTCGTTTTCTTTTCTTTTCTCTCTTCCTTCTCTTTGACCTGCTCTGCCTCTTTCACCTTCTTTTTAGGTGTCACCTTTCCAATGACCTCTTTTGCTTTTTCAACGGTTGACTTCTTCTTCCCTCCTGGGGGGGAATAGGTGACGAGTTCGACCAGGGAGAGGGGAGCTCCATCCCCCTGACGCCACCCGATTTTATAGATCCGGGTATAACCGCCTTCCCTTTCTTTCATCCGGGGGGCAATCTTATCAAAGAGTTTCTTTACGATGGTCTCGTTTCGAAGAAGGTCAAATGCCTTTCTCCTGGCATAGAGAGTCCCTTGTTTTCCAAGGCTGATGACCTTGTCTGCCCAACTCCGGAGCTCTTTGGCCTTCGCCAGGGTGGTACTAATTCGCTCGTGCTCTAACAATGAGACGAGCATGTTCCGAAACATCAGCTCCCGATGTTTCGTGTGTCGACTTAATTTTCTCCCTTTAACTCGATGCCTCATGCCGATCTCCTATCCCTATCCCACAACTTCTGGTTCCAACTCTTCTTCTTCGCCCTCTTTTGTTTTCGGGGAGGGCCAGCTATCCAATCTCATTCCGAGGCTCAAACCCATTGTGGCCAAAATCTCCTTGATCTCGTTGAGGGATTTCCGGCCAAAATTCTTGGTGGCCAGAATTTCTGCCTCTGTTTTTTGAACCAGATCCCCGATGAGTTTGATGTTTGCATGTTTCAAACAGTTCGCAGATCGAACGGAAAGCTCCAGTTCATCAACGCTTCGAAAGAGGTTCTCGTTCAACTTTTCTGCTTCCGTCTGTTCTTCGGTAAAGGGGGGTTCCTCTTCCTCCTCTTCTTCTAAGGAAACAAAGATGGAGAGTTGTTCCTTCAGGATTTTGGCAGCCTGAGTCACCGCCTCTTCCGGGTCCAGGCTTCCGTCCGTCCAGATCTCCAGGATCAACTTGTCGTAATCGGTAATCTGTCCCACCCGGGCATTGGTCACCGTGTAATTCACCTTCCTGATGGGAGAGAAGATGGAATCCATGGGGATGGTTCCGATCGGCTGGTTTTCATCCTTGTTCCGTTCTGCCGGGACATAACCCCTGCCCATTTTCACCATCATCTCCATTGAGAATTTGGCATCTTTGGAGAGGGTGGCCAGATGATGATCTGGATTGAGGACTTCCGCCGCATCCCCTGTGAGGATATCCCCTGCCTTTAGCTCCCTCGCCCCCTCGGCCTTCACCCGGATCATCTTGGGCCCCTCGGTATGAAGTTTTAGCCTCACCTCCTTGAGGTTCAAGATGATCTCCGTCACATCTTCTTTGACCCCGGGGATCGTTGAGAACTCGTGGAGCACACCATCTATCTTCACCGATGTGATCGCCGCCCCCTGGAGGGAGGAAAGAAGGATTCGTCGAAGTGAGTTTCCGATCGTGATGCCGAAGCCTCTTTCAAAGGGCTCCCCTGTGAACTTCCCGTAGAAGGGGGTTAAAGTTTCCTTCTCAACTTCTAACCGCTTCGGTCGAATGAGATCTCTCCAACTTTTTTGAACCATATGACCTCCCCTGTGGAAAAGGGTTTAAAAAAATTAAACCGGCTTCCCGGCCCTCACCCCATAATCAGGTCCATGACCCGGAGTGACGGAGCCGTGAGTGCGAATTATTTCGAATAAAGTTCAACGATCAGCTTTTCTTGAATGGGAAGGGTGATCTCCTCACGGGTCGGCAATGCCTTCACCGTCCCCTTCATCTGCTCTTTATCCAGCTCCAGCCACTGGGGAATGCCCCTCCGGGCCACCCCCTCCAGCGCCTCCAAAATACGAACGATCTTCTTGCTCTTTTCCCGTAACCCGATGACATCTCCCGGTCTTACGAGATAGGAGGGGATATTCACTTTGGTTTGATTCACTAAGAAGTGATTGTGCCGAACGAGTTGTCTCGCCTCATTTCTGGAATTAGCAAACCCCAATCGGTAAACGGCGTTGTCCAATCGGCGCTCCAGGAGGGAGAGGAGGTTCTCTCCGGTAACCCCTTTTTGCCGATCCGCTTCTTTAAAGGTATTGCGAAACTGTCCTTCCAAAAGGCCATATAACTTTTTGACCTTCTGTTTCTCACGCAGTTGAAGTCCATAATCCGAAGTCTTTTTCCGATCCTGGCCATGCTGTCCTGGCGCATAGCCCCTCCGGTCGAATGCGCATTTCTCCGTATAACATCTCTCCCCTTTGAGGAAGAGCTTCAGATTCTCCCTCCGACAAAGACGACAAGCAGATTTCGTATATCTCGCCAACGTTACCCCTCCTCATCTAATTCTATTAAACCTGATTCTGACATAGTCTTAGACGCGTCTCCGTTTAGGAGGACGGCATCCGTTGTGGGGGATGGGCGTCACATCCTTGATGAGATGAACTCTAAGACCTGCGGCCTGGAGGGACCGAAGAGCCGACTCCCTTCCAGCCCCCGGACCCTTCACATAGACATCAATGCTACGCATCCCATGCTCCATCGCCTTCTTTGCAGCATTCTCCGCGGCCATTTGGGCTGCAAAGGGAGTACTTTTCCGGGACCCCTTGAAACCCTGGGTCCCCGCACTGGACCAGGTAATGACATTTCCCTCCATATCGGTGATGGTGATGATGGTGTTGTTAAAGGTTGCCTGAATGTGGGCAATTCCTGTCTGGATATTCTTTTTAACCTTTTTTTTCTTTACCCCTGACTCGGTGGCCATATCTCCTCCTTTATCGGGCCCCTGGACATCACTCCCTCCCGCCCTTATTCAAAGGGCGGGAGACGGACTCAGGGAAAACTATTCCTTCTCTTTTTTCTTTCCGATGATGGCCCTTCGAGGACCTTTTCTCGTCCTTGCATTGGTGTGTGTCCTCTGGCCGTGAACAGGAAGCGACCGGCGGTGACGAAGTCCCTGGTAGGAACCGATATCCATCAATCGCTTAATATTGGTGGCCGATTCTCTTCGAAGATCTCCTTCCACTTTATAGACCTGATCGATGATATCCCGGATGCGGACCACCTCTGCTTCGGTCAACTGATTGACCCGGGTGTCCTTATTGACTTCTGCCTTTCCGAGAATTTTATTGGCAGAAGGTCTCCCGATCCCGTAGATATAGGTGAGGGCGATCTCAACCCTTTTATCCTTTGGAAGATCGACTCCTGCAATGCGTGCCATATTCTTCTCCTTTAAATTCCAATACCCAAATCCCCTGCCTACCGCAGGCAGGCAATATCCAAATAATCACCGGTGACCAAATTCCAATCACCCAATCTAAAGATTAAGAGTTTTAAATTTGAATATTGGTTATTGGAACTTATTTGATGATTGGCGCTTGGGATTTGGTTATTCTCCTTTAGCCCTGCCGTTGTTTATGTTTGGGGTTTTCACAGATCACCCGGATCACCCCTTTTCGTTTGACGATCTTACACTTATCACAGATCTTTCTGACGGAGGCTCTGACTTTCACTGTTTTCCCTGCCTTGAAGAGATTGAATTCAAACTGTCCATCCCCCATTTACTATCGGGAAAGGGGGAGAGGGGTTATTTACTTTTCCCGAAAGATAATTCTTCCCCGGCTAAGATCATAGGGGGACAATTCCAGCGTCACCTTATCCCCGGGGAGAATCTTGATAAAGTGCATCCTCATCTTTCCGGAGATATGAGCCAATACTTTATGGCCATTTGCCAATTCCACCCTGAACATGGCATTGGGAAGGGTTTCCAATACCTTTCCTTCAACTTGAATCGCCTCTTCCTTTGGCATAGGATCTATGGCATCTCCTGATCAAACGGGTTTCATCTCTATGGAGCGAACGATCCGATCGAAGATCTGACTCTGCTCGCCTATCCCATCGATCGAACGAAGCACCCTTTTACTTTTATAGTACTGGATGAGAGGAGCTGTCTGCCTCTCATATTCCCCGAGGCGCATCCGGATGGTCTCTTCCCGGTCATCCTCTCTTTGATAAAGAGGCCCACCACAGCGATCACAAACTTCATCCTGTTTGGGCGGGTAAAAAAGGACATGAAACATCGCTCCGCATTTCCTGCAAGTCCTTCGGCCGGTCAGCCTCCGTACCAGTTCTTCAGAATCCACTTCGATGTTGATGACATGATCGATCGTCTTCCCGGTTTTAGGAAGGATATTCTGTAATGCCTCGGCCTGGGCGATCGTCCTGGGAAACCCATCCAGAATAAAACCGGCGTTGCAATCCGGGGCCTTCAGCCGTTCATCAATGATTCCGATGACCACCTCATCGGGAACGAGTTGGCCCTTTCCCATAAATGCTTTGGCCTCCCTCCCCAGCGCTGTCCCTTCCTTGACCGCACTCCTCAGGATATCCCCCGTGGAAATCTGAGGGATGCGATAACGACTTACGATCATCTGGGCCTGTGTTCCCTTTCCGGCCCCTGGAGGACCCAGAAGAATAAGATTCACTGAATCCTCCCTCTTAATTTCCAATTTGTAATTCTCAATTTACAATTCTCAATATCCAATGGTTACCCCCGTCTCCCTTTCAACCTGCCCTTCTTCATTAACCCCTCATAGTGTCTCGACAGCATATGGGCCTCAATCTGTTGAACGGTATCCAGGGCCACTCCCACCACGATCAACAGGGCGGTCCCTCCGAAATAGAAAGGGACATTGAACCTCCGAATGAGAATGGTCGGGAGGACACAGACGGCTGAAACATAAATGGCTCCTCCGAGGGTGATGCGGGTGAGCACCTTATCAATATATTCCGACGTCTTCTGCCCCGGCCGAATGCCCGGGATATAACCCCCAAATTTCTTCATATTCTCTGCCACATCGTTCGGGTTGAAGGTGACCGCCGTATAGAAGTAGCAGAAAAAGATGATGAAGCCCACATAGAGAAGATTGTAAAGGAGCTGGCCCGGTCCCAGGCTGCTGATAATGGATCGAATCCAGGAATGTGATTCCAGCCAGGGCTTTGGCATAAAATTGGCAATCGTGAGCGGAAACATCAGGATCGAAGAGGCAAAAATGGGAGGAATGACCCCTGAGGTATTGAGTTTCAGAGGAAGATGGGTGGACTGTCCTCCGTAGACTCTTCTTCCCACAATTCGTTTCGCATACTGAACCGGAAGCCTTCTCTGTCCTGTCTCAATAAAGATGATCACTGCCACGACGAGGATCATGATGAGGATAATCAACAGGACAGTGACCACACTCATCTGCCCCACCCTAAACAGTTCGTAGGTGCCGGCAATGGCATTGGGCATTCGGGCAACAATTCCCGCAAAGATGATGAGGGAGATGCCATTGCCGATGCCCCTTTCCGTAATCTGCTCGCCCAGCCACATGATGAAGGCTGTCCCCGCGGTCAGGGTGACCACTGTCATCAACCGGAAGGACCAGCCAGGGTTAAGAACGATACTTTCACCCGCTGCCCCTGTCATATTCTCCAGACCGACGGCGATCCCGAATCCCTGAATCATGCTGAGGATGACCGTCCCGTAACGGGTATACTGGATGATCTTCTTTCTGCCCATCTCCCCTTCCTTCTGGAGTTGAGCAAGGTAGGGGATCACCACGGTGAGTAACTGGAGGATGATGGAGGCACTGATATAGGGCATAATGCCTAAGGCGAAAACCGATAGCCTCTCCAACGCCCCCCCTGAAAACATATCAATGAGGCTGAAGAGGGTTCCTTTGGCCTGCGCAAAGAAAGAGGCCAGGGCATCTCCATTGACTCCGGGGGTAGGGATATGAACCCCGATTCGATAGATCGCCAGGAAAAGAAAAGAATAGAAGATCCTTCGTTTCAGTTCGGGGATCTTAAAGATATTCTGGGCCCCTGAAATCATGAACGGATCACCTCTACCCTCCCCGAGGCCGCCTCCACTTTCTTCACGGCCGCCTGGCTGGCTCTATGGACACGGATGGTTAAAGGATGCTGGAGTTCCCCATCAGAGAGAAGCTTGATCGGCTCTCCCCTTCTGCAAAGACCCAGCCGATAGAGATGGTCAGGTTCGACCACACTCTCCTTAGGAAAGCGGTTGAGATCTCCGATATGAAGAATGGCCACCTTTTCCCTGAAAGGATTTCGAAATCCTCTTTTAGGAAGGCGCCGCTGGAGGGGCATCTGCCCTCCCTCAAAACCTGCCTTGGTCCCCCTCCCTGAACGGGAGTTCCGACCCTTATGCCCTCGGCAGGCTGTTTTTCCGTGGCCGGATCCGATTCCCCTTCCCACGCGTTTCCTCTTCTTTCTCGATCCCTCCGGAGGTCTTAAAACTTCCAAAACCATCTCCCTTTCCTTTCCATTACTCCATGACTTCTACCAGGTGTTTGACACGGGCAATCATTCCTCGGATCTCCGGTCGATCCGGCAAGATGAGGGTCTGATGGAGCCGCTTGAATCCCAGGCCCTTGATGACCTTTTTCTGATCTTCGGGCTTTCCGATCACACTTCTCTTCCATCGGACGATGATCTTGGAGGTTTGATGTTCAATGTTCTTCATCCTTCGTTCCTCAGTTCTCCGCTCCCTTCTCCTGCCTTTTCTCCACGAGCTCTTCAGGAGGCTTTAATTGACCGAACGCCTGAAGGGTCGCTTTGATCAGGTTGTAGGGATTGTTCGAACCCAGAGATTTTGTCAGAATGTTTTCAACCCCTGCGGACTCAGCAATCGCTCTGACCGCAGCACCTGCGATGACGCCTGTCCCTTGGGAGGCCGGCTTGAGTAAAACCCTGGAGGCCCCATATCGCCCCATCACTTCGTAGGGGATGGTCCTGTTCACCAGTGGGATCTTGATGAGATTCCTCTTCGCATGTTCAATCCCTTTCCGGATCGCCTCTGGAACCTCATTGGCTTTTCCCAATCCGCTCCCTACATATCCGTTCCCGTCTCCCACCACCACCAGGGCGCTGAAGCTGAAGCGTCTTCCTCCTTTGACCACCTTGGCCACCCGGCTGATATGGACCACCCGGTCGGTCAACTCCAGTGTGCTTGGATCAATCTTCACCAATGTTTCGCCCTCCATTAAAAGATCAGGCCGGCTGCCCGTGCGGCCTCGGCTAATGCCTTCACCCTTCCATGATAGAGATACCCGTTTCTATCAAAGACCACTGTCTGAATCCCTCGCTCCATACATTTTTTAGCTATCAGCTCTCCAACCTTTTTCGCCGCCTCCACATTCCCCGGATATCGGAGCATCCCTTTGAGTTCAGGGCTCAAGGTGGAGACGGTGACCAGCGTCTTCCCGGTCGTATCCACGATCGCTTGGGCATAGATATGCCTTAAACTTCTAAACACATTGAGGCGAGGTCGTTCCAGTGTCCCCTCGACACGACTCCGTACTCTCTTTTTTCTCTTCATCCTGGCCGTTATCTTTTTATCCTTCATGGGTTCGTCAGATTCCTTTTCTCTAAGCTTTTGTCTTTCCTACTTTCTTTCGGACACGCTCTCCAACATAACGAACTCCCTTCCCTTTATAAGGCTCAGGAGGTTTGATGGAACGGAGTTTGGCGGCGATGGCCCCCACCAGCTGTTTATCCACTCCCTTGAGTGTGATGAGCGTTTGCTTTTCCACCTCCACCTTAATCCCCTCGGGAATAGGGAAAAGGACGGGATGGGAGAAGCCCAGGGAGAGCTTGAGATCTTTTCCCTGTGTATCCGCACGAAATCCTATACCGATGATCTCAAGTTTTTTTTCGAAGCCCTGTGAAACGCCGGCCACCATATTGGCGATAATGCTTCGGGTTAATCCATGGAGAGCCCTGAGGGTGCGCAGATCATTCGAACGCTGAACGGATACCTTCCCTCCATCGACGGAGACGGAAATCCCCTGGGGGAGGTGATGGATGAGGTGACCTTTCGGTCCCCTGACCTCTACCTTCGAAGGATCACATGCGACGCTGACCCCCTGGGGCAATACAATGGACATCTTTCCAATACGAGACATAATCTATACCTCGAAAGTGGAACGTGGAGAGTTGAAAGTAGAAAAGATTTTAATCAACCTTCTACCCTCCACCCTCTACATTACCAGACATAACAGAGAACCTCCCCACCCACATGGGCTTTTCGAGCCATCTTATCGGTGAGAATTCCCCTGGGAGTCGAGAGGATAGAAACACCCAAACCGCTCATCACGGAAGGGAGTTGATCGGTTCCCGCATAAACCCTTCGACCGGGTTTACTGACCCGTTGGATATGAATAACTCCCTTGCGGTTCGCATCATATTTAAGAAAGACCTGAATCATCCGGTGTTGATTTTCATCCGTGACGACTTTAAAATTTTTAATGAACCCTTCTCCCTTGAGGAGCTTCGCAATCTCGTGTTTGATCTTGGAGTAGGGAATCTCCACCTTCTCAAATCGTGCTTTCGAACCGTTTCTCATGAGGGTGAACATATTGGCGATTGGATCGGTCATTGACATATCGGACTCCCCATTACCAGCTTGCCTTAATGACCCCGGGGATTTCGCCCCGAGAGGCATATTTTCTGAAACAGAGGCGGCACATATTGAATCTTCGGAGAAAGGCCCTTGGCCTCCCGCAGAGCGGACACCGGTGGTATTGACGGACTTTAAACTTCTGAGGTCTCTTTGCCTTATTCTCCAATGAAAGTTTTGCCAATTTCCTCCTCCTTCTGATCCTAATCCCCCCACCTCCGTAAGGAACGGTTTCAAACCGTTCCTTACAAAAGCATGTTGAGAGGGTTTTAATTTCTAAAGGGCATCCCCAATAACCTCAGCAGCTCTTTACCCTCCTCATCGTTCCTCGCTGAGGTGACAATCACGATGTTCATCCCTTTCACCTTATCGATCTTATCATAATGGATCTCCGGGAAAATCAACTGTTCACGAAGACCGAGAGCGTAATTTCCCCTACCATCAAAAGACTTACCGGAGAGGCCCTTAAAGTCCCTTACCCTTGGCAGAGCAACATTAACGAGACGATTGAAGAACTCATACATCCTCTCTTTTCGAAGAGTGACCACCGCGCCGATTGGCATTCCCGATCTCAATTTAAACTGGGCAATCGACTTTTTAGCCTTGGTGATCACAGCCTTCTGTCCCGTGATGAGGCTCAACTCCTGAACAGCGGAGTCAAGAATCTTTATATTTTGGATCGCCTCCCCCAATCCCATATTGATAACGATCTTTTCCAGCCTGGGGACTTCCATCTTATTCCTGTAACTAAATCGTTTAATCAGCGCAGGCACCACTTTCTCCTGATAGACCTCTTTCAGCTTAGCCATGGTATCACCTATTTATCAAAGAGTTCCCCGCATTTTCGGCAGAACCGAACCTTCCTGTCTCCCTCGATGAGGCGGTGACCGATCCGGACAGGCTTGTTACACTTCTCACAGAGGAGCATTACATTGGAGACATGGAGCGGAGCCTCTTTCTCGATAATCCCCCCCTGTTTCTGTTGGCCGTGGGGACGGGTGTGCCGCTTAATGAAGTTGATCTTTTCGATAATCAGCTTCTCTTTTTCCGGAAGGACTCTTAAGACACGGCCGCTTTTGCCCTTCTCCCTGCCGTTGACGACCATTACAAGGTCATTCTTTTTGATATGAAATTTTTGGACGATCATTCAACTATCTCTCCTTCACAGGACTTCTGGAGCCAAAGAGATGATCTTCATAAATCGTTTTGCACGAAGCTCCCTGGCCACGGGGCCAAAGATCCGTGTCCCGATGGGCTCCCCTTGGGGGTTGATCAGCACTGCAGAATTGTCATCAAACTTGATGTATGAACCATCGGGACGTTTGACCTCCTTCTTCGTCCGGACAATCACCGCTCGAACGACATCCCCTTTTTTAATCTTGGAATTAGGTAAGGCGTCTTTTACTGAGACGACGATGATATCGCCCAGGGTTGCATACTTGCGACGTGTCCCACCGAGGACTTTCACGCATCCCAATCTTTTGGCTCCTGAATTATCGGCCACTTCGAGGATAGTCCGCATCTGGATCATAATCCACTCCCGTTTGAGAGGAGAAAGTGAAAAGGGGTGGGTGAAAAATGCTTTTCAAAACCACCTTCTCCCTCCACCATTCAACTTTCCATTGTCGTTAGGCGGCCCGCTCAAGGATTTCCTTGACCCGCCATCGTTTGTCACGGCTGAGAGGGCGAGTCTCGATGAGTAAGACCTTATCGCCCGTATGGCATTCGTTCTTCTCGTCATGAGCCTTCACCTTTTTCCTTTTTCGAATGTATTTCTTGTAAACAGGGTGCAGGACCAGACGGTTCACCATCACCACCACGGTCTTATCCATTTTATCGCTTGTGACAAAGCCCGTTAATGTCTTCTGTTTTCCTCTTTCTCCCATGGTCTCTATTTCCCTTTAGCCGGCGTCTTCTCTTTGAGGATCGTCTTCACCCGGGCGATATCCCGTTTGACCTGAGGAATACGTGCCACATTCTCCAATTGCCCGGTCGCATGTTGAAAACGAAGATTGAGGAGCTCCTCATGGAGCCCCTTCTCCTTCTCAAGCAATTCCCCTTCGCTCAGGAGCCGGAGGTCCTTTGCTTTCATGGATGGATCCCCCTCATGATGAACTTTGTTCTGATGGGAAGCTTATGAGATGCCAGGAGGAAGGCCTCCCTTGCCCTTTCCTCCGGAACTCCCTCCATCTCATAGAGAATCCTGCCTGGCCGGATGACCGCCACCCAGTCTTCGGGCGGGCCTTTTCCCTTCCCCATTCGAGTCTCTGCAGGCTTTTTGGTGATCGGTTTATCGGGAAAGATGCGGATCCAGATCCGACCTGTCCTTTTGATGAATCGCGTCATGGCAATTCGTGCCGCCTCGATCTGCCGGGAAGTCAACCAACCACATTCCTGAGCTTGAAGCCCGAAATCACCAAAGTTCAGGGTATGTCCACGGGAGGCGACCCCCCTCATCTTTCCCCTCTGCATCTTTCGATATTTTGTTTTCTTCGGCATCAACATAACACTTCATCCTGTTTAGGAAAAATGGAATGCTGGAACATTGGAATATTGGGTTGATAAAAAATCTTTGGATTTTCACATTATTCCATCATTCCAATATTCCATTATTCCTGATTTATCTAAGCTGCCCGCTCCTCTCCTTCCTTCGTCGAGAAGACCTCTCCTTTAAAGATCCATACCTTGACACCGATGGCCCCGTAAGTCGTCCTGGCTTCAGCCAGGCCGAAATCGATATCGGCCCGAAGGGTATGAAGGGGGACTCGTCCTTCCCGGTACCACTCACTTCTGGCCATCTCCGCTCCCCCCAATCTTCCTGCCAAAAAGATCTTGATTCCTTTTGCTCCCAGCTTTATCGCCGATCCTACGGCCCTTTTCATTGCCCTTCGAAACCCCACCCGTCGTTCCAGTTGGAGGGCTACATTTTCAGCTACCAATTGGGCATCGATCTCTGCCCGTTTGACCTCCTGGATACTGATGAAGATCTCTTTCTGGGTCATCTTCTGGAGCTCCTTTTTGAGGTTCTCCACCTCAGCCCCCTTCTTCCCGATGATGATCCCGGGACGGGCGGTATGGATCGTCACCTTTGCCTTCTTTGCCTTACTGGCTGCCCGCTCAATCTCAATCCTTGAGACCCCTGCATGATAAAGTTTTTTCTTCAAAAAGTCTCGGATCCTGATATCTTCAATGAGAAGCTGGGGATAATCCCTCTCGGCAAACCAACGGGAACTCCAATCTTTAATAAATCCCAATCGAAAACCGGTAGGATGCACTTTCTGACCCAAGGTGGCGCCTCCTTTCACTTTTCATCCAGGACAATGGTGATGTGGCTTGTTCTTTTCCGGATCATCGTTGCCCGGCCCAGAGCTCGAGGGGTGTAACGCTTCCAGGTCGGCCCCTGATCCACAGAGATCTTTTTCACATAAAGGCGATCCACATCGATCGTCTTCCTCTGATTGGCATTGGCGATGGCTGACTTCAATAATTTTTTGATCACCCCGGCGGCAGCTTTCTTGGTGAAAGAAAGGATATTCATTGCCTCTTCGGATCCTTTCCCCCGGATCAGATCCGCCACGAGCTTTGCCTTACTGGGCGCCAAACGTGCAAATCTCAATTTAGCCCTGACTTCCATCTCCTGTCCCTTCCCCTCTTAGGCTGCCTTCCCTTTCACCTTTGTCTTGCGATCCCCGGAGTGGCCATGGAAAATTCGGGTGGGAGAGAACTCACCCAATTTATGACCCACCATCTCCTCTGTAATGAAGACGGGAATAAACTTCTTTCCATTATGAACGGCGAAAGTTAATCCGACCATCTCAGGAAGGATCGTGGACCGCCTGGACCAGGTCTTGATCACCTTCCCCTCCTTCAGCCTCCGAGCCTCTTCCACTTTTTTTAACAAATGTCCATCCACAAAGGGTCCCTTCTTGAGTGAACGGGCCATCAATCTCTCCTCTTCAGAATATATTTGTTGGTTGACTTATTTTTTCGGGTCTTTTTCTCGGGAACACCCCAGGGGGTACAGGCAGGCCTTCCACCGGAGCTCTTTCCCTCACCGCCCCCGAGGGGGTGATCGATCGGGTTCATGGCCACCCCTCTGACCACAGGGCGCCAACCCAACCACCTCTTTCGCCCTGCCTTTCCAAGGGAGATATTTTCATGCTCAATATGGCTGACCTGTCCGATGGTCGCATAGCAATCCTGAAGAACCAATCGGACCTCGCCGGAGGGAAGTTTAACATGGGCATATTTCCCTTCCTTGGCCATCAATTGTCCGGAGGTACCGGCACTGCGGATGATCTGACCTCCTTTGCCCACCTTGAGTTCTACATTATGAATGAGCGTTCCCGTAGGAATATTTCTTAATGGAAGGGCATTACCGGGTTTGATGTCCGCATTGGGGCTGGCGATGATTTGATCGCCGACCTTGAGTTGATCGGGGGAAAGGATATATTGTTTCTCCCCGTCGCGATAATGGAGCAATGCAATTCGGGCGGATCGATTGGGATCATACTCGATCTGGGCGACTTTGGCCGGGATCTCTCTTTTATTCCTTTTGAAATCGATCAGGCGATAAATCCTTCTGTGTCCCCCTCCCCGATGCCAGGCGGTAACCCTTCCATAGGAGTTTCTCCCTCCTGTTTTCTTCAAAGGGATAAGGAGGCTTCGCTCAGGCTGAACGGAGGTAATCTCTCCGTAATCGGATACGGTCATAAACCGTCTGCCGGGAGATGTCGGCCGAAATTTTTTAATACCCATCTCTTCACTCCATGAAATCCAAAATTCTAAATCCGAAATCCCAAACAAATTCAAATGGCCGAAATTCCAAATTCAAAACTATGGATTTCGAATTTATGGTTTTAGGCTCCTTCAAAGAAATCGATACGGTCCCCCTCTCTCAGGGTGACGATGGCCTTTTTCCAATCAGGCCTCTTTCCATATCTCCGTCCCAAACGTTTCATCTTTCCCAGTATGTTGAGGGTTCGGACCTCCACCACCTTAACCTTAAAGAGCTGCTCAACCGCTGATTTGATCTCAATCTTATTGGCCTTTGGGTTCACCTCGAAGGCATATTGACGGCTCTCCTCTTTCTGGTGTGTACTTTTCTCGGTGACCAGAGGTCTTCGAATAATCTTTTCTGGTTCTTTCATGACACAAAGGCCCCTTGTAGCTTCTCCACTGCTTCGCTCAGCAGAATCAAATGTTCATGGTTGAGGATCTCATAGACCTGAAGATTTTCCAGCCGGACGACCTCCATGCCTGAAATATTCCGAACGGATCGCTCGAGAAAGGGGTGCTTTTCGGCAGTGACGATGAGACCATCGGCCACTTCGAGTTCCTTCAATATTCCGAGAACCTCCCGGGTCTTAAATCCATTTAACGGAAATTGATCGAGTAAGATCAATTTCCCCTCCTGACGCTTTAAACTGAGGGCGGCCCAGAGGGCTGCTTTCTTTACCTTTCGGGGAAGCGAGAAGGAATAGTCTCTCGGCATCGGGCCGAAAATGGTCCCTCCTCCCCTCCAAAGAGGAGAGCTCCGGGAACCCGCTCGAGCCCTACCCGTCCCCTTCTGCCGCCAGGGTTTTGCTCCTCCTCCCCGGACCAGAGACTTATTCTTGGTGGCAGAACTTCCCTTTCTTTGGGAGGCCAGGTACAGCCGGACGGTGTCATAGAAAAGAGAGGGGTTGATCTTGGCGTTGAAGATCCGGTCATCCAGTTCGATCTCTCTCACTTTCTGGTGATGGATATCATGAATAGCAAATGTGGTCATGATCTTTCTTCCTTAAGCCGATGCAGTCGCAGAACCCTTCTTCGTTGCGCTTCGAACGAGGACCCAGCCATTGTGACTTCCGGGAATCCCTCCCCTGAGAAGGAGAAGGTTCTGATCCTCCTTGATATCTAAGACCTTAATATTTTGAATGGTCACCCTGCTATTTCCATACTGACCCGGCATCTTCAGACCTTTAAAGACATGATGAGGAAAGGTGGCAGAGCCAACCGATCCCCCGTGCCGGAAATATTCATGCGTCCCATGGGACCCCGGAGAACCACGAAACCCATGACGCTTGATCACACCGGCAAACCCTTTTCCCTTGGACAAACCGGTGACATCCACGAAATCTCCCGGTTTAAAGAGCGTCACCTTAATCTCCTGACCCAATTCATATCCTGAGGTATCTTCCATCCGAAACTCTTTCATATATGAGACCGCTCCAACCCCTGCCTTCTTAAAATGGCCGGAGAGGGGCTGATTGACCCTCTTCGCATTCTTTGGGAGAAAGCCGAGCTGAAGGGCCTCGTAGCCGTCCTTTGCCTTGGTCTTCTTCTGGATCACCCAGCAGGGACCCGCCTCCACGACCGTAACCGGGACGACAGAACCGTCTTCCTGAAAGACCTGAGTCATCCCTATTTTTCTACCGATGATTCCCAGTGTCCGTTTCATACCTTTTTATTCCTTACAGTTTGATCTCCACATCAATTCCGGCGGCCAGATCGAGTTTCATGAGTGCATCCACCGTTTGCTGGGTTGGCTCCAGAATATCGATCAGTCGTTTATGGGTACGAATTTCAAACTGCTCTCTTGATTTTTTATCCACATGGGGCGATCTCAGAACCGTATATCGATTGATCTTGATGGGAAGGGGAATTGGGCCTGCGATACTCGCACCGGTTCGTCGAACCGTATCGACAATCTCAGCGGTTGATTTGTCCAGAAGTTTATGGTCATAAGATTTGAGGCAGACCCTGATCTTCTGTGTTGTCATCTCCTAACCCCTTTCCGTCTTATTCGACCACGTCACTGATGACGCCTGCTCCCACGGTCCGACC
>CAZXMB010000018.1:0-20775 GCA_964641715.1 uncultured Syntrophaceae bacterium
ATCATCCCATCATCATCCGTTCTCCCTTCGGTGAGATTCCCATCAATGTCAAGGATATAGGGTATGTTTCGGCGAGGTCTATCCTCCTGAGAGCTGGGCTCAAATAGTGGATCTTCGAAAACGACGTTCTTCGTATCCTGAGGTTGTGATGGAGATGAGCTTGGCGGTGGGGCTTCTTCCTCCTCAACGGATTCCTCCATGATCCTCAATCGCAATTTGGCTGGCGTTCCTTTCTTTTTAAAGCGATGTCTCTGCTCGGTGGCACCAGACTCCTGTTTTTCTCCTTTATCTGGAATGAAGACCACATCTCCCGGGTAGAGGACATTGGGGTCTTTGCGCTTCTCTTTTAACTTGGCATTCTTCGGATGATTCCAGACTTTCTCCCAGAAGAGCCCATACCTGGCTGAAATGCTTGAAAGACAATCTCCCTGTTTGACTTTGTATTCGGGCATGTATTTTCTCTTCTTTTCTTTATTGTCCCTCTAAACGCCGCCTCCAAGCCTCCAGACATCTCCTCTGTAAAGCGGTCTGTTCAAAATCGACGGGCCATAGAGGAATAAAGTGAATGGCGTCTTCCGCGCTGGGCCAATCCCCCTGGCCATAGCCCATATCCTCGAAAGACCGGCGCAGAGTAGGTTTAAAGAGATTGTAAGCATCACCCAGACGCTCGGCCCCCTGAAGACAGTGGTCGAAAAGAGAAACAGCGCCTCCTCCTCTGAATCTGACCAGATAGGGGCGTTCCATCGTATCTCCCGGGCCGAGATGGCCCCAGGTTTCAGCCTGGGGTTTTGTTCGGGCAAGAGACTGCTGAAAACGCTGGGCAAAAGGAGAAGTATCGGGTTGATAAGGATGTTGGTCGTCGCCAGCGGTCGAGCAAGCGAAAAAGATCCACCGGATATCATCTGCGAGAAATTCCTGAATCCGGTCTACGAATGAGTCGATCTGTCCGTTCGTCAATTCGCCTCCGAGATGGATCTTATTGCTAAATCCATGATGGACGGATGCAATGATGTTAATGGGACCGAACAAACGGCCGACGCTGATGATGAAATTCGCCACCTCATCCACACTCTCCCGCATGGCCCCGGGGTTAAGGATATTGTCAATGGCGTCGAGTTCACTGTGGAGGCTTTGGCCCCGATTCTGAAACGTGCTCATATCGGGCATGGTCCCGATCAAGACAGGATGCTCTTCCCGATTGACGGCAGAGGCATGGTCTTCTTTGACTGCCTCTAATCTTTCACGCCTCTGATCATCCGTTCTTCCTTCTTCCCACCACCATGCCGCAAGTTCCACCTGATGGTTGTGAAAGAATCGGCTGAGTAGCCGCTGGTAGCACCAGAGACAGCCTCCACTTCTGCCCCCGTTTTCCGCAATATTACCGATTAAACGGGTGACGTGGTGCTCAGGATTCTGGTCGTAGAGGACAACTATATTGCGAAGATGGAAGGTGTTCGTTGATTCTGGAGCAGCCAGAAAATTTAAGAGGTTGCCCCATCTGTTGCTACTGAACGTGCTTGCCCGATAAAGAGGATCGGGCAACTCACTTCCTGCTGATTCAGCGGGTTCATCGACCATTAATACTTTTCCTTCCCTTAAATTTGATTGAGGTCTTTAAGCTTCTCCCGGGTTTCTGGATTGGCTTCTCCAGTCGGCTGAAGATTATTTAAACTTTGAAAAGTCCTCAAGGCAGACTGCATCTGAGGTCCGGAGGTGGGCGCTATTCCTCGCCGGACATATCCGAGATTGTGTAACCTTCCTTGAATTCCTGAGTCCTCATCCTCCGGATCAAGGTGCCCGATCAGGACCTGGATCGGACGGCCGAATATGGTTAGGATGGCCCGATCCGCATCCAGCGGCACATTTTCTACACGGAGGATGCCTTCGCTCTCGGTTTCACCCTCAATCGTCCGGTTTCCAATCGATAAAGTATAAGGGATCGGCCTTTGTGGTTTCCGGGTGTTTAAATGGATTGGTCGCGTGGCAGGAATAATTTGAAGCACAAGAGTTTGTGATGGGATCTTCACCTTAAAACGGTGCCGGGTTTCCGTACCTCCTGATTCCTCTTTCAGGCGTTTATCAGGGATAAAGACCCAGTCTCCGGGAAGAAGGATGTTTTGATTTTTTCGCCTGGTTTTTAGATCCCCATTGGCGGAATGATTCCAGATCGTTTCTGGAAGGTGGCCATTCTTTTTAGCAAGGCTCCCGATGGTCTCTCCCTGACGGATGCAATGCCACTTCCCATCTGTGGCAGAGCCTTTTTGAACAGGTCCTTTTGCTTGAGGATTCGCCAGGGGATTCATTCCTTACCCTATCCTCCAATCAATACCGTGCGGGTGGCTGCCAATTTGGAGTCGCCCAGAAAAGCGCCACAGGCAGCCATATCCACAATCCAGCGGGCGGCAGGCAAAAAGTTGATCATCACTGTGGCACTTCCCTTGACGATTGGAACAGAGGGAGGTGTCGAAGGCGGCGGGCCTGCCTGAGGCGGATGGGCGATACCGGCAGACAGTGCGCCAGTACAGGTTACAAAATCTCCAACCACTGCGGCCGGAAGATATTCGATCAGGACCGTCGGAGCTCGGCCCGGCATGGGTGGGCCAATGATGCCACTCGGCACAATCTGATCGTGCGTGATGGGATCACCTACTCTTGCTGCAGGAAACATATCGATCCTCCTTATGCCTTCTCCCAGGCGTCTTTATCTAAATTTGGAAAGGTAATTTTACATGTCCCGGGATCAATGCCTTCGACCCTTGCAAAACCCTTCTCATCCAAGGTTCCCTCTGCAACGGTTTTCCCGTCGGGCAGGGTCACCTTGTACCGCTCGCCTGGAACGGGATTATCCTCCTCGTCAACCAGTTCAATCTCGATCCAGGACTTCTTTTCCTCATTCGCCTTATGCCGTTCCTCACCTGGAGAGGCGCTTGCGGCCATCGCAGGCTCTGCTGGAGGTGCCGGAGGCACAAGGGCAGCAGAGGCCGGTGCTACCGGCGGACCACTGCCACTATTGATATTGACCAGAGGACTTCCCTGGATAAAGATCGCCGCCGGAGTGAGAACAATACTGCTTCCCCCTACCTTGAGTTCGATACCGGTCATCCCTTCGATCTTTACATTCATGCCTTTTAAATGGTAGGTCGCTGTCACATTTTCGCTATGATTCGCATTAAAGCTCTCAATCATATTGCCCGTGACTTTGAGAGAGGAAGAACCCGTTACCTCCTCGGCCTTCTTTCCGCCTACTTTCAGGTTGTAATCACTCTTGACCTCCCGAAACTCGCTCTTTTCGACCATCACATGCTTATCGAATTCGATCTTCTCCTTCAGATCCCTCTTGACAACGAGATTCCGGTCGTTGCCGACCAGCTCCCTGCGATCGTTCTTCACACGGATATCAACATCTTTCTCCGCATGGATGAAGAGCTGTTCCTCGCCTTTTTTATCTTCAAACCGGATTTCATTGAAGCCATCTCCTCCGATGGAGCTGTTTGTCTTGATCGTGCTCTTTGTCTTCTCGTCGGGAAGGGTGTAAGGGGGCATATGATCCCCATTGTAGACCCTGCCTGTAATCAGAGGCTGGTCGGGATCCCCTTCGAGGAAGTCGACAATCACCTCCTGTCCGATTCTCGGCGTGAAGATGGACCCGTACTGGCCACCCGCAAAGATGCTTGCGACCCTGATCCAGCAGGAGGACTTGTCGTCCTTCTTCCCCTCCCTGTCCCAGTGGAATTGAACCTTGATCCGGCCATACTTATCCGTGTAGATCTCTTCATCCTTCGGTCCTACGACTACAGCAGTCTGAATTCCTTTGACTACGGGCCTGGGGGTTTTTCTCTCCGGCCTGAAGACGACAGAGGAGGGAATGGAGATAAAATCATTCGAATAGCTAAACTTCTCTTTGGGATCAGCCAGTTCCTGGAGCGCCTGGGGTTGTTGGCCTTCATGGCAAACTTCCGCAATAAGATATTCCTGATTGAAACTTTTACGCTCATGGTCAATCAATTTGAATTTGAACCCAGGGATGAAGCGGGGAGAGGTGCTCTTGCCCGCGGCCTTCTCTTTAAAGGTCATGGACTCCTCGAGGCGTACCTTGGTCAGACCTTTTCCCCGGCCCTCTTCAATATACCTCCCCGGGTAGTCATAGATCTCCAATTTGGAATACGACTTATCCTGCTCCTTGGTCGTCAGATCAAGAGTGGGCTTCTCAAAATTAAAGTCCCTTCGTGTCATCTTTCCGGAAAAGACCTTTTGAGAGAAGGCCAAATCGTAGACATACTCCCGGTCCGGCACCATCCCGATGGTGGGATTGAAGGTGATCTCCTTTTCTCCCTCGATCGTCTGATAGGCGATCGTGCTGTCACCGAAAACGAGCACATGTTTATCCTTGGCATGTTCGAAGAAATAGAAGATCCCTTCCTCCTCGCAAAGGCGCGAGATAAAATCGAGGTCGGTCTCACGATACTGAACGCAGTACTCCCGCTCCGGATATTTACCCTGGAGCCGGAAATTGAAACGGTCACCCGTGATACCGCCGTCCTGGAGAACCTGCCTGATGATGTCCTCGACTTTTTTATTCTGGAAGATCCGGCAATCCTGCTCGAGGGAGAGAAGCCAGAGGGAAGGGATAACCTCCGCCTCATAGAAATAGAAACGGCCCTTGCTTCCATTCTGGATAAATTGACGGAGAATGCCGTGAAGGTAGCGATCGTTCTCCTCCCCGAGCAGGGTGAGGAGGGCCTCTTTTCCAACCACCTCGTCGAAGTTGATCTCCTCTTCGGAAACCAGGGAGACGTGGAGCTCAAAGGGCGAGGAGATGCGCTCCACCAGTTTAAATGCCTTCACCGATGTCACATAGGATACCCCCAACACCTCGAATAGAAATCTGGACTCGTGGGCGGTCTGCTTCGGTGCCATCTTTAACCTCCGAAATCAACCTTGAAGGAACCGTCTTCAGCCATCTTCAAATGGATCTCCGAGAGCATGGCCCCTTCGCTCAGGCGTCCGAGGATCTCACGGGACATATGAGGAAGGATGGTTCCGTTCAAGATGTGATCGATATTTCTCGCTCCAGTTTCAACCTCTGTACAGCGTCCTGAGATCCGGTCAATGACTTCCGGAGAGGTGATCAATTTGATCTTGTGGCTTTCCGCCATTCGCCTGGCCAGCCTATCGAGTTTGAGTCCCACAATCTCCCGGATGAATTTGGGATCGAGGGTGTAGAAGGGAACGACGGTCATCCGGGCGAGCAGCGCGGGCTTGAAGTGGTGGCTCAGGATGGGACGGATGGCCGTAGTTACTGTTTCGATGGAAGGTCTTGTTCCGGAGGAGCAGAGCTGGGTGATCACATCAGATGCGAGGTTACTTGTTAAAAAGAGGACCGTGTTTTTGAAATCGATCACCCGGCCTTCTCCATCGGAGAGCATGCCCTTATCAAAGACCTGATAGAAGAGGTTCATCACATCGATGTGGGCCTTTTCGCATTCGTCGATCAGGACCACGGAGTAAGGCCGCTGGCGAACAGCCTCGGTGAGGATCCCCCCTTCCCCGTATCCCACATAACCCGGAGGCGAGCCGATCAGGCGGCTCACCGTATGGGACTCCTGAAACTCGCTCATGTTGATCGTGACCAGGTATTGATCTCCGCCGAAGAGGAGATCGGCAATGGCCAGTCCAGTCTCTGTCTTTCCCACACCGCTCGGTCCGACCAGGAGGAAGACACCGAGGGGCTGCTGGGGATCTTTCAGACCTGCCTTTGCAGCCTTGATCACCTGCGTGATGATCGCCAGGGCCTCATCCTGTCCTTTGATCCTCAGCTTGAGGTTGTCCTCGAGACCGAGGATGTTTTTGGCCTCGTCCCGAAGGACTTTTCCCAGTGGAATCCCTGTCCAGTCTGAGACGACTTTGGCCACCCCATCCGGATCGACCTCTGTCTTGATCAGAAGGGAATCCTTCTGCAGAACTGAAAGCTCGAGAGAGACCTCATCGATTCTCTTTTTCACTTCGGAAAGCTTCTCTTCAGAACTCCCCTGAGTTTTTAATTCATAGAGTTGCTTTCGGAGGTCAATGAGATGTTGGGCAAGCTCCTTCTCCTTGAGCCATCGCTCCTGAAGTTGCACCACCTCCTGTTTCAAGGCATGGACCTTCTCCTCTAACTCCTGAGGTCGGGTGCGATCGATTTCAAGGCCGTGAAGCTGATCCCGCTCGAGGGCCTTCTTCTCCCGTTCGAGGGCCTGAATCGTGCGTTCCTTATCTTCGAGGATATCGGGTTTGGCGGTCAGATGGATTTTGACCCGTGCCGCACTTGTGTCAAGGAGATCCACTGCCTTATCCGGTAGCTGCCGGCCGGAGATGTAACGGCTGGAGAGATCAGCGGCCGCCACAATGGCGTCATCCCGGACGACCACGCCGTGGGCCTCCTCATATTTGCTCTTCAATCCTCTAAGGATCAGGATCGCGGTCTCCACCGAGGGTTCATCCAGTTTCACCAGCTGGAACCGCCGGGCAAGGGCTGCATCCTTCTCAAAATATTTCTTATATTCCGACCAGGTGGTGGCGGCAATCGTCCGGAGCTCACCTCGTGCCAGGGCGGGTTTTAAGAGATTGGCCGCATCGCTTCCACCGGTTGGGCCTCCTGCTCCGATCAGGGTATGGGCCTCATCGATAAAGAGAATGATCGGTTTGGGAGAGGCCTTGATCTCATTGATGACAGACTTGAGCCGATTTTCAAACTCGCCTTTGACTCCTGCGCCGGCTTGAAGGAGCCCCATATCCAACCCTAAGATGGTCACCCCTTTGAGAATATCAGGGACATCTCCCTCCACGACCCTCAGGGCCAGGCCTTCCACTACAGCCGTCTTTCCCACTCCTGCCTCACCCACGGCAATGGGATTGTTCTTCCTTCTACGGGCCAGGATATCGATCATCTGATGGATCTCCCGGTCCCGGCCAAAAACCGGATCAATCTCTCCGGAGGCGGCCTTCTTTGTAAAATCGACACAGAAACGGGCCAGTGCGGTGCCTTCTCCAGGAGGACCTGCCTCCCGAACCTGCCTCTCAGCAAGAGAGGGTTGCTCGATCGAACTCTTCAAAATATTTCCGAATTGAGAAAGAAGGGCTTCCCGGCTGATGGAGCGGAGAAGATCCACAAACCGGCCTGACGAAAACTGGACAGGTTTGGCCAGAAAGGCCAGAAGGAGGGCTCCTGACCGGATTCGATTCTCTTCGAGATCAACCGAAGAGATCAGCCAGGCATCCTGGAACCATTCCAGGAGGAGCAGAGAGAAGACGGGCTTGGCCGCATTGCCTGCCCGGAATTCCTCAATCGTCTGATCAATGGCCTTCTTCACCTTTCCCGCATCGAGATCGAACTGCCGGAGGATAAGCGGGAGATCGGATTGAGGTTCTTCGAGAAGTTTGGTCAGATGATGTTCGATGGTCACTTCGTAATGGGCGCGTGAGACACAGAGACCTGCAGCTCCTTCCAGTGCCCGCGTGCAATAAGGATTCAGACGATTTAAGAGAGTTTTAATGTCAACGGTAATCATCGATTTGGCTCCTTAAGAATATTGTGGTGGAAAGATCACTCCCACTTCATCCAGATGTCCGAGGGAGAAAACCCAGGTATCGAGGCCGAGCCTTGACCACTGTGACCCTCCGAGGCAAGCGGTCTCGGCCTCTCTTTGTTTGAGAATCAGCTCGATGTCAAACTCCAGAACATCGAGAAGATAGAACTTCGTCAGGAAGGCAACCCTTTCATGGTCCGGACTTCCCGGAAGGAGGGAATGAAAAGGTCCGCTTTGCAGCGGACCGATCCGGAGACGGAATTTTCCCATTCGGTCCTCGATCTCCTCGCCAAGGAAACTATCCTCCCCGAGGGAATTTCCAGCGGTTCCGGTCAAAAGCCTCTGATCAGGAGGGATCCTGACCACCCTCTTCAGACAGGGGATAACCTCCACGGGAATCCCTCCCAGGGCATCCTGAAGCAGGGTCCTTAGCCCGGAGGCCGATTTCGGGAATTGGGTGAAAAGACCCGTATACCGGATCAGGGAATAGGGCTCCGGCAGATCCTTTCTCAAAGCCCTTTCTCCAAGGCCGATCAGGCAGAAGAGCTTTTCGAGGACTCCGGGGTTATTCTCTTCGACCACCTTGAGAAAGAGACGGTACTTGGTCCAGCAGCGAAAGAGGAGAAGGTAGAGGCGATGGTTGAAGATGTCAATAAAGTCCCGGGTAACGGACATATCCTCGGAGGCTTCGTCAAGAAGGTCTTCCGTATAGAAGTTGGGAAGGGGGGAGGAAGAGCCGTAAAGTCCGAGGAGTGTGGCCGTGATGGAATAGAGGGGTCTTTCAGGGTCGGTCTCCTCGACCTTCGCCACATCCGCAGGAGGGAAAGAGAGGGAGAGTTCTGGCCGGACCCGAATATGTTCCTCATCCACGGACTCCTTTGTTCCGAGAATTTCGGGTTTGGAGATGAGAAGGCGCAGAAGCCTCATCACCTGAAAGAAGGAGAACTCGTGGGCTTTTTCAAGCAGGTCCGATTTTAAATGAGGGGGTGATCCCCTATCCTCGCCGGCCATTGATAGACATCTCCCTTTGTCACCTCCTGGACGGTCAACCGGGTAAAATGGTTGAGGGAGGCGTAGTTGCCCAGGAAGTGATCCAAGACAGATCCGAAAAGATACATATCCCCCTGGCTTGCAAATTTCTCCTGACGCATTTTCAGTTCGATTTCCTGACCCCGCATCATGATGCCGGAGACGATACGGTCGCAGGGCCTTGCCTCAAGACCTTCTATGCCTTCGATCCGTTTTCGATTGGCCTGGGTCTGGGTCCGGTTGCGGCTTCCCGGAAAGATATACTGCTCAAGAAGGGCCTTTAAATTCTCCGTGCGGGAGAGAGAGAGGGTGTTGAGAAAGAGGTGGGCCAGAAGGCGCCATCTCAGGTTCTCCCCGCCCTTCTCACCTTCCTTTCTCCCTTCCAGAGGGGGAAGTAGGCTGAACGTGGGGGCCTGGATATTTTTAAATTCCACCGAATCAGGAGAACTGCTGGTGGGAAGAGAGATGTCACCCAGTCGAAGATTTTCAGGCAGACCTCCGTTGCTGCAGAGGAGTTGAATGGAGAGGGTTTCGGAGGGGGGAGAGCCTGCCGAAGGAGGATAGGCAACCGAAAGGAAGAAATCGAACATCTCCCGGAGGGGAGACTGCCGTATGATCACGCGATAGACCGGGTTGGCCTGAGGGTCGGGATTGAAGACTTCAAAAGGGACATAATGCCTCTCTTCTGCTGTTCCCTGAATATATCCGGCCACACTCACTACGGAATAGACCTGATGGTGCTCGGGATTGGAACCCGAAGGCCGGATCAGATATTTCGTCTTACGGTGGTCGATCTGAATGGGATCAGCCTCATGGGGAAAAAGATTGATTGCTGGGGTCACCGAGAGGGAAAAGTCATCTTTTTTGATACGGGGAGCCGGGAAGGGAAGGTCAGAGAGCTCAAAATGGACTTCAAAGCGAGAGCCTTTCCCCCTTCCCTGCCATCTTTTCCAGCCACTCAGATCGAGAAAAAGGAATTTTTGAGGAGAGATGAAATATTCCTGAATGATCCGGTAGCCCGGGAAGGCATGTGAAGGGTAAGGGATCAGGGCTTCCTTCTCCGAAAAGCCGACCGGCTTTAAACATTCCGGTTCAAGCCAGCAGGGGCTGCCTTTTTCAACGGGGTTAAGAAGAATCCGGCTCAGATGGCGCCGGAGAAGAAGATAGAGGTCAGAGGCATCGGGGTAGTCTCCTGCAAGAAAGAGCCTCAGTGACCCGGGTTCCCAATCCGAAAGTTTCACCCCTTTCAACTCGAAGAGGAGCTTGATCGTAGGAGGCTGTCCGGAGGGCTGTGCAAAAGTGGCATCTAAGAGCGAAAGAGGATGGACTTCCACCCCATAGGAGGTCCGAAAGAGGCAGGAGGTCCCCTCCACGGGAACGGACGAAATCTGTATTCCCGGAGGGATGGTCATGGATTGCCGGAGGATGGGTTTCGGGGCAAAGGCAATCAGGGTGGTGGAGGGGATGGGCCTGAGATAGTGAGGCCAGATCAACTGCATCAGTTCATTGATGATCTCAGGAAACTCATCATCCAGTTTCTGCCTCAGAAGGGCCGTGAGAAAGGCCACGCCCTCGAGCAGGCGCTCCACATCCGGGTCCGGAGTTGTTCCGGCCAGCATCGGAGCAAGGGCCGGGTGGGCCATGGAGAATTCCTTGCCGAGGTCTTTGAGGTGTGACAGCTCTTCCTGAAAGTAACGGTTGAACATGGGTTAACTTGCGGCGAATAGCCTAATTAAACGAGATAAAGGGGGTTTCGCCGTGGGCTAATAAACAGGCGACCACGGAAAGTCGCCCCCACTATTTTATTATTCGATTGATAATAATGATAGGCATGAGTTGAATGATCAGCCCACAATATTTACTTTTCCTTCGTTGTCAACAGTGGTCTCCAAGAAGACCTGGGTCTTCGATTCCGTATAAAGTCTCCCTGTGATCTGGAACCGGATCGTCAGGGGATCGGTATACCCATCTGCCTCTCCCTCATCGGAATCGATCAGGTTGACCCTCACTCCCCTGAGCCGTGGCTCATATTTCTGGATGGCCAGACGGATCGCCTTCTCAATCTCCCTCTTCGGATTGGTCTCCGTTTTAGGAAGGGTGAGGAAAAAATCCGTGAAGTCAGGCGTTCCGTAGTCCTCTGCAATGGGAACATTCCCGTGTTTGGTGTTAAGGATTCGTTGCAAATGCCTGATGATCGAGTCAATGGTCCTCCGGGGGTTTTCCTTGCCCCGTCTCGCCGGTTCCTTCTCCCAAGATTGAAGTCGCTCCAGAAGCCTTTCTTCTCTCATAAGAATTCAGTTCCTACGAATGGGTTTGCCATTCGTCGGTATGCTCCGAACTGGTACTGCCGCTCGAATAGGTATAGGTGATTTCCCCGAAAACGAAGGAGACCTCTTCCATTGCTGGAAGGCTAACTGTGCTATCGGCCAAGGTATTCGGAAGGATGGTCTTGATCGATGAGATGTGGCCCTGCCTCAGCCGGATGGTGTAAAATTGCTCGGTGGTGCCATCTCCTACAGGGCTGGGCCTGTAAAATTTTATTGTGACCTCTACTGGATCAAAATTACAGAGGATCTGATGGAGAATGGGAGAAGATCGGTCGATCAACTTTTTGATGGTGATCGGGCCATGGGATCGTTCCCCTGTGAGCATTCCCGAGGCCTCACGGTTGATTTGAACCTTGTGCTCAAACTCAATGGCCTCAATTGACCCCTCACGGTTCATGCTTGTTACGGTGCTATCTCCCCTGACCTCCCCTGCCTGCTCCCCCCTTATCCATACGTAGATGTTCAGCGCCATAATTCGCTCCTCTTTCGCCTTTCTCCATCCAGCCGAACAATCTTTCCCGAAATTCAGGAAATCACGGTTGGCCCTTTACAGGAGATACTTTTCCTTACCCGGGGCGGAATCCCCTCGCATCATTTAGGGACCTGCCATGAATCCTGGGCTTCAACCCCGTCGATCTCCCAGGTCCAGATGATTTTCGAGTAGGTGAAGGAGACATCCTCCATGTGGGTAAAACTCTCCCTGGCCGGGTCCAGGGCATTCGGTATCCATGGTTTGATGGAGACGATGATGGCGTCTTCCAGTTTGATCGTAAAGTAATGCTCTTCATTGCCGGAAGGGTTAATCCTGTAATACTTCATTGTCACATCGCTCATTCTTTCCCCTGTGGCAAGGGCCTGGTAGAGCTTCGGTGATCCCTTGTCAAAGACCTTTGTCACGATCAGGGCATTATGGACCCGCTTTCCGGTGGGGAGACCGGTCTGAGGATCGCGGGGGATATAGACCTCATGATTGAGGGCCTGGCAGAGGATGGTATCCTTACGGCCCTCCATGGTGCAGCACCCCTGAGAAATGTTCCCCTGGGTTTTCCCTGTTAACGACATGTGAAATGGCATCGGCATAGTCCTTTCCTCCTTTCTTTTTTTAAAAATCGAATAGCACGAATGGTAGCGAATAACGCGAATTCGTGTAATTCGTTCTCATTCGATTCATTCGTTAAATCACTTCTTATCCAGCTTTCCAACGAGGGAGAGGGTGAAGAAGGAGCCCATATATTTGAAATGGGGTCTCACCTCCAGCCTTACCCTGTACCAACCGGGATCTCCCTCCACATCCTCCACCATCACGCGAGCCTGGCGAAGGGGCCTACGGCTTCTCACAGCAGGCGACGGGCTTTCCTGATCCGCGATGTACTGGCGGATCCAGTCATTGAGCTCCCTTTCGAGATCAACCCTTTCCTTCCAGGATCCGATATTCTCCCTTTGAATCACCTTCAGGTAGTGGGCCAGACGGTTGATGACAAACATATAGGGTAACTGAAGTCCCAGTTTGTAATTGGTCTCCGCCTCCCTGCCTTCCTTTGTCTTTGGAAAGACCTTGGGTTTCTGTGCGGAGTTGGCCGAGAAGAAGGCCGCATTGTCACTTCCCTTTCGCATGGTCAGGGCGATGAATCCCTCCTCAGCCAGTTCGAATTCCCTTCGTTCCGAGATCAACACCTCCGTGGGGATCTTGGTCTGAATCTCTCCCATGGCTTCGAACTGATGAAGGGGCAGGTCTTCCACTGCACCTCCTGAGGTGGGTCCGATAATATTGGCGCACCAGCGGTATTTTGCAAAACTGTCGGTGAGCCTGGAGGTAAAGGCAAAGCTAGAGTTCCCCCAGAGGTAATGGTCATGGCTGGCAGAGACATCTTCCTGATAGTTAAAGCTCTTTACCGGCTGGGTGTCAGGACCGTAGGGAAGGCGAAGCAGGAAGCGGGGAAGTGTCAAACCCACATATCGGGCATCCTCACTCTCCCGGAAGGATTGCCACTTGATATACTGAGGGCCCTCCATGATGGCCTTGATATCCTTCAAATGGGGAAGGGTTGTGAAGTCAACGATTCCAAAGAAGGTGGGACTGGCGGCTGTAATAAAGGGAGCATGGGCCATGGTAGCCACACTGGCCGCATACTGGAGAAGCCTCATGTCCTGAGGCCCTGCTCCAAATTCATAATTGCCGATCATTGCCCCGTAAGGTTTGCCGCCAAACTGGCCATATTCCGCGGTATAGACCGTTTTATAAAGGCCGGACTTGACGATCTCGGGAGCATCCCCGAAGTCATCAAGCAGGTCCTCTTTGCTCACATTGAGGATCTCGATTTTAATGTTCTCACGGAAGTCCGCCTTATCGATCAGAAATTTGATGGAACGCCAGGCGGATTCTAACTTCTGAAAATCCTGTTGATGAAGGATCGCATCCAACTGGAGGCTCATCTTCTTGTCGATCTCCGCAATCATCTCGTCCACAACGGCTTTGGAGACCTTGACCGCTTCCCGGCCAGGTACGAGAAGCCCGGCAAGGAAGGCCTCCAGCCCCCTTTTCATGACCGAATAGTTTTCATCTGTGGGTTTGAGATTGGTGGCCTGAATAATCTCTTCCAACAGAGAGGGCTGTTCCAAGACCTTCGCTTCGGCAGACACGGCTGCCTTTCCTCTTTCTTCAGCCATAGATTTCCCTCCTTATTCTCCGATCCCCATTTCTTTGAGGAGCTGTTTTCGAGCGGTTTCATCTTTGACCAGTTCCTGGACCTTCTTCCGGAACTCGGGCACATTGGCCAGAGGTCCCCTCAGGGACCGTAAGGCCTCCCTCAGTTCGAGGAGACGTTTTAATTCAGGAACCTGGTTGACGAGTGACTCCGGGTCAAAATCTTTGATGGATTTCATCTGGAGCTTCACACCCATCTCTTCATCCGGCCTTCCGGAAAGGCGATTGGGCACGGTGATGTTCAAACCGAGACCATGGGCCTTCAGGACTTCATTGAAATTGTCTTTGTCAATATTAACAGGCTCTCTTTTTTCCAGAGCCCTCTCATCCGGCCTTCCCGTAAAGTCACCCATGACCAGTATCTTGAGGGGAAGTTCCACATCCTCTTTGACATCTCCTGTGGCCGGACGATAGACAATGTTGATTCTCTCTTTTGGAGCAACGGATGCCTCTTTTGCCATAATTCCCTCCTTTCTTTGGTTTATCCCTTCCCGATCCGAATCGCTTCTGTCAGGTCAAGCCTGGCGATGCGCTGAAAGACCTCATGGGCCTTCTCCTTTGAGGCCTGATCCGATTGGGAAGAAAACCCCATCCAAATCACCTTAAGACCTTTCAGGGATAACTCTGGATCATACTCCTCTAAACGGTAGAAGTCAATCTCTTTGAGGATCTCCTCGAGATGAGGAAGAGCCACTTTTGCCTGTTTGTTCTTGATCAGGAGCTGGGAGAGGGCAAGACGCCAGAGCAGTTTCTCTCTCCGCGATGGACTGCGCTGGAACTTCTGCTGAAGGCCTTCGATTGCCTCGATGAGCTTTCCCTTTTTGATCAGCGCCTGAGCCTCCTCCACCCCCCCCTCAATGGGGTTTTTATCCTCTTTCGGAAGGATCGGAGCTGATATCATTGGAGATCCTTCTGAAGAGAGGGTCGGACTGAAGGCGATCTCCTTCAACCACTTCTTCGTGTCAGGATCGGCGAATGGAAACCCGTCGGAAAAGGTAAGGTCTTCCAATCCGGAAAAACGATGGATGAGGAAGGCAGTCTCTTCATGAACCACCCCCTTTGCCTTCTCATATTTCTCTCCCAGATGGAAGAGACCCTCTGATACGAAACGGTTGAGGTCGATCCAGAAGATGAACTGTGGAAGTCTTGTCTCTGCGGATCTGATCAGGCCCTCATCATCTCCCTTCTCCCTCAATTCAGAGAGGATCGTTCTGATCTGGGCAGGGGGAGGAGGGATTTTGGTCCTGCCCTCAGTCGAAGGAGGAAGACCCTCGACCCCCGACCAGGCATGGATTCGCGACCATCGGTAGGGCAGGGGATTGGAGAGGTCTTCTTTCAGGAGAAAGGAGACTGCATCGCTGATCCTCCGGAGTGCGGCATTGAAGACCCTCTGAGCATCCTTACCGGATGCGATTGTCTCTTGGATCTCCGCTCCCGGGCTGACTGCTTTTTCAACCGGAGCCGGAATCTCCTCTTTTGGCTTCTCAGGCGGGGTCGGAGGCGGAGAGAGATTTTTCAACTGGTCCTGAATCGAGGTGAGGGAGGGGGGTTTTTCGAAGTTCTGGGTCAGGAGCTGATCGATCTTCTCAAGATTCTCTCTGAAGGATTTCATCAGCTCCGGAGAGATGGGTGCGGGTTTGAGCTGTTTGAGAGCTCCCTCTGTCTTCTCAGCCCACCATTCAATAGCACTCACCCGGCCTTTCATCTTTGCGGGGTAGAGTAGATCCCAGAAGGTTTCGAGCATATCCCCGATGATTTTGAGCCCGATGGCAAATCCCTCGATCTGGCGGGTGTAGATCAGGGCAACGGTGAGGTAACTTGCAGCCAGAAGGTCCTTCGACTTCTCTCCGAGGATTTCAGAGGAGAGCTTTACGATCTTTCCCCAATCGACACTCGCAGGGCCGGCAAGGGAGGAGAGCTTGCCGACCTCGGCCTGGAGCTCTTCAAAGAGAGGCTCAAACCGCACATCCATGCCGGTCGGTTGTTCCTGGCTGATGGGCTCTTTGCCTAAGGATTCAAGATTCATCATTACCCTGTGATCCCCTTTTTGACAATGCCGGTATGAGTGGGAACGGCTATCGTTCCGACACTCGCAATCGGGAGGGGTCTGGAATCACGAAGAAACAGTCCAAAGTTGAACAAAATCTGCTGTCTGGAGAGGCCGCCTGAAGAGGGCCAGAAAAAGCCTCTCCATGGTTCCTCCCATAAAGATCGTATTGGGAATCACTTTCATGTGGTTCCTGAGCAGAAAGTGATAGAGGTTGACCTGTGTCAGTTGATCAAAGGGAGAGTTCATTTTCAGATCGAAGAAGACCTCTGCCCGATCAGAAACCCCGGAGGCCTGGTTCTCCATTTCTTTCAGATCGATCGGTGAAGGATCAGGGTTGGACCGGAGGCCTTTGAGATCTTTCCTCCTGGTTTCAAAATCCTGCCAACCGGGATGGGGAGCCCTGAGGTGAAGAACCTCCTGTTCCAATTTTTTAAGATCGCCGGCAGCAAAAGCGGAGAGGTATTCGATCTGGCCCCAGGTTTGTTCGCAGGCAAAGGGCAGAAGGTCCCAGTGATCCTCCCAGCCATTGAGGAAGCCCGTGCCCATGATCAGAAGGGGATAAGGCCGGCCTACACGGTCACTGCTATCCCTCACCACTCCGCAGGCAATATTTCCTTTCTGAGAACCCCTTGCCCAGAATCGCCAGGAATAGAGCCCCTGCGGGGTCTTCTTCTTTTGAGTGAGTGTCTGATATCCTTTCTCCACCCAGTCGGAGAAACTCTTGAGCAGTGGGGACTCCTCACCGAACCTGAAAAAATCAGAGGCCACCGGATGCTTCCCGAAGAGAGACCACTGCCAGGAGGAGTTCATGCTCACTGTTCCCACCCCTTCACGATATTTCCGGGAGCCTGTCCCGGGATGGGTTTGACCTGTCCGACCAGCACCTGATAATCGCCCCCGAACTGATAATTCACCCTGATCGATTTGATCCCGAGTCCCTCAAGAGCGGTCCTTTCAGCAGGAAATTCAGCAGGGGAGAAGGTCCTCTGTCCCTCCTTGAATTCCTGAAGGAATTCTGGGAAGGCCTGGTTGCCCTTGTATCTTTTTACCAGGACAAGGTTTCCCACCTCGATCTGAAAAAGGACATCTCCACAGGTCTCCATAGACCATTGAAAGGTCTTGCTCACCGGGTAATTGTAATTGGTGATGCTCTGGGTGCTCCCCGCACATTGAAGTTCCAACTTTGTGCTGTGAGGTTTTACCTTTGCCTCCGGATTGGACGCAGTGGGGAGTCCCCTGACCACCACCGTATAATTCTGTTTGGATAATGTTGGAGCAGGTGCTCCCTTGGTCAGAAAGGTTAGAAAAGAGGCCTCAAAAGGAATGGTCCCTCCGAGGGCCTCTTTTGCGGAATAACCTTTAGGGGTTTTGGTCACAAAGGGAGCGGCAGGACCCTTCATAAATTTCCAGACATGGCCTTCTGGTCCCAAAAGGAGCTGGACCGCCTGCTGGCCGGTCACTCCCTGGATTTCGGCAAGGACCTTCTCTTCCCACTGGGATTGGAGATGATTGGCCGTCTCCCTCCGGATGAACAGCCAGAGGAAATCGAGTGGACCTCCGACCAGTTTCCAGAAGGCGTCCTCTCCCGGTCTCCCTTTCATCATGAGGCCTTTCAGACGGGTGAAAGCCCCGGCGGTAGCCATTAATGGGGATTTGCTGGTGGCCGGGTCCTCCCCGTAGGCCTGTGAGGCCATCTGAAATGCCTGGGCCCGGGAGGCGGTCGTCTGCGAAATGGCGGCCAGACCGGCAAGGTATTCCTGATAGGCTTTGGCCGCCTGGGATTGGGCCTCTGCCTGTCCAACCTCCTTTCCGATGATCTTCTCCACCTGGGCGATCCATTTCCTTGCCTCCTCAGCAGCCTTATCGAGCAGCCCGCCTTCTTTCATGGTCTTGCCGAGGGTTTTGACCACCTGAAGATGATAGACCTGCCGAAGCCAGAAGGGAAGCGTTTCAGCCTGGATCAGGGGTTCAAGCTCTATGGCAATCCGGTTCAAAAAGGCAAAGTAGGGACCCTGATCCGTTGCCATCTTTGAGGCTACGGGTTGCCATTCTTTGATCCCTTTCAGTCGCTCCGCTCCTCTTGGAAAGAAGACCACAAAGTTCTGCCAGCCATCGAAGCAGAGAGTGGGATACCATTTTTCAAAGTCGATCTTCTGATTCGCCAGAAGGTTGGAATCGGCAAGGGCTGACTCGATCTCCTTAATGAAGGAATCCATTGCCTCTTTTCCCTTCCGGGTGAAGGAGGGGGGAACGAACTTTTCCTCGGCCAGGGAGAGGCTCCCCCCCCAGAAGTCCCGGAGGGTAATGGAGGGAATCGTCCCCTGTTTATCTGCCCAGACGATGAGCCAGCGAAGGTTCGTTCTCTTGGTACTCAGGAGGTCCTTTAGCCAGGCCTGAAGGATGGCCATCTCCTTATTCATCTCACCGGGGTCTGAGCGCCAGACCAGGTAGTAGAGGTAGAGCTGGCCGAATTTCCTCTTCACCTCGGAGATCGTTTTCAGATCCGCGCTGATCGGAATGGGTTCATAGGAGGGCTGGGGTTTTGCCGAAAGGACGGGGAAGGGTTGTCCTTCGAGCCGGGCCTTGAGAAGATTGATCCGTCTCACCAAATGGGTCACATACTGAGCGATCACCTCGTCCGGGGTGGTGATGGTCAGGGTGGCGAGTGTCCCTCCCATCTGTTTATCAAAGGAGGTTAAAAAGACCGTCTGAAACTGTTTGCAGTACTTGTTCTTCAGACCGAGCTCCACCTTCCTGCTTTCGGTCAATCCGAATCTGGGGATCCACCAGCCCCTGTTCTTTTCTTCGACTTTCAGAATCGACTGGCAAAAGCGATCCATGGTGAGGAGATCGGAGAGGACCTCCCCCTTTAAGGTAACGGGTTTGGAGAACTCCTCCCGGGCGTCTCTGATCACCTTCAGATTTTTAACGAAGGAGAAACTGAGAATGCCGCAGAGCGCCACCGCCAGGACCACCCAGGCGGTCAGACCGAGATTTCTCGTGAGCAACCGCCATTGAAGGGCACGCTTGGTCGGCGCAAAAAGACCCCTGTCCTTGGGGAAGACCCTGGCAAAGAGATCATGGAGAAAGAGACCCTTGTTCGTTCCAGGTAAGACCTCTGTCTCTCCGATCAGGCCAAGAGCCCTTAGAAAATGGGAGTAAGGGCTTCCCTCCTGACGGCCACTGCTGAAGAAGAGACCTCTCAAGATGGGCGTCTCCTGATAGGGGTTCTCTTTAAACGCTCCGCCCATAAAGGACTGAAGGCCCCTCTTCAGATTTTCGAACTCCTCGGGGAAGAGGAGAAGCCCCGGGTCCACCCCTTTTGCCCCGGGTTGATGGATCATCAGGATTCGGAGATTCCTCAAGCGTTCGCCGATGGCCCCGAAGGCGCGATCCTGAAAAGTGGAAACATCCGAGGTGAGGTCTTGATTGATAAACCCCATGGGTTGATCGAGGCTCTTCTCCGGAAGGCGGTCGCAGAACTGGGTCATTCCCTGGACAAGGTCACATTTGGTGACCAGGACGTAGACTGGAAATTTCGTTCCCAGGACCCGCATCAATTCATCGATGCGGCGACGTATGTTTTTACCATCCTCTTCCAGGGCCTCCGGTTGTCCCTCGAGCAATTTGTCCGATGCGATGGTGACGATGAGGCCGTGAATTGGCTCTTTCCTTCTGTATCGAATGAGGAGGGCTAAAAACTTCTGCCATTCCTCCTTATCCCGCCCTTCATCAATGGGGATCGCATACCTTCCGGCTGTATCGAGGATGATCGCCTGCTCAAAGAACCACCAGTCACAATTCTTCGTTCCCGAGAGGCCAGAGGTCCGGCTCACCTCTGCAAAGGGGGAAGAAAGACGGGCGCTCGTGATGGCCGTGGTCTTTCCCGATCCGCTCTCACCCAGGACCAGATACCAGGGAAGCACGTAGAGCGGGTTTCCGTACTTTCTGAGATGGGACTTTCGAAGGGCATCGACCGCTTCTTTCCAGCGGTTCTGAAGGTCTTTGAGGTCGTCCTTCTCTTTTCCGGAGAGGGTTTTGATATTGGACTCGTCCTGTTCAATGACCTCCTGAACGAATTTCTCTTCCCTTCGTTTGGCCCAGATCTTTCGGAGGAAGAGAAACCCGATCCCCAATCCGATGAGGAAAAGAAGGATGAAGAACCCCATCCACCAGGGCCAGTTGAGAAGAAGCGCCAGCCCGAAGGCCAGAAGGATGACCAGAAGGATGGCGACGGCAATGAGGGCGTATTTGAGATATTTTAAGAGGAATGTTTTCATTTACGGCACCACCTTTAAAAAATTTTCCCCTACCCCGCTAAGGGCAAATTGATAGATGAAGAAGAGGAGGCCGAAGAGGATGACCGGTCCGAGGAGGCAGGCGATCGTAAAAGGTGAGAGACGAAACTTCTGCTTCTGAGGGCCGATCTCCATGGCTTCGGCCGGAAAGGCCTCGGGGAAAAGATCAGCCCTCTCGAGGGAGGGGAGCCCGACCGAACTTCCGAGAAGCACCTTGAGGTTGGAAGTCTTCACCTGTTCGAGGAGGTATTCGTCTCCTTTATGATGGTAACGGCCCATAAATCCTAAGGCCAGGCAGAGATAGTAGACCTCCCGGACCTCTCTCTGGTGAAGTCCCAGGGCATTGAGTCGCTCAAACGTCTCTTCTCCTGCATCCAGGGTGTGATAGTAAAGGCGTTGAAGTTGCTCCCTCTGCCATTTGCCCTTCTCCTTCCAGGAAGAGTTGAGAATGGCCTCATCCACCCAGGCACAGATCATGAAGCGGGCGAGGTCATAATCCTCCTGAGAGAAGAGGCCCCTCTTGACCGCATTCTCACTCTGGGTGAGTAGGCGCAGGATATCGGTTTTCACCTGTTCATAGGGAGGCTGTTTGGTTTCCACTGTTTTGACGAAATAGACCACATAGGCCACCAGTTCCATAAAGCAATCCGTCAGATGCATGGTGTACTCCTTAGTTAAAGATAAAATTCGAAGCACGAAATAAGAATTTCGAAACAAATCCAAATTTTCAAATTACCAAACTCAAAGCTAAATAATGTATCTGATTCCCCAGTTTTGGTAATCTGGATTTCGAATTGCGTTG
>CAZXMB010000018.1:20875-24480 GCA_964641715.1 uncultured Syntrophaceae bacterium
CTAAATAATGTATCTGATTCCCCAGTTTTGGTAATCTGGATTTCGAATTGCGTTGAAAATAAAGGATATAAAAATTTATCCCCCTATCGGGGTAGGGGCGACTTTAGTCGCCCAAGAGGGAGGCTAAAGCCTCCCCCCCGATGTTTCTTTTCATGCAAACTTCAATAAACAAGAGTTTTGATTTTTTGGACTTTGGTCATTGATATTTTGGTGATTATTTGGTTATTGGGTATTGGGATTTGGTGCTTCATGTTTATCTGCCCACCACCATTAACTCCACTTCGAGATCTTCCGGAGCATTGTCCCAGTAAAGGGCGATGTTATTATTTTTCTGAACCAGAGCCCACTGGTCGCTGCGGTGATTAATTGAGAAATAGATCGAACGGGCTCTGCGGGGAAGTTCCTGGGGAGGGACCGGAAGGTGCTCCAAACCAACCCCGGGAAGGGCGCGTGCGATCAGGATGGGGAGATGTTCCCTCGAACTCAATTTAGCCATGGTCTCAATCGATTTGAGCGTCAATTTTGGATCCTCTTCTGTTTTGAGCACCAGATAGAAACGGTTCCGGCCTTCGAAGACGGGAGGTTTCAGGGAAGCGGCATAATAGGTACCATCATAGATCAGGCGAATCACATATTCCGGCCCTGCGGTGATCTCGTCCAAGAGCCGGATCACCAGATCCTGAGCCATGGAGAAACATTCCCATAAATTCAGGTGATCATAATTGGGAAGGATGCGGGTCCCGTCATCGAGTTCAGCCATCACATTGACCCGCTCCGAAAAAGAGGAGAGTTCACCGATCATCTGCCTTAACAAGCCATAAACCGACCAGGGGTGGACCTGCGGGACCTCGGTCATATGAAAGAAGGTGGGAACATACCGGTTGAGGGACCGCAGGGCCAGCAGGTAGACCATATCCCTTGAACCGAATTCAGCGGTCTGGATACCCCGTTGGCTTTTATACTCCTCAAGCTGGTGAGCGCGAGCGGCAAGCTGGTCTCTGATCTCTCTGATGAGATGGAAGAGGGGTTCTGAGCTGGAGAGGGTCAGACAGGGGGGAATAAAACGTTGAGAGAGCCTGATCTCCTCCCCCGCCCTTTCCAGTTGAGCCGCAGGGATCAGGACATAATCCCCCAGTTGTTCCTTTTCGGTTTCATAGAAGATTTTGAGAAGGTAGTGGAGCCTCTTTACCCTGCCCTGGGGTCCGCCGGAGTGGAGGTCCTTGACCTCTTCAGGGTCAGCGGTCGTCACAAACCGGGTGGTCACATCCGAAAGGTCCTCCAATTTTTCGACGACGGTTACATTTTCTCCTGCCGGGTTCCACTTTTTCAGACCGATGAGAATGGTGAACGGTTTCCCACCTTCGACCCATGCCTCCTCAAAAGGCCGGGCCTCGATAATGCCATTACCGGGGAAGGCGGCAAAGGTTCCATCCGGGAAGAGAAAGGTTCCCCTGAGGAGACTGAAGGATCTCATCCCCAGGGCAGACTTCTGGATTTCCAGCTCCCCGGTTCCCCAGAAATGAGGTTTAATGAAATGGTGGAAAGGGGCCAGAAGTGATTGGAAGGAGAGATCCAGGAGCTGGAAATGTTGAGGCTGAAGGAAGAGTCCCTGATGCCAGAAGAGCGGCCGCTCGATATCCATGCTTTTATTTCCCCTTTATTTCCTGAATTTGTTGAGGGCTCAAGTTGAGATCGATACGGAGAGGGCCGGGTTTTTGATAGAGAGTGTTTCCTTTTTTCTCTTCCACCACCGGGATGGTAAAGAGCCGGGCCACATTCTCCTTCTGGAGTTTGAAATACCCCGCCACCAGAGCCACATATTTCGCTCCGGCGGGTCGGTCGATCGTCTCCTTATATTCCCTGTTGGGATGGATGATGAATCTCTTTGCACCGGTTACGCTGGGATGGAACTTGGTACAATCACAGAGTTTTTCAAGTCCCCCTTTTTCATCCATGAGTTGATTGATCTCGTTGGGATCCGTTAAAAAATAGGCACAGAGGACCAGCGTATGGGATCTTCCCTGGAAGAGGTTGAGCTGAGGATCGCTTTTGAGGTTGAGGTGGATGGCATTGGCTTCGTATTCCCACCTCGGCGGGACCACCACGGTTGCGCAGGAGCAAAGAAAGAGGGCCGAGAGAAGGAGTGGCAATAGGGTTCGATACGTTTTCATTCGATTACCTCCGATCGATATGATACCGTTTCTGACAGGTCTTTTCAAATTCTCTTAAGAGTTCATCGTCAAAACGGCCGGAATCAAACCAGTTCTTAAAAGATTGAAATTTCTCCTTATACCTTTCAAAAAGTTCGGCCTTGCGAAGGGGACCGAATTTTAGTCCTCCGGCCAGCTCCGATTCTAAATTCTCGGGGCGGAGCTCTTTCAGGATTTCAGCGACCCTGGAATGGGCTGCCTCCTGAAAGGCCTTGTGAGCAATGAGAAAAGCCTCCTGAATCCGGGAGAGATAGTTTTGAAGGGAATCCGTCTTTTCATCTCCCTCCAGATGGGAGCCGATGATATGCCGGATGGTTTCGAGTTCCGGCCTTCTTCCCAATAGAGCGTAGTCAATGACACGAATGACTTCATTGAGGCCATCGAAAATGATATTGAGAGAGTGGGCCAGCTTCTCGAGAAGTTCCGGGGATGAAAGATCGACCTCAGAGATTCTTTCACCAAAGAGGAGTGAGAGGAGGCGGGTAAATTCCTTGGATTCGAACCGGACCTCGGTCCGCACCGGTGGAGGGACGACCTCGAATTGGTGGAGCAACTCTTCCAGGAGTGAAATTTTCTCAGAAAGGGAATGATCTTTCAATGTCTCTTCAAGATACGCCTCCACCAAATTTTCAGCCCTCAGAGGATCTGATTGATAGATCGTCCTGATCTCACCGGTTAAATTCTCTATAGAGACAGAGCTATTCATTCTTCTTATTCCGGGTTTTTGGGGGTTTCAGGATAACCGTTTCCTCCAGAAATTCATCCCTCCGGAAGGGTTCTTCAGGTTTTTGAGTAGAGTCCGCTGCCTTAGGTTTTACGGTAGATGGGGAAACAGAAATTTTCTCCTTCCCTTTATCCGGGGTGATGATCATCGTTTCAGGAAGAGCCTCTTTTGTTTCAAGGTCCTCTCCGGAAAATGGAGGGCCCTCTATTTTAGCGGCACGATCTGAAGAGAGGATATGGGTTTTCTCCAAGTCTTCCCCTGATTCCTCGATCTCCTGGCGCCATTTTTGGAGAACACTCTCAAGAATCCGACGAATCGCTTCGTTCTCTTTTCTCCGATCCAAAAAAGTTACCTCATGGTTATTCATCGGACCCCGCTTTCAATGAACCCAACTCATATCAAAAAATTCAAAACATCTTGCCCTTTACCCATCGGGTGGTAAAATGGAAGAGATCAAGATACTTTGGAATTTATCATACTTAATGAAGGTTTTGAAGTCAAGAATTAAAGGTTGAAATGACGTAATGCTCACTTCAAGGGGGAGAGTGTAATGAAGGGCTCACCTTGAAGGGATCGGAAATGGGTTGATGAGACATTGGACAAGTTCTAACCATCCATTGGGAATATCTCCTGAAATCCCTGCCGTATGGTCAGATTCGCACTGAAGCTTG
>CAZXMB010000019.1:0-24263 GCA_964641715.1 uncultured Syntrophaceae bacterium
ATAAACCAACGGTATTTTAAAAGTCAAGCCCTTTGTTAAAAAAAATTTCCCTTACGGGAAAGTCGGCTGAATGCCCCGCCTTGTAGGTGGGGATGAAAGCCGACAATATTAATGACACTACCTTAACCCGAAAGCCCCGCCCTGTGGGCGGGGAGCTTTACTTGTTCGGTCCGGATATTCGAGATCCCCTGCAAATGGGCCTCTGATCCATGTGGTCATTCCTGTCTTGTGGAGAAACCTCTGGCTAAAGGTCATCGATATCACAGGGGGCCTTTCCCAAAATCGAAAATATTTTTTTTTCAATCTCGAGGGTAGCCTTCTTCAAATCCTCCAGGCGATCAATGGCCCTGGGGTTTTTCCCGTATCTTTCCCCGAGGTCTTCGAAACGTTCCATCAATGAAACAATCCTGCTATGTTTAACCCTCTTGTCGGAATAATTGACAACCTCTTCCTCGGATACGATGGACGGGTTCATCTCTTTCGACAGATGGACATGTTCTCCCACCACTTCTCCCACCCTTTCAAATCCTATCTCCCTGAGAAGTTTTGAACCCGTAAGGGCATGGTCCTCTTTTGTCTTCAAACATTCGGTCTTGGTTAGATCGTGGAGAAGCGCTGCCGCTTCCACCAAACAGAGATCAATCCGTTGACCTTTCTTATTTAATTCCTCTGAGAGGTAAAGAGCCACCTTTGCCACAGCCAGGCTGTGATCAATGATGTGCTCCAGCATTCCACACTCCTTAATCAACCTCAGGCAATCTTCTCTTGAAGGGGTCATCTTATCAGAAAAATCATCTCCTCCTTCTCTCCATTAATGCTGGATGATGAGATGGCCTTCCACTTTCTTTTTCATCATGTTGGAGATCGATATCCTCCATCTGCTCTCCCTCTGTGACTCTTCTATAGGAAATTCAATCCTGAGCGGACTCTTCCCTGAAACGGCCGGAGGGTTCTTAATATTTCCTGACTCTTTAAAAGAAATGACGAGAGGGGATCCTCCTTCTTCCCACCTGACCTCAACCATCATCTTTTCACCGGGATATTCTCCTTTAGGCCATGAAGGCGAAAACTTAAAAGAAAACTCATCCTTTTCTTGCCCTCCGATCTGAAATGGAAAGACGATGAAGGTCCTTTCGATCATGTTATTTTCTAAACGAATATCATCCGAATGGAGCTTCGGTAAGACAAAAGCCTTCACCTGAGCCATCCCCTTGATTTCAATCCGATACGGAGGACCGAGGAGATATTGGTTCCCTGAATGAGCCTTCAATATCTCCGAATTAAAATGTTCAAAATCTGAAACCTTTCGTCCATTTAAAAATATTTTGATTTGAAAAGTCGCTCCCTTCCTGAGGTCTACTTCACCCTTATTAGAAAGGAGGAGAGAGAGGTCTAAATCTTCCGCCAGATAGAGTCCCTTAAGCACAATGTCAGGCCCCACGGGGAACCCCTCTAAAACCTTTTTCAGGGAGTTGTTCTTCCGATTGGTTTCCTCCATCTCCTTCGATGTTTCAATACGGGCTTCAATCTCATGGCGGCCTAAAATGATAAGGGGAGTGGTTACGGTCATACTCTCGTTGGGTTGAAGGAGAGTTTGTGCCGAGAAACTTTTTAGATAGAACTCTTTCTCAAGTTTTCCATCCATCCTGACTGACATCTCTCCATTTTCTACGGAAAAGGGGGCCTCACCAATATTTGCAAGAGTGGCCACCAGTCTTCTTTTTTGATCGAGTGAAAGATGGGTCACCGTGAGGTCAGGGAGTTTTCTATGCTCTTTCGGCGGCTCCGGTTCTATTGGAATGGAGACAAGAACAGGAGTTTCCGGAACTGCCTCCGGCCTCTTTGCTTCTCCCTGGGTTTCCTCCTCCTGTATGGTTTCCTCCCCTCTCTCATCATTCAGGGTTTCATAGTTGGAAATGATGGAGAGGGAAGTTGGCGCAGGCGGTGATGAGGACGGAGAAGGTTCGTAGCTTATTTTGGTCGTGCAACCGTAAAAAAAAATTAAAAAGGCGAAAGAAAAGATCGCCCCCTTACACATCAACCGGATCTCAGCCTCCTTTTTCAAAATTATACCAATCCGTGTTCAAATGCAAGAGATTTTATAGGATTGTAACCCCTCCATTAAACGGGGCAGGGGTGACTTCATTCGCCTTGAATAAACCCCGATTAAATCGGGACCCTACCCGGTGGCCCTCGCTTCAATGACACATTACACAGGATTTTCCTGTAATCTTGACAGGCCTTGCCTAAAATTGTATTTTGGAATAAAACCATGAAATGGAGGATCTATGAAGGTTCATATCGATCTCAGAAGCGATACCGTGACCAAACCGACCCCGGCCATGAGAAAGGCAATGGCGGAGGCTGAAGTGGGAGACGATGTTTACGGGGAAGACCCCACCGTTAATGCGTTACAGGAAAAGATTGCTCAGTTGCTTGGAAAAGAGGCATCCCTCTTTGTCCCTTCCGGGACGATGGCCAATCAACTGGCGATCAAATCCCACACCCAACCCGGCGATGAGGTGATCATTGAGGCTTCCTCACATCCCTTTAATTTCGAGGGTGGAGCGGGGGCTGCCCTTTCGGGAGTTCAGTTCCATTGTCTGGAGGGAAGGCGTGGTATTCTCGATGCCTCCCAGATTGAGGAGGCGATCAGACCGCTGGATCACCACTTCCCTGTCACCCGCTTGATCTGTCTTGAAAATACCCATAACCGGGGAGGTGGGGCAATCTACCCTGTTGAAAAGATAGAGACCATATCCCGCCTGGCCAGAGACAGAGGCCTGTTGATCCATCTTGACGGAGCCAGGCTCTGGAATGCTTCAGCGGCCACAAGAATCCCTCTTTGTGAATATGCGAAATGGGTGGATTCCGTTTCCGTCTGTCTTTCAAAAGGGCTCGGAGCTCCCATCGGTTCTCTCGTGGCTGGCTCTAAGATCCTGATTGACCGTGTCCATCGTTTTAGAAAGATGTTCGGGGGAGGGATGCGTCAGGCAGGGATCATCGCCGCAGCCGGCATTTATGCTATCGATCATCATATTGAGCGTCTGAAAGAAGACCATAAGAATGCAAAAAGGTTGGCCTTGGGGTTAAATGAAATAAGAGGAGTTTCCATCCATCCGGAAAATGTGGAGACGAATATCATCCTTTTCGATATAAGCCAGACAGGGATGACCGCTTCCCTCCTCACGGAGGAGATGAAAAAGAATGGTGTTCTCATCCATCCCATTGAAAAGACACAGGTCCGATTGGTTACTCACCTCGATGTGACAGAGGAGGATATTGAGACTGCATTAAACCTATTCAAGAAGGTGCTACACAGAAAATAACTTCTTCAAATCCCCCCATGCTCCCTTTGCCAAAGGGAGGGTCTGGGACGAAAAAGAGTGGCTTTTAATCATGAAGACACGAAAGAAAAGATTTGAAGCGCTGGAGAAGAAAGTGAAATCTCTTCATTCCTATTCCGTCCCGGAAATCATCGGCCTTCCCATTGAAAAGGGCTCTTCCGCTTACCTCGCCTGGATCATGGAAAGTACAAGTACAGGAGGGTTATGACGGAAGGTTTGGTCTTTTGAGATGAAAGTCCGTGCTCTGCTCAAATGTATAAGCCACCCTTAAGAGTCTTCCCTCATCAAAATGTCTTCCCATCAGCTGAAGACCGATGGGAAGCCCCTCCCGACTCAGTCCGCAGGGGATGGAGATCCCAGGGATTCCGGTGAGGTTGACCGGAATGGTATGAATGTCCGAGAGGTACATCTGTAACGGGTCTCCCACTTTCTCCCCGATCCGGAAAGCAGGGGTGGGAGCAGTGGGCGTAAGGATCACATCCACCTTTTGAAAGGCCTCTTCAAAATCGGCCCTCATCAAAGTCCTCACCTGTGAGGCCTTCCGGTAGTAAGCATCATAATATCCTGCAGACAGGACATAGGTTCCCAGGATGATCCTTCGTTTCACCTCCTGGCCGAACCCTTTGGCCCGGGTTTGAGTATACATCTCCATCAGGTCTTCATATCCGATTGAACGGAAACCATACTTCACACCATCGTAACGGGCGAGGTTGGAACTCGCCTCTGCGGTACAGATGATATAGTAGACGGCGACCGCATATTCGGTATGGGGTAAAGAAATGCTCCGGATCTCCACCCCCCAATCCTGAAAGAGACCGATTGCCTTTTCGATAGACCGCTCCACCTCCGGATCCATCCCCTCGATAAAATACTCCTTCGGAATCCCGATACGGATCCCCCTGACATCCTTGATCAGGAATTGTTTATAATCAGGAACCTCCATCTTTACAGAGGTGGAGTCCAGAGGATCATATCCGCTGATGACATTCATCAGAATGGCACAATCCTCCACATCCTTCGTGATCGGACCAATCTGATCCAACGAGGAGGCAAAGGCAACCAGCCCGTACCGCGAAACCCTGCCGTAAGTGGGCTTCATCCCTACCACGCCGCAGCAGGAGGCGGGTTGTCTGATGGAGCCTCCGGTATCCGAACCGAGGGCAGCAAGACACTCATCTGCGGCCACAGCCGCGGCTGAGCCCCCGCTGGAACCCCCCGGAATGCGACCGAGGTCCCAGGGGTTTCGGGTAACCTGAAATCCAGAGTTCTCTGTCGAGGACCCCATGGCGAATTCATCCATATTCAACTTCCCTAGAAGAACAGCCTCTGCCCTTTTCAGCTTGCTTACCACGGTTCCGTCATAAAGAGGGATGTAATTCGCCAGGATCTTTGAGGCACAGGTCGTTCGAATTCCTTTGGTGCAGAGGATATCCTTAAGCCCTATGGGAACTCCAGCCAGGTCTCCGATCTCCTCCTTCCCGGCTATCTTTCGATCAACCTGGTCTGCCTGTCGAAAGGCCTCTTCCTCGGTCAGCAGGAGGTAGGCCTGAGTCTTCCCATCCACCTCCCTGATCCGGCGGTAGAGAGCTTCGGTTGCCTCCCTTGAAGAGACCTCTTTCTTGACTAACAGGTCATGGAGCTGATGAATGGTCAATGAATGTAAGTCCATATTCCTTATTAAAATATTTGTCGTCTAATGGTTAGGGTGACGATGCCCGTTTCGTCAAAGGGTTACGTCATTTGCCTTCATAACCGTAACCTTTTGGCCATAAACGATACGAGCTTCGTGACCCATCAACGTAAGACAATTTTCATCCTTTTGGTTATTCAATAATCCTCGGTACCTTGAAATGCCCATCCTCCTGGGCAGGAGCAATACCCAGTGTATCCTCCTGAGACAGGGAAGGTCTGGTTTCGTCCTCTCTGAAGACATTATGAATGGGAATGGCATGGGAGGTGGGTTCCACTCCTGCGGTATCGAGGCGGTTCAACTGTTCCATATAATTAAGGATCTGCTCCAACTGGTTTCCAAAAGTCGCCTTCTCTTCTTCCGAAAGTTCAATACGGGCAAGCCCTGCTACTTTCTCAATATCCATCTTCATCGGTCCGACCCCTTTAACCCAGCGCCTCCCTAACCTTTCTCAAATTTTCTTCCAGCTTCTCCTTGAGAAGTTGGTACTCGGTGGCTCTCCCCTTTTCCTGATGGACCACTTCAGGAGGTGCCTTGGAAAGGAACTGCTCATTGGAGAGTTTCTTATTGACAAAGGCGATCTCTTTCTCAACCTTGACGATCTCCTTCTGGAGTCTCCTCACTTCCGATTCTATTCTCGATGGGTCCATGGGAACAAAAATCTCAACCTCCCTGACCTGAGCAAACGCACTGCACGGAGGTCTCTTTAATGCGGCGCTGATTTTCAACTCCTTAACCTTCGCCAGATTTTCTATAAACCTCCGGTTTCTCTGGATCCTTTCCTTCATCCCCTCGCCCTCTTTTACCCTTAAAAGGACCTCTACCGGTTCTCCCGGAGGGACATTCATCTCCCCTCTGATATTCCGGATCGCCGTGATGAACTCGATCACCGATTCCATCTCTTCGATCAAAGGACCATCGTTGAATTTTTCGTCCGGCTCCGGGAAAGGAGCAACCATGATGGATTCTTTTTCTCTTCTCCCCGGAAGTTTTTGCCAGATCTCTTCGGTGATAAAGGGCATAAAGGGATGAAGCATTCTCAAGATAGCATCCAGGGTATCGAGAAGATTCTTCTGTGTCAGAACCTTCCTCTCACGATCCGAATTCTCATAGAGATAGGGCTTGACCAGCTCAAGATACCAATCGCAGAACTCATGCCAGACGAATTGATAGAGAAGATGCGAGGCCTCATTAAACTTATACTCCTCCAGGGCTTGCCGAACGCCACGAATGGTTTGATTCAATCTTTCCAGGATCCACCGGTCGGGAATGCTGAACTGCTCAGGAGAATATTCTTTGGCCCTTCCCTGAGGTTCAAAATCTTCGAGATTCATCAGGACGAACCTTGAGGCATTCCAGATCTTATTGACAAAGTGGCGATATCCTTCGGTCCTGGCCTCCGAGAGCTTCAGATCGCTTCCGGGCATGGTTAAGGCAGCCAGTGTGAAACGAAGTGCGTCCGCGCCGAAACGGTCGATCAGGTCCAGGGGATCGATCACATTCCCCCGGGTCTTCGAATATTTTTCTCCCCTCTCATCTCTGACCAGACCATGGATATAGACATCCCGGAAGGGAACATCTCCCATAAATTTGATCCCCATCATCATCATCCTAGCCACCCAGAAGAAAAGGATATCGAAGCCCGTGACCAGGACCGAAGTGGGATAAAAGACCCTCAACTCCCGGGTGGACTGGGGCCATCCCATGGTGGAGAATGGCCAGAGGGCGGAGCTGAACCAGGTATCCAGGACATCGGTCTCTGGTTTCAAACGGTTCGAATGACATTTTGGACAGGAGGGAGGTTGATCTTTTGCGACAATCGTCTCTCCGCAGGATTCACAATACCACGCCGGGATCCGATGTCCCCACCAGATCTGCCGGGAGATACACCAGTCCCGGATGTTCTCCATCCATTCAAAATAGGTCTTCTCCCAGAGTTGCGGGATGATCCGTGTCCGGCCTGTTTTCACCGCTTCAATGGCTGACTGGGCCAAGGGTTTGGTCTTGACAAACCACTGGAGGGAAAGATTGGGTTCAACGATCGTCTTGCACCGATAGCAATGGCCTACCTGATGATGGTAACCCTCAATCCTGATGAGCACACCCTTCCGCTCAAAGTCTTCGACCATCCTCCTCCGGCATTCAAAACGATCCATCCCTCGATAAGGGCCTGCCTGTTCATTCATCCGTCCCTCTTCATCGATCACCTTGATCTGGGCAAGGCCGTGTTTTAACCCAATCTCAAAGTCGTTAAAGTCGTGTGCAGGGGTGATCTTGAGACATCCTGTCCCAAACTCAATATCCACATAGGGATCTGCGATCACGGGGATCTCCCTTCTCAAAACAGGAAGGACAACCTTTTCCCCGATGATCCCCTGATACCGCTCGTCTTTGGGATTCACCGCAACCGCCGTATCCCCCAGCATGGTCTCCGGCCGGGTAGTCGCAACGATGACAGATTGATTCTTCCCCTTAAGGGGGTACCTGAGGTGATAGAGCTTTCCTGACAACTCCTGGTGTTCCACCTCCAAATCTGAGAGTGCCGTTTGGCAACGGGGGCACCAATTGATAATATAATGGCTTCGGTAGATGAGGCCTTCCTGATAGAGACGGATGAAGACCTCTTTCACCGCCTTGGAGAGCCCCTCATCCATCGTAAATCGTTCCCGGCTCCAATCACAGGAAGCCCCTAATTTCTTCAACTGGTTGATGATCGTCCCACCAGATTGCTCCTTCCATTTCCAGACCCGCTCGATGAACTTCTCCCTCCCCAGGGTTTGCCGATCAAGACCTTCCCCGAGGAGTTGCCTCTCCACGACATTCTGCGTGGCGATGCCAGCATGGTCCGTTCCTGGCATCCAGAGGACATTGAAGCCTTCCATTCTTTTGAATCGGATGAGAATGTCTTGCAAAGTATTGTTCAGGGCGTGCCCGATGTGGAGGACACCTGTGACATTGGGGGGCGGAATGACAATGGAGTAAGGTTTCCGGCCTGAATGCTCATCGGCCCTGAAATAATTTCCTTCCATCCAATAACGATACCATCTCTCTTCCACCGGGTGGGGATCATAAGATTTTTCCAAGGTTTTTGAAACCATCGCTGCAACCTTCTTCCTCCTATTCTTTTTCTTCCTTTTGAAGCCGTTTGATCTCTTCTTGGATCGCCTTCTCTGCGATCTCTGGAACGGTTTCCCTGACCATCTTTTCAATTCGATCGATGGTCAGGGTGAGGATGTTGCGGGTTATCTCCGGAATAACCTTGATCATAAAATCCTGCATCATCTCCCCAACCCCTTTCGAGATGATCTCTTCGATTCTCTTCTCTACCTGAAATAAAGGAGAAGGGATCTCTTCCGGTGATACCCTTTGAACAAGGATTTCTTCGACCTCCCTGATCTCCTCCTTTTTAAACTCCTCAACAGGGGCCACCTCTTCTTCCGGTCCCTCTTCAAACAGGGAAGTGGGAGCAGCCTCTTCCTCAAAGGGCATTGAAATTTCCTCCTCCTCAAGTTTCTCAGCCTCTATCTCCACCGGCACCTCTACCGGAATCGCTTCCTTTTCTTCCAGTTTTTCAAGTTCTCCCTCCAGTTCCTCTAAGAAGGCCTCCGGGAATTCCTCCTCTGAAAGCTCCTCAAGCTCCTTCTCAACAGGAGCCTCTTCAGAGATGACCTCTCCCGGAGCCTCCCTCTGCGGTTCTTCTATCAGCAGGGGTGGGAGCTCTTCCTCTGCGGGGATTCCCTCTACCTCCTTCTTGAGAGCAGTCTCAAACTCTTCAATTCCTAAAACTTTTTCCTTAGGCTCCATAGCGACTGGGATCGCTTCCTCCAAAACCTCTTTCTCTTTTTCCGGTGCCTCCTCCATCTTCTTGGCAGGCCATTCCTTTTCGATAGAGGGTTGAAGTTTTTCTACCTTCTGCAGGATCTCCTCCAATTCGATCTTTTCAAAAAGTCCCTCTTCAGGAGCCTTTTCTTTTCCCACCGCCTTTTCTTCGAGCTGAAGGGATACCTCTTCTTCCGCTAATCCCTTCTCTTCCGGCGGCAGGGCGAACTCCTTTTCAAAAGGCTTCTGCTCCTCCTGCTTTGTCCAGGGTTCCAAGGGAGGAACCTCTTCGAAGGCCTCCTCCTTCTGAGAAATGGCAAAATCAGTGATGCTCATTCTCTGCTCAGGCTCTTCAAAGACCTCCACCAGTTCAATGATCTCCTCTTCTGTCTCTCCGATCTCTTCCGGGGTGAAGGCCTCTTCCTTCTTTGCAGATTTCTTCTCAATACCTGCCAGGGTCTTCCATTCCTTTTCTTCTTCTGAAACCGTTCCTTCCTTCACCGCCTTTTTCCCCACCTCCATCACTCGATCCACTGAATTCAGGACGTCATCCCCATTCAGAGGTCTTGAGATCATTCCTTCTACCTGTAAAAACTGTCGTTCCTTTTCAGAGAGGTCTTCAAATGGATTAAGAAGAAGAATAAACGGGATCTGTTTAAACTCCGGATCGTCCTTCACTGCCTGGCAGAGATCCCTTCCACCCATGATTAAATCCGGCCTGAAAAGTTTTATCCGGAGAAGGGTTTCCTCCTCATTACCTGAGAAGACGATCTGATAATCCGTGATCTCAAAAATCTTCTCAAATTCCTTCTGAACTGATTTATCCGATTCAGCAATCAAGATCTCTTTTGCCATTCTCGGGTCTCCTTTAATCAAAGTTCGAAGAAGATAGCAAATTTTTTTCTATTAATTTTAGCTATTTATCATAAGGCTGGGTTAATGTCAAGAAAATGAGCAATTTTAACGTAAACCGCATCGGGTTAAAAATTCATTCAGGGAGGCAGCGAGGTCAATGTCAAAATCATAAGTCACTCTTACGGTTGGCTGATTGATCCTCAATCTCCTTCTCAAATCGGTGGGGGTGGCAATGACCACTGCATCGCAAACCGATTGTCTGATCGTCTCTTCAAGGTCAGCTATCTGCTCTCCCGAATAACCCATGCAGGGGAGGACATTTCCAATGTGGGGGTACCTTTCATAAACCTGACGGATTGAACCCACGGCATAAGGTCTTGGGTCCACCAGCTCCCTTGCCAATTTTCTTGAAATCGAAGCACCTGCCCCATCCGGCATTCCTCCATGAGTGATCGTAGGTCCGTCTTCAATGACCAGTACCTTCCTCCCCTTCACCCGTTCGGGGTGATCAAGATGAATGGAGGAGTAAGACTCGAGCACTTTTCCATGAGGATTGGCCATCGAGATATTCTCTCTGATTCTCTTTACGGATTCTGCGGTCCCCTCGTTGACCTTGGTGATGATGAGAATTTCAGCTCTTCTCAAATTGACCTCTCCCGGGTAAAAGAGTCTCTCATGGCCGGGCCTCAGGGCATCCAGCAGGACAATCTCAAGGTCAGGTCTGATAAAAGGGAAATCATTATTGCCTCCGTCCCATATGATCACCTGAGACTCTTTTTCCGCGGTCCTCAAAACCTGCTCATAATCCACCCCTGCGAACACTGTTACCCCCATCTCCACAAGGGGCTCAAACTCCTCCCGCTCTTCAAAGGTGCAGGCTTCCTTATCCATCCCCTCCATACTGGAGAAACGAAGGACGGGTTTAAAGCTGCAATACGCCATCGGGTGGCGGATCACCGAAATATGAAGTCCCCTCTTTTTCAAAAGGTTAGCGATCTTTCGGGTGATGGCTGACTTCCCGCATCCCGTCCTGACCGCACAAACGGAGATGACCGGAACCTCACTCTCAAGCATCGTCTCTTCAGGACCGAGAAGGACAAAATCCTTCCCTCTGGAGAGAACCCATGAGGCCTTATCCATCAGTTCTTCATGGGAGACATCGCTATACGAAAAAACCACCTGCTGAACAGGGGTGCGTGAGAGAAGCTCCGGAAGGTCCTCTTCGGGATAGATGGGAATGCCATCGGGGTAATTTTCTCCTGCAAGTTCTGAAGGATAGGTCCGGTTGGCAATGAATGGGATCTGAGCGGCTGTGAAGGCGATCACCCGATAGAACGGATGCCCCCTGAAAAAGGTGTTGAAATTGTGAAAGTCCCTCCCTCCCGCTCCGAGGATAATCGCATGAATGGGCCCTTTTTTTGAATGGCTCCGGTTCTCTGTCTTTCTCAATCGTGAGGTCATAGGGTCATCCAGGGTAAGGGTAAGAAGGCCTTTTCATAGAGATTAAATGCGTAACGATCCGTCATCCCTGCCAGAAAATCGCAGATACAGCGCTCCAGAGAATCATAAAGAGAGGGCCGGTCAATCAGTTTTAAAAAATCATCGGGGTGACTCATGAAGTATTGATAAAGTTCCTTTAAGATCTTGGCTGCCTTATGGAAATCGTCATGGACCGTCTCATTTTCATAGACCCTTTCCCAGAGAAATTCCCTTAGGGTCCAGATGGCTGAAAGAATCTCTTCTGAAATGGAGAGTCTCCCCCCTCCTGCGCTCAGGGTTTTGTGGATGATGTCATTGACCATCCGGTTGATCCTTTTCGAATGGGTCTCTCCTAAGATGGCGACACAATCTTTTGGGATATCGTCCTGGGAGATCACCCCGCCCCGAATCGCATCGTCAATGTCATGATTGATGTAAGCGATGATATCGGCTATCCTCACCACCTGACCTTCCAGGGTTTCAGCCATGGCTGAAGGGTCCTCGCAAAGAATCTCTCCCTTTCCCTTTGTATGTTTTAATATCCCGTCTCTGACCTCAAAGGTTAAATTCAACCCCTGCCCCTCCTTCTCCAGCAAATCCACTACCCTCAAACTCTGCTCCGCATGATTGAAACCCCCTGAAACCAGTTCGTTGAGGGTATCTTCTCCCGCATGCCCGAAGGGGGTATGGCCTAAGTCATGAGCCAGGGAGATGGCCTCCGTAAGGTCCTCATTGAGACGGAGAGATTTTGAGATGGTCCGCGCGATCTGAGAGACCTCGAGGGTGTGGGTCAGCCGTGTCCGATAATGATCTCCGGTCGGAGCAAGAAAGACCTGGGTCTTATGTTTCAATCTCCGAAAGGATTTGGAATGGATGATTCGGTCCCGGTCGTGTTGAAAGGCTGGCCTGAGAGAACACTCTTCTTCGGTGAACTGCCGCCCTTTGGTCATTGAGCTCAAGGCCGCAAAGGGTGAGAGGATCTTTTTTTCCTGTTCCTCCAACTCCTCCCGCAGGGTTTTCCTGCTTTCAAGTGGTAACGACAATTGACAAGCCTCCCTCGCATCGTCTATGCTTTTGATTAGCGAAATTACCATAAAAAAAGAAGTTTATCAATGGATGAGAGAGAATTAGCCAACAAAATTCTTAAAGATCCAAACCTCTTAAAACTCTCCGGGCTAGCCCGGGAGAAATATGTTTCCTTATTTTTGGTGGGAGGTTATATCCGGGACCTTCTCCTCAATACGCCCCGATCTCCGGGTTGGCAGGGAGGGGTGGACTATGACTTTTCCCTGCCCAAAGAGGATCTTCCCTTCCTCTCAGCGATTGAAGAGATATTCCAAATCCATTTTTTTAAGGTGGGAAAGGAGGAAGCTAATACCCTTACTTACCGGGCCATTCAGGGGGAAATATCGATCGACATCACCTCTTTTCAAGGGAAAACGATCGAAGAAGATCTTCAGAGAAGAGACTTTACCATCAATTCCATCGCCTTCTCCCTCCTCGATGAAAAGACTCATTCTTCGGAAAGAGCCCTTGAGGATATAGAAAAGAGATGGATCCGCATGACCTCTCCCTCCTCCATTGACCAAGACCCTTTAAGGATGTTGAGGGCAATCCGCTACCTCTGCTCCCTCGAGGGATTTCGTCTGGAAGAGAGACTGGAAAAGGAGATTTCATCCAAAAAGGAGTTGATCCGGGCTGTCCCTTCCGAAAGAATCAAGATGGAGCTTGACCATATTCTTCTCTCCTCGCATCCGGCAACCGGGATGAATTACCTTTATGAAACCGGGCTCCTCTTCATCCTCATGGAGGAATTAAAAGGACTGGAAGGTCTTGGCCAGAGTGAACACCATCATCTCCACGTCCTCGGCCATATCCTGCTGATGATGGATAAAATACGATGGGCTCTCCACTGGGTTTTACAGAATGGGAAGCGTATGAACCTTACCCGGGAGGATTATCTCACCTTATATTATGCCGCTCTCTTTCACGACCTCGGAAAACAGGATACTTATTCTCAGGATGAGATGGGAAAGGTCCATTTCTATCAGCATGAATCCTTTTCCTGCCAGAGGGCAGGAGGAATGATGGAAAGATTGAGGTTCTCTAATTTGATGAGAGATAGGGTACTTCGTCTCATCCGGCATCATATGAGAATCCTCAATCTATCGGAAGAGACAAAGGAGACTGCCCTCAAAAGGCTCATCCATCAAATGGGAGAGGAAACGCCTTTGCTCGTTCTCCATACCCTTGCCGATAAGGAGGCAAGCCGAGGAATCCTGTCCATCCAAATGGATGAGGTCATTGAAAGGAATTGTCTTCGAATCCTCAAATTGTTCGAGGAGAAAGAGATCCTTCATCCCCCCTTTCTTATCACCGGCCATGATGTCATGGCCCTGGGTTACCCACCCGGGCCCAAAGTGGGTGAAATCCTGAATGACATTCGTGAAAAGCAGGTCGAAGGTGAGATTAAAACAAGAGAGGAAGCGCTGGAGGTATTGAAGAATAGATTTAGCACCTGAGGATCTGATCAATTGATCGGAAACGATGCCTCCCTTTATTGACAAAACAGTTCTAAATCCATTATAAATATTTTGTGTTCGCCCTTTAGTTTCAATACCTTGCTTCAATAGTGTCTGGGCTCTATGCCCTTTGCTATATGGCTATAAATAAAGGGTTTAAATCCTATGTGCGGCATCTTTGGCATTTATAATCATCCCGAGGCATCCAATCACGCCTATCTGGGTCTCTATGCCCTTCAACATCGAGGCCAGGAAAGTGCTGGAATCGCCTCCTCCGATGGAAAGCAGCTCCATACTTACCGCCACATGGGACTGGTTTCAGAGGTCTTTACGCGGGATATCCTAAAAGGACTCGCCGGTAGGAGTGCCATCGGCCACGTCCGATATTCTACGGCAGGGTCAAGTGAGCTTAAGAATTCTCAACCTTTTGCCGTGGATTACGCAAAAGGAATGATGGCTATTGCCCACAATGGAAACCTGACCAACGCCTTTCTCATCAAAAGCGAACTCGAATCCAAGGGGTCCATCTTTCAGTCCAATATGGATACCGAGGTGATCGTTCATCTGATTGCCCGTTCAAGAGAAAAATCTTTTATCGTGCGGACAGTCCATGCGCTGAAGCAGGTCGAAGGAGCTTATTCCTTATTGATTTTGACTGAAAAAGAGATGGTTGCGGCAAGAGACCCCTTTGGTTTCAGGCCCCTGGTTCTCGGTGATCTTAAAAATGCCCCGGTCATTGCCTCGGAGACCTGTGCCTTTGACCTCATTGGTGCAAAATTCGTGAGGGAGATTGAACCCGGAGAAATTCTTCTTATCAATGAGGAAGGGATTAAATCGTTTAAACCCTTTCCTCAAAGAGAGCCCCATCAGTGCATTTTTGAATTCATCTACTTTGCCCGTCCGGACAGCTTCATCTTCAACCACAATGTCTACGAGATAAGGAAGTCCTTTGGAGCCCGGCTCGCTCAGGAATCACCCGCAGATGCGGATATGGTCATTCCCATTCCGGACTCCGGGTTCCCGGCCACCCTGGGATATTCTGTCCAGCTGAAACTCCCCCTGGAGCTCGGGATGATCAGGAATCATTATATCGGCCGAACCTTCATCGAACCGGAGCAGAGGATACGCCACTTCGGAGTTAAGATTAAATTGAATCCTGTTAAGGAATTATTAAGGAGAAAGAAGATCGTCATTGTAGATGACTCCATTGTGCGTGCGACGACCAGCCGGAAGATCGTCAGGATGTTTCGAAACGCCGGTGCCAGAGAGGTCAATGTCAGAATCAGTTCTCCACCCATCATTGATCCGTGTTACTTCGGGATTGATACACCCAGAAAATCAGAGTTGATTGCCTCTTCGCATAACGTGGAGGAAATCCAGAGGTTTATCAATGCAAATTCTTTAAACTATTTGAGTTTAGAGGGTTTGAAAAAGTGTGTGAGAGGTGAGGAGGAGAACTTCTGTTACGCCTGTTTCACCGGCGAATACCCCTATCCTTTTCAGATGAAATTTGAATAACAAAGGAGCCTCCCGGGAGGCTCCTTTGGAGAAAGAGAGAGAATCGGGTGGGGTGAGAATTAATTGTGTTTTGCCCGCCAGATGTGGCGACTGGCACGGTTTTGCTCTCGGGTCAGACGTCCTGCCTCTCTCGGGGTCATCACTCCATCTGACCACGCCCTTTGACGGTTTACCTCAATTCCTGCCTGTTGTCGTTCGAGCCTTTGGTATTCCCCCGCTGTGAGCGAACCATTCTGAACACCCTGATAGATTCGTGCCTGCTGCCTCGCCTCTCGCCAGGTAAAAGGACCTGCAAAAACTGTGGATACTGTGCCAATAATTAAAATCCCTGAAACCATGATCAAAAATATCTTCTTCATTTCTCTTTCCTCCTCTTAATTTTTGATTGCTAATCTCGAATTCACCTCCTCTCTCCATGCTTTCATTTTATTGATGAGCAAGGGGTGTGCCAAATCAGACTGGTAAGTTTAGCCATTGAAAGAGCGCAATCTCCCTCTAAAAGCACAACCAGATAGTAACCTTTTGATATTTCGGACATATCTGAAACATTGACATTTAAAAAAATTATTTTAAAAACCCTTTTAATCAAGGTCTTATCCATGATTCATTCTTTTCGATTCAGGACGGATTAAGGAAAGGTTTGTCGATCAGGTGTATGAGGAGATTTAATTTTCTTTTTGATTTCAATAAGAAAAATAAAATTCGACAATCCTGCCGGCCACCTCGACAAGAATTGCCTGAATCAATTTCTTAAGGATTTAGGGCAGGAAGCAGGGGTTTTCTGATTTTAACTTGCGGTTCACGGAGAGGACTTATTCTCTTCTTCGATGTAATTTTTAACGGTTTCGTAGACCTTATCACTGATCAAACCAACCTGGTGGAGCCAATCCATGGCATCGGATATTTTAAAAAGGACATGAGGTTCAATGCGGGAAGACCTGAGCCTTTCTTGACCTCCTTGTTCTCGGTCCAGAAGGACAACCAGCTCATTCACCACTCCTCCCTGATCCCTGACGACCTCTGTCGCTTCGATGACGCTCTCGCCGGTCGTGATGAGATCGTCCACAATAAGAACCCTGTCGTTTCGCTCAAGGATCCCCTCAATCTTCTTTCTTACGCCGTGTTCTTTTCTCGCCTGCCGATAATAGATAAGGGGAATCCCTAATTTCTGGCTCACCACGGTGGCAAAGGGAACCCCGGCAGTGGGAACTCCCAATATCTTATCGATTCTATCCTTCCCAATCTCATTGATGACAATCCTTGTCAAAGAATTGCCGATCCAATCCATGGTGATGGGGCTTGAAATGGTCAGCCTCAAATCAATATAGTAAGGACTCTTTTTGCCAGAAGCCAGGATATAATCTCCAAACTTGATGGCGTCATTTTTGATAAGGAGGATCCCCACCTGTTTCATCAGAAAGAGTTTCTCTTCACCCCAGACCCTCTTCTCAATCTCGTCGATCCCAAAAATCATGGTTCATCTTTTATAAAAATCTGCCGGATAAGTCAAGAGAATTTATAAGATTACAAGAGGGGCTTCAGTTCACAATGAGCGTTCCGCTCTCTCCCATGAAGGCATTCGAAAGATTCTTTGGCGAGGTGATGATCGCCTTTTTGCCTCCGCCTTCGAGAAACTCGATCATGGCTTCAATTTTCGGTTTCATCGATCCCGCTTGAAAATGTCCTTCGGACAGATAATGTTTTATCTCCGGGAGGGTGGCATGGCGGATCGGTTTCTGGCCCTCTCTGCCAAAGTTCAAATAGGCCGCATCCACCGCTGTCAGGATGGCAAACGTATCCGCACCCAAGCCTCTTGCCAAAAGAGAGGAACCCAGGTCTTTATCAATCACAGCCTCCACGCCTTCAAGTTCCCCCCGCTCATTTCTTACGACAGGGATTCCACCTCCACCCGCGGCCACCACAATGTAGCCCGCCTCCACCAACAATCGGATTACATCCAATTCAACGATCTCCTTTGGGATAGGTGAGGGGACGACACGTCTGAAACCACGGCCCGCATCTTCCATGACCTGCCATCCTGACTCTCTTTGATGGGTCAAAGCCTCATCCTCAGACATAAACGAACCGATGGGCTTTGTAGGAAATTTAAAAGAGGGATCGTCCCGGTCCACAATGGTCTGGGTCACTACTGTGGTGACCCTCTTCGAGATACCTCTTCTTCGAAGCTCGTTCAGAAGTGCCTTCTGGATCATGTATCCGATCCCTCCCTGGGTATCCGCTCCGCAGATATCCAGGGGGATGAGCGGGAGTTCATGGCGGGCAAGCTCCCCTCTCCTGTAAATAAAACCGACCTGCGGACCATTGCCATGAGTGATCACCAGGCTCAGGCCTTCTCTGACCAGGCCCACAATATGTTTTATGGTTTCCTTTAATGTTTCATATTGCCAGGATAAGGCGATATGGTTCTTATCCCGGATAAGGGAATTTCCTCCGATGGCCAGAACAGTTAATTGAAATTTCATATGACAGACTCATGTTGTAAGTGAAATTTTAATAACCATATCTCAAGCTCCAAATAATAGCCAATGACCAAATCCCAATGACCAACCCTTTTTATTTAAGAAATATTCTCTTTCGCTATTTGTGTTTGGAATTTATCTGGATATTGGTATTTGGAATTTCATTATTTCCTTAATCATCTTTTACCGAAGACCATGGCAAGCAGGGCCATCCGCACATAGACCCCATTCCTTACCTGCCTGAAATAGGCCGCTCCGGAATAGTCATCCACATCGGGGTGGATCTCATGGACCCTCGGTAAAGGATGAAGGAGGGTGATCTTCTTTCCCAGTTTTTCAAGGAATGTCCGATCAATGATAAAACTGCCCTTTACCTTCTCATATTCCGACAGGTCAGCAAACCTCTCCTTTTGAATCCTCGTCATATAGATCAGATCACTTTTTGAAGCGGCCATGACGAGATCATCCGTTTCAACCACCTTACAGGCCTTTTCCTTCAGCCGTTCCGTTATCTCTTTTGGCATCTGGAGAATATCCGGAGCTACGAAGTAGAATTGGACACCGAAGTGGGAGAGGACTTCCACCAGGGCATGAACGGTCCGTCCATTTTTAAGGTCTCCCACCAGGGAGATGGTCAGATCCTTCAGGGAACCCAGTTCTTTGTAAATGGTGTAAATATCGAGGAGGGCCTGGGTCGGGTGTTGCCCTGCTCCATCCCCGGCATTGATCACGGGGATGGAAACGGCATCAGCCACCTCCTTGGCTGAACCGATTCGAGGATGGCGAATCACGATCACATCCGCATATTGAGCTATGGTCCGGGCCGTATCCGTCAATGTTTCTCCTTTGGCTACGGAAGAACCCTCCACCGGACCCATGCTGATCACTCCCCCTCCGAGTCTCTGCATCGATGTCTCAAAGGAGAGGCGTGTCCGTGTACTCGGCTCAAAAAAGAGAGTCGCCAGGATCTTTCCTCGCAATAGGGGGAGATTGTTTCTCCTCTTCAATTCCTTCTCAAACTCTGAAGCCACCTTGATAATGGATTCGATCTCTTTTCGGGTAAATTGATTTCCGTGGAGAATATCTTTTCCTTTGAGGATGCCCATTCTATCCCCCCCAATTAATTTTGAACTTTAAAATTTGGATTTATAATTTGACCTTACTGATCTTCGTCGCAAGAAACCTCCCATCGCCCGGCCTTCCCTTCATCACTCCATCCTCGACCAATATTCTTCCCCTCTGCATGACCAGGACAGGCCTCCCTTTGCACCTTCTCCCTTCATAAAGAGTATAGGGGGCCCCGGAATGCTGGCTCCGGTGTCTGATCGTATGGGTCTGTTTCGGGTCGAAGATGACAAGGTCCGCATCCGATCCCTTTCGAATAATCCCTTTCTTTGGATAGAGGCCGAAGACCTTTGCAGGATTTTCTGAAAGAAGTTGAACCAATCTGGTTGGCCTGATCCTTCCCCGATTCACCCCTTCATCGTAAGTGACGGTTAGCATGGTTTCTGCCTGGGGAGATCCGTAAGGAGCTTCAAAAAAAGGATCCTCGATCTTCTTCACCTTTGGGGCATGATCGCTTGCCACGACATCAATGATTCCCTTCTGTATCGCTTTCCAGATAGCCTGCCGGTCTCTTTCGGTCCTGAGCGGAGGGCCGATCTTTGCCATGGGACCTAATCTCTGAAGTTGTGCATCGGTCATCGTAAGATACTGGGGGCAGGTTTCAACATAGACCGGTTGGCCCTCTTCTCTCGCCTGTTGGAGGGGAGCCAAACCCTTTTCTGTACTCAGATGGACAATATAAAGAGGACATTTCATCACCCGGGCAATGGAAATTGCTCTGAAGATCGCCTCCGCTTCAAGGATATCGGGCCTCGTCTTTAAGAAGGCCTTCCTCTGATCCTCCCCTCTCCGGAGAGACCGATTCTCCAGGTAGTCAGTGACCAACCCATTCTCCGCATGGACCATGGCCATCCCCCCGCACTGGGCAATGATATCCAGAGTGGCCGCAAGATGGTAATCATTCGTCATCCACTTCAATTTGGCATAGGTCAGGAACATCTTGAATGAAGAAACCCCGAGTTCAAAGGCCTTGGGAATCTCTTCGGCTTGAGAGGATGGGTCAAACAGAGCTCCATGAATTCCGAAATCGAGAAGGGACTGCCTTAAACCTTCTTCTTTGTATTTCTCTATCGTGTCAATTAACTTCATTCCCGGCTTTGCGTAGGCAAAATGGATCAGGGTGGTTGTCCCTCCATGGGCAGCAGTGCAGGAAAGACCTCCCATATCGTCCTCATAAACAGGGTGAACATGGACATCAATTACCCCCGGCATCACATACCTGCCGGAGGCATCGATCACCCGTCCTGCCTGCTCCTGCGAAAGCCGAGGTTCGACAGAGGCGATCCTTTCCCCTTTGATCCCCACATCCGCCCTTCGAACTTTCGAACCACTGACGACAAAGCCTCCCCGAACCAAAAAATCGTATCTTATCGACATCCCTTCCTCCAGATTGAATGATCAGTTGGAAATTCGAAGTATGATTACATCATCAGGGCCATCAGCGCTTTTTGTGTATGGAGCCTATTCTCCGCCTGATCAAAGATGACACTATTTTTCGAATCCGCCACCTCATCGGTCACCTCTTCTCCCCGGTGGGCGGGAAGGCAATGCATGAAAAGATAATCCTCCTTTGCCTGCTCAACGAGTCCGGCATTCACTTGATAAGGCTTAAACGCCTTGATCCTTCCTTCCCTCTCCTTCTCCTTACCCATGCTTGCCCAGACATCGGTATAGATGACGTCCGCACCTTTGACCGCCTCTTTCGGATCATCCGTCACCTTCACCCCTGAACCATTTCTCTTTGCCTCTTTGTTTGCCTGGGAGACCACTTCTGGATTGGGCTCATATCCTTTTGGACAAGCCAGGGTAATATTCATACCCATTTTGGAACAGCCATAGAGAAGAGAATGGGCAACATTATTTCCATCACCCACATAGGCAAGGTTTAATCCTGAAAGCCTCCCTCTCTTCTCATAGATGGTAAAAAGATCGGCCAGACCCTGACAGGGATGCGTAAAGTCCGACAGCCCGTTTATGATCGGGACAGTCGAATATCTTACCAGATCGAGGATGGTCTGATGGGAAAAGACCCTTGCCATGATCCCATTCACATAATGGGAGAGGACCCGTGCCGTATCGGCAATGGTCTCTCCCCGGCCCAATTGAAGATCGTTGGTGCTCAGGTAGAGGGCATACCCTCCTAATTGCCACATCCCCACTTCAAAGGAGACCCGTGTCCGCGTCGATGGTTTTTCAAAGATCATCCCCAGGGTTTTCCCCTTGAGGAGCGGATGCTCCTGTCCCCGGAGACTCTGAAGCTTGAGCAATTCTGAGATTTTTAAGATCTCTTCAATCTCTTCTCCCGTGAGTTCGTTAAGGCTGGCCAAGGACCTTCCTTTCATCCGAACAGCCATTTTTCTACCTCCCTCCGATTGTATCTGAAGATTCGCTAAAATATATCAAAGGGTGTCCCCTTCATCCAGTGAGCTGACAAATTAACCGAACTTTAACAATTTCTCAATCCTATTTCAAGATAATCGGAAGGTGTAATGATCTTGACTTCTCCTCCATCATTTGCTAATTTTTATACCCAAGAGAGCTTGCAAAAGGGGGTGATGATGGTGTCAAACGTACTGGGGATCATTATCGGAGTTGTGGTCATCATTATCGGTCTCATCCTTCTGGTGAACTGGTGGAGTATGTTCCTTAAGGGCCTGATGGCGACCGTTCCCATCCTCCTTATTCTGATCGGTTTCGGCGCCCTTGTTTACTTCATCAGCGAGATCAAATCGAAATTGGAAATTAAAAAAGAGGAGGCATCTGCCGAGAAGAAGTAGACAGGTCAGTAGATCCGATGAAAAGGCGGATTTGGCCTCCTGTGTCCGATCCGCCTTTTTTCTTTCCCTTGCTTCTTGAAATCACCCGCTTTTCATTAGACCTGAGAATATGAAAAAACTTGAGCCGGAAAATGAAATCATTAAGGTGGATCAGGAGATTGGGATCGCATGGATACTCCTTCCGCCCGATCCATCCCTGGGAGGGTTTCGCGGAATATCCCCCCGGATCATGGATGAAGCGAAATTCCTCGCCGCAAAGAAAAAGTCGAAGGGAAAAAAGGATTGAAGGTCATGGACCTCACCTCTCCCGCTTCAGGATCACCCTTTCGCACCCCCAACGGCAATCCATCCCTCCAAATTCTGTCAGCAGGGGATTCTGACAATCGATCTGTTTGAGTGTCCTCTGAAGGATTCTCCCCTTCTCTGAAACGACATCCCACTCGCACATCACCCGGGTCCTCCCCTTCCCTTCGGGGCAGGCGATCGTCCTCCATTCCCTCTCCTTTTTCTGTTCCATCTTAAAGATCCTCCCAGGTTTCTCCATCAATGTTTGACCCGTTCTTCCCTCTTTTCTTCTTTAAACTGCTGATCCAGGATACCTCCGTGAAGGATAATGCCATCGGGATCGGCGCTGATCGCCTTGAGGTAGTAATGCTCTGCCTTCCTGCTCTCACCAATTCTCTCATAACACTCCCCCATTAGATTGAGGGCATCCTTGAAGGTGGGTAGAAATTCAATCACTTCCTCCAGGGTGTTGATCGCCGCATAATAACGCCCCAATCTCCAGAAGCATGCCGCCAACCAGTAATGCCCCTGATAATGCTTGGGGTTCAATCGGATGACCCTTTCATAATAAGGAATGGCCTTTTCAACCATCCCCCTTCTGAAATAAAGGCCCGCCAAACTCATGAAGACCGGGATGCTCCGGGGTTCTCTTTTTAATATCCCCTTATACTGCCTCACCGATCTCTTCAGCAGGTTCGCTCGGTCATAGGCATTCGCCTTTCCAAAGAGGTAATTGAGCCTGACCTCCTCTAAGGTAAGTTCTTCAAAAATAAGGTCTCTGGTAAGGGACCACAGGACAGGAATCATATAAAAGAGATATCGGATTGATTTCATATCGGTTGATCCTTAGTAAATACGAAATCCGAATATCGAAATCCGAAACAAATCTGAATTTCCAAAATTCAAATTTCTTAAACTTTTATTTATTTCGAAAATTTGGAATTGGATCATTTAGGATTGTTTCGAATTTCGGAATTTCGTGCTTCGAATTTATTTTTTATTATTATACATGGAAACGGAAATGGATGATATCCCCATCCTGGATGAGATACTCTTTTCCCTCCGATCGGAGAAGCCCTTTCTCCCTCGCTAAATGTTCGGAACCGCAGGAAACAAACTCTTCGTAGGAAATGGCCTCCGCACGGATGAATCCGCGCTCCATATCCGTGTGGATCTTTCCTGCGGCCCTGGGAGCAGGGGTTCCCCTGGGGACTGTCCAGGCCCTGAGATCTAAACTGACGGTGGTGTAAAAGGTGACCAGATCTAACACTTCATAGCCCACCCGTATCAATCGCTCCAAGCTTGAGCCTTCGAGCCCCAGTTCCTTTCTGAACTCGTCTCTTTCCTCCTCGTTCAACTCTGAGAGTTCGGCCTCAAGGTCTCCACAGATAATAACCACTCGATGGCCCTCCCTCTCTGCCCAATCAAGCATGGTTTTCAAACAGGAGCCCTCTCCTCTTAATTCGGCCTGGTCCACATTGGCTACATAAAAGACAGGTTTTGAAGTCAGAAGCTGGAGTTCCGAATAAACGGCCTTTCTTTCCCCCGTGATTTGGAGGTCTTTGGCCATCCGTCCCCGATTCAGCAGGGCCTGAACTTCCCGGTAGACCTCTAACTCCTGAGCGGCCTCTTTGGCTCCGACCCTGTGAAGTTTCTCCACCTTGGCCATTCTCTTCTCCAGGGTCTGAAGATCGGCCAGGATGAGTTCGGTATTAACCACTTCAATATCTCTCACCGGATCGAGGGAGCCGAAGTCATGGGCGACTTTCTTATTTTCGAAACATCGAACCGTATGGGCAATGGCATCCACATTCCGAATATGTTCTAAAAATTGATTTCCCAGCCCTTCGCCTTTGCTGGACCCTTTGACGAGCCCGGCGATATCAAAGAATTCAAGCGTCGTAGGGGTCAATTTTTTTGGCTGGATGATCCTGGCAATACCCTCCAGCCTCCTGTCCGGGACGGCAACGATACCGATATTGGGCTGGATCGTACAGAAACGGTAACTCGCGACCTCTGCGCCCGCCGCTGTCAGGGCATTGAATAGGGTTGACTTTCCCACATTGGGAAGGCCAACAATGCCACACCGAAAACCCATTCCCTTCCCCAAAAATGTTAAGTGGTTAAGGCTATGAAGCCCGGTTGGTACAATGAACGATGGACAAAGAACAATGAACAAAAAGGATGATACACTGTTCATCGTTTAACGTTCATTGTCTCTAAATGATACTGGCCTCTTTGTCCTTACCCTTGGCCCCTTGGACTTTTATTTTCTAAGTAATATTTGTATAATAAAATTGAGATAAAATAAAGGGGCTTCAACTGGTGGAGGTCAGATGGGGGAAAAGGAATGAAAGCGCAGAATC
>CAZXMB010000020.1:0-24191 GCA_964641715.1 uncultured Syntrophaceae bacterium
TGTCGGCTTTCATCCCCGCCTACAAGGCGGGGCATTCAGCCGACTTTCCCGTAAAAAAATCTTGCATTTCAGAACAAACCTTGTTATAAGAAAAATCCGGGGGGCTATTATAGCCCCCTTTTTTAATGAAAAGAGCGGGGGAAATGAATCGAATCATCTATGCGGTGATTACCTGGTATATACTGGGGACCTTACTCCCGGCCTCTGCCAGAGAGATCCGGGAAGAATTCCCCGTCCCTCCCCCTCCTTTTACGGAAGGAATATTCCCCTGCAGTGGCTGTCATGCCTCCATGGAAGTGAATCAGAAAAAGAGAGAACTGAAAGATGAACATACCAACATCAAGCTCCACCATGCGGAGACCATGCGGTGGTGTCTCGACTGCCATAATCCGGCAAACAGGGATAAATTAAGGCTCTATAACGGAGAGCTTATTGATTTCAATAAAAGCTACATGCTCTGCGGGGAATGTCACGGGAACGTCTTCAGGGATTGGAAGGCGGGCATCCATGGAAAGAGGCATGGGTACTTCGCGGGGGGGAAGAGAACCTATCTTCTCTGCGTCCACTGCCACGATTCCCATTCGCCACGGCCCAAGCCGATCAAGCCTGAACCTCCACCCTATACCCCCAAGGATAAACGCAATGCAAGATAAACCTTACACGAGGAGAGAATTCATCCGCCATCTTTCCCTGGCTGCACTGACCGGCCTCTCCATTCCTCTTCTCTCATCCTGCGGAAAGGAACAGGTGGAGGACTTTCTTCAGAAACATTTCCTCGAGATGACGAGGCAGGAGAAAGAAGCCCTTATCACACGATTGGAAGAGAGGTATCTTAAAAAGTATGGAAGAAGATTTAAGGTGAGCACCCAGGAAGCGATCCCCGATACCCTCTGGGGTTATGGTCTTGACCTCTCCCGTTGCATCGGTTGCAGGAGATGCGTCTATGCCTGCGTGGAGGAAAATAATTCCTCGAGGCGTAACCCCCAATCCCAGTGGATCAGGGTCATCCGGCTCAAGAAGGGGAGCCTCATCAATCTGGAGGATTCGGAACATTACTATAACCCGGAGCAGGTCCCGGAGAAGGGTTTCCTCTATATTCCTGTCCAGTGTCAACATTGTGAGGAACCGCCCTGTGTGAAGGTCTGCCCTGTTCATGCCACCTGGAAAGAACCCGACGGTCTGGTGGTCGTGGACTACAACTGGTGTATCGGATGCAGGTACTGTATCGCCGCCTGTCCTTACCGGGGGAGGACTTTCAACTGGGCAGAACCCAGTGTCCCCTCTGACAAATGGAATACCTCTGTCCACTATCTTGGCAATCGGCCGAGGATGAGAAATATCGTTGACAAATGCACCTTCTGTATCCAGCGGGTGAGGATGGGGAGATATCCTGCCTGTGTGGAGGTCTGCCCTACCGGTTCGCGAAAATTCGGAAATCTTCTCGATCCCCAGAGCGAAATTAGATATGTGATAGAAAACAAAAGGACCTTTCGCCTCAAAGAAGATCTGCGGACAGAACCGAAGTTTTACTATTTTTTCGAAGCTTAGAGGAACTCATGCAAGCCTTCAGGGAAACAGTGAGAGAGACCTGGCGGTTTTACCGAAAAACATTAGCCCTCGTCTTCACGGGAACAAAGGAGTACTATCTCTGGTGTCTCTTGCTCCTCTGTATCATGCTGATCGGGTTTTTATGCTACCTGCCCCAATTCCAAACCGGTCTGATCACCACGAACATGAAAGACCAGGTCGTCTGGGGGCTTTACATTTCCAATTTCACCTTCCTGGTCGGAGTGGCCGCCGCGGCCGTCCTCCTGGTGGTTCCGGCTTATATCTACCAATTCGGACCGATTAAAGAGATCGTGGTGCTCGGAGAGCTCTTTGCGGCCTCCTCCATCATGATGGCCCTCCTCTTTGTCATGGCCGATTTGGGCAGGGTTGACCGTTTCTGGCATATGTTTCCGGGGATCGGTACGATGAATTTCCCAAGCTCTCTGCTGGCCTGGGATGTCATCGTTCTCAATATCTACCTGATGTTAAATCTGGTCATCCCCGTTTATCTTCTGGTAAAAACCTACTATGGAAAAGAGCCCAACAAAAAGTTTATTGTCCCCCTCATCCTTTTCTCCATCCCCATGGCGGTCGGCATTCACACCGTGACCGCATTTCTTTATAACGGACTCCCTGCACGTCCCTTCTGGAATGCCTCTATTCTGGCTCCGAGGTTTCTCGCAAGTGCCTTCTGCTCAGGGCCTGCCATCATCATCATTGCCTTTCAGATTCTCAGGGAATATACCTTTATTAAACTGGAGGACAGGGCCCTCTTTAAAATTGCGGAGCTGATGGCCTATGCGATGTTCCTCAACCTCTTCTTCCTGATGTCGGAAATGTTCAAAGAGTACTATTCCAATACCATTTATATCGCCTCCCTCAAATACCTCTATGAAGGGCTCCACGGACATAATGCCCTCGTCCCCTGGATATGGGTGGGGACGCTCATGAACCTCATTGCCTTCATCCTCTTTCTCTTCCCTGTGGCACGGGAGCGTCTCAGCACGCTCAATATTGGATGTATCCTCATCATCGCCGGGGTCTGGATTGAAAAGGGGCCGGGGCTGGTGATTCCCGGATTTGTTCCTGACCCCCTGGGTGAAATTTATGAATATATCCCGAATTTTCGTGAGCTTTTCATCTCCTTTGGCATTTGGGCGACTGGATTTCTTATCTTTACCCTTCTGATGAAAGTGGCCATTCCCATTGCAAGTGGTGAATTCAGTCATGCAAAATATATGGAGGAGAGGCCGCCGAGTGGATCCAAAAAACAAGCCCTTTTATAAAGAATAAAAGAGGGGCATTCAATAAAAAAACGATCATAGGGGGGACATCCATTGCGAGGATTTAGATAGCAAACAGGCTTTTAATATTAAGATCTCTTGCGGTTGATGAGTGAGACTGGAAATGGAGACATTGAAATATATCCTTTTTGGCCTGATCGCCGGAACCCTTCTCCTCTTCCTCTTTATCAGTCTTGGTTTGAGTTCCAAGACGGACCAACCAATTTCGTTCAATCACAAAAAACATGTCGGACAAGGGATGGAATGTGTTTCATGCCATCCCCATTTCAAAACTCAAAACTTCTCCGGTTTACCCGAAATAGGGGTCTGTATGGAATGCCATAAGGACCCTGTGACGGACAACCGGGAGGAGGAGAAGATTCGAAAATTCCATCGGGAAGGGAAGAAAATCGCATGGAAGAGGATTTACGAACAGCCTGACCATGTCTTCTTCTCCCATCGGCGCCATGTGGTTCTGGGAAAGATGGACTGTAAAAATTGCCACGGGGATATCGGTCAGAGTGAAAAACCACCCTTAAAACCCTGGGTGAAGATGACGATGAAATGGTGTATGGATTGCCATACCAGGAGCAGAGTAACCAATGATTGCCTGGCATGCCATGTTTGAAACGAATATGGAATAATGGAAGGTTGGAATAATGGATTGGTGGCTAATAAAATGCAAAGATAGATTTTTTAAGAATCATATTCAACCCATCATTCCAATATTCCACTATTCCATCATTCCAATTGGGTAGGGTTATGAAGGTCAATCGTCGTGATTTTCTGAAGATGGGGGGAGGTGCCGGGGTCGCCATCGCCCTCGGCGGAGGATTCTGGAAATGGACCCAATTCCCTCCTGTCTCAAAACCCAATGCCCCCGGAGTCGAAAAATGGGTTCCAACGGTCTGTGGCCAATGTATGGGGGGTTGTGGGATTCTGGTCAGAGTAATCGACGGATGGGCAACGAATATCATCGGGAACCCCCTCCATCCGGTCAACCGGGGAGCGCTCTGCCCCAAAGGGATTGCAGGTCTTCAAGGGCTCTACGATCCGGACCGGATCAAATCCCCTTTGAAAAGAGCAGGCAAAAGAGGAGAGGGACGATGGGAACCCATCTCCTGGGAGGAGGCCATCCGGCAGGTCACCGATTTATTAAAAGACCTCCGGATAAACGGGGAACCCCATCGACTTGCCGTTCTGGGAGGAAGGTACAGGGGATTGATGAGAATCCTCTGGGAACGTTTTTTAGAAGCCTTCGGGTCTCCAAACTATATCGACAATCAATTCCGGTTGGAAGGAATGCCCATGGAGGGCCTCTTCCTCACCCAGGGAATTCATGGCCTCCCCGCTTATGACTTTGAGAATGCCCAGTACATTCTCTCCTTCGGCTCCAATCTTCTTGAATCTTACTGGTTTCCTGTTCATGCCCTCAAGGCCTTTGGTCATTTCAGAAGAGGAAGGTCAGGCCAGAGGGGAAGATTGGTTCAGATCGAGCCCAGGCTTTCCATTACCGGCATCAAAGCGGATGAGTGGATTCCCATTCAGCCCGAAACAGAGGGAATCCTAGCCCTGGGCATTGCCCATATGATTGTCAAAGAGGGACTCTACGATAAAGAGTTCATCGCCCACCAGGCTTTCGGATTTGAAGATTGGGTGGATTCGAACGGCAAAACCCATCAAGGTTTTAAAGAGTTCGTCCTCTCAGAATATGAGCCCAACCGGGTATCGAGACAGACCGGTATCCCGATCGATACCATTATCCGGCTCTCCCGGGAATTTGCAACGAGCGGGCCTTCCCTAGCCATCGGCTACCGGGACCGCCCTTTCCATCAGATGGCAGTCGCCGTCCTCAATGGAACCGTCGGGAGTATCGACCGGCCCGGGGGTGTCCTCATTCCGAAGACCATCTCCTTCAAGCCTTTTCCTCCGGTCAGCAAGGATAGCATTGCCCTCAAAGGCCTCGGGATGGGGAGGATAGATGAAACCCAGCCGTCGCCTTTGAGAATGGATCGACCTTATCTCTTTTCAAAAAATTCAATCTCCGGGAAACCCTACCGGCCAAAAGTCCTGTTCCTCTACTATACGAATCCCCTCTTTTCAAATCCTCATCCTGACCTTTTTCAAAAGGCCTTTGACGAAATTTCATCCATTGTCAGCTTTTCACCTTATATGGACGACACCACTCAATATGCGGACCTAATCCTTCCGGATCATACCCCGCTCGAACGCTGGCAGGATGATCCCCTCTTTTTGAACAACGGATTCTCCGTCCTGGGGATCAGACAGCCCGCGATCAGTCCCCTCCATCAAACAAGGCCAACAGGGGATGTGCTGATCGATCTTGGAAAATCTCTGGGCGGAGAGGTCGGGAGGGCCTTTTCGTGGAAAGATTATAAAGAGGTCCTCCTCTATGGTCTCAAAGGAATATTCGAGGCGAGGCGCGGGGATGTCTTCGGCCTGGAGTTTGATGAGGCATGGACCCGGATGCTTCAGAAAGGGGGATGGTGGGACCCCTCTTACAAATCCTTTGAAGAGTTCTGGAAACTCCTTCAGGAGAAAGGGGGATGGTGGGACCCCCTCTACGATTTCGGAGAGAAGGAGCGTATTTTTAAAACGGCCTCTAAAAAATTTGAGTTTTACAGCCAGGGGATGAAAGGGATTTCTCCCCTTTCAAAAAAGGGAGGAGAGACTACCCTTTTCCCTCACTGGGAGGAACCGGAAAAAAAGGAGGATGAGAACGCCTATCCCTTTCACCTGCATATCTTCGGAACCATGGCCCTTGGAGGAGGACGAAACGGCAACCAGCCCTGGCTCCAGGAGATTTCAGGTCCCCACCTTTTTGAAAAATGGACGACCTGGATCGAGATCAATCCGAAAACAGCAGAGGAGCTCTCCATCTCCGATGGAGATTGGGTATGGGTGGAATCCCCCTCCGGAAGGATCAAAGCGAAGTCCAGGCTCTACAAAGGGGCGATGCCCCACGTGGTCAATATCCCTTTTGGCTCAGGCCACCGATCGGGGGGACGCTGGTCAAAAAATATCGGAGAGAATCCATACCGGCTCCTCAATGAGGAGTTGGATCCCTTGACCGGTCAACCGATACGGGGATCGGTCCGGGTTAAGGTCTATAAAGTTTAAAGGAGATTTGGGATCTGGTGATTGGAATTTAATATAAAAGAGGCCACAAAAGGCATCCATTTCCAAGTCCCAAAGTGTTACCAAATTGAGGATTCAGGAGTGAGAACATGCCTCGCTGGGGAATGGTGATTGATCTGGATAAGTGCACGGCATGCCAGGCCTGTGTCGTCGCCTGTCATGCAGAGAACAACATTGCCCTGATCAGCCCTGAGGAATCGGCAAAGGGTCGAACGATTCACTGGATCGAACTGATCCCCCATATCGAAGGGGAATACCCTCATATCAAAGCCAGATTGATCCCGAGGCCCTGTATGCACTGTGATCACCCCCCCTGTACAAAGGTCTGCCCGGTTTATGCGACCTATCTTAATGAGGAGGGGATCGTCGCACAGATCAACCACCGATGTATCGGGTGCCGTTACTGCACCACGGCCTGTCCTTATACCGTGAAGCATTTTAACTGGTACGAACCGAAATGGCCGGAGGAGATGAAAGGATCTCTTAACCGGGAGGTCTCTCTTCGAACCAAGGGAGTGGTGGAGAAGTGCACCTTCTGTCACCATCGCCTCCTCAAGGCGAAGGAGAAGGCCAGGGCAGAGGGGAGGGATTTACTCCCTGATGACTACATTCCCGCATGCGTTCAAGCCTGTCCCAGTGGCGCCATGTCTTTCGGAGATCTGAGTGACCCCTTCAGCACCGTATCCAGGCTCTCAAGGGAGAGAAGGTCTTTCCGATTGATGGAGGATCTGGGAACAGAGCCAAAAGTCTATTACCTGTCAGAAGGAATGTAATGGAAGAAAAGAATCTGAAGAGAGAAGAGGACGGGATTCTGTTCGATCCGGTGGAAAGGACAGGAAAATGCTTTTATCTTGTCCTCTCCATTTTGGTCGCAGTGATCCTCTGGGCGGTCTTTGCCTACCAGTTTCAATATCGGCACGGTCTGGGGGTAACCGGCCTGGCCAGGCCGATCTTCTGGGGGGTCTATATCACCAACTTCGTCTTCTTCATCGGTATCAGTCACGCGGGGACCCTCATCTCGGCTATTCTACGGCTGGCCAAAGCCGAATGGCGTCGGTCGATCACACGCTCTGCAGAGGTGATTACCGTTCTGGTCCTCTTCTTCGGTGTCGGAAATATTCTCATGGATCTGGGAAGGCCTGACCGGATGTTCAATATCATCCGATATTCACAGTTCCAGTCCCCCCTGCTCTGGGATGTCTCAAGCATCACCGTCTATCTCACCGCCAGTTCCATCTACCTCTTCCTTCCTCTCATCCCGGATATCGCCCTGCTGAGGGATCGGAACGGGAAGCGGAACTGGTTCTATCGAATTCTGGCCCTGGGCTGGACGGGGACAGAAAAGCAACATCACCTCCTCGAAAGGGCCATCTCTTTTATGGCCATCCTCGTTATCCCCGTGGCGGTCTCTGTCCATACCGTGGTCTCATTTGTTTTTGCCATGACCATCCAGCCTATGTGGCACAGTGCGATCTTCGGCCCCTACTTCGTTGCCGGGGCCATCTTTTCCGGAATTGCCGCCCTCATCGTTGCGATGAACATCATCCGGAAGGTCTACCACCTGGAAGACTACTTGAGGCCGGTCCACTTCAATAATCTTGGGATCCTCCTTCTGGTCATGACCCTTCTCTGGTTCTATTTTACCTTCACGGAATATCTCACCACCTATTATGGTGGGGAGCCTGTCCACATGACCATTTTCTGGATGAAGTTTACGGGGAGGTTTGCCCCTTACTTCTGGGCGATGTTCCTGTTCTGTTTTGTTATTCCCCTGCCGATCCTCAGCCTTCGTAGGACCCGGACCCCTTTGGGAACGCTCATCGCCTCATTCTCTGTGATCATCGGGATGTGGTTGGAACGCTATGTCATCGTCGTGCCCACCCTGACCAACCCGAGACTTCCTAACGAAGCGGTTCTCTATTTTCCCACCTGGGTCGAATGGTCCATTTTTGCGGGGTGTATCTCCTTCTTCATCCTGCTCTATATGATCTTTACAAAAATTTTTCCCATCGTCTCCATATGGGAAGTAAGGGAAGGAAGGGAGAAATCGATAGCAGAGGTTCAGGAAAGGATTCGAACCTATCTTCCCGGGATTGGAATTGAGTAATCTTCACTTTTTGAACGAAAGGGGTTTTATGAAGAAGGTCTTTGCGGTTATCTCAGTTGTTTCCCTCCTGATGGCTTCGCCAGCCATTGCCCAGACCCTTTTCCCTGAAGAACCTGCCAAAGGGGCCCGTCTCTTCGTCAGCAAAGGATGTGTGAAATGCCATGCCCTTAAGGGCGAAGGAGGAAAGATCGGACCCGACCTGGGAAAGATTGATTTCGGGGATACTCAATCAGACCTCGCCGCAAAAGTCTGGAACCATATCCCCTCCATGATCCTCGGCATGGAGCGAACAAGGATGATCAGGCCGCTCATGAACGGACAGGAGTTTACCGATATTTCAGCCTATCTCTATTTCCTTAAATTCTTCGATGAACCCGGGAATGCGGCTCAGGGGAGGTTCATCTTCAATGAGAAAGGATGCCAGACCTGCCACCCCTCTTCTGGCAAAGGCAGGGAAGGAGAACCCGGTCTGGATCTTTTTCCACAGAACATCTCCCCCGTCTTTCTGAGTCAGGTGATCTGGAATCATGGTCCGGACATGATTGCCCGGATGGTCCGGCTGGGGATCAAATGGCCTGAATTCAAGGGGACAGAGATGATGGATCTTTTGGAATATCTTAAAGCCAATGCTAAGGGGGCTAGGGAGGCGGCTTTTATCACCCCGGGGAATCCAAAAGATGGAAAACGGGTTTTTTCGGAAAAAGGGTGTTTTAAATGTCATACCATACGGGGAGAAGGGGTAAAGGATGGGGATGACCTTGGGAAGAAGGCAAAGACCTTTTATAAAAGCCTCACCCAGATTGCCTCGGGCATGTGGAACAAAGGACCGACTGTTTTGGCGAAGATGGCCCAGACGCCTACTGGAATTCCCAAATTCACACCAAAGGAGATGGCCGATCTTCTGGCCTTTCTCTACTTCCTTCACTTTACCGACGAACCCGGAAATCCTGTAAATGGGAAAAGTCTATTTTCAGAAAAGGGGTGCGTAAAATGTCATCACCTCGACGGGAAAGCCGGCGAATGGATGTCTATTGATCTTTCCCAATATCAGGGAAAGCCTCAGATGGAAATCATCGCCAATATCTGGAACCACAGTATCGGGATTCAGAAGGCCGCCAGGGAGAAAGGTCTTCAATGGCCCCGTTTTAAAAAGGGGGAGGTCCGGGACCTCCTTGAATACATCCGGATGCCCAAGAAAAGACCTTAATCTTTAAAAACAATGACCACCCATTCTCAAACAGTTTCCCTGCGGAGGGTTGAGAAGGCAGGAGGGAAAGGGAAAAAGATGAAGAGAATCCTGATCTATTTTTCAATTATCCTTCTCTTTCTTGGAGGGATCCTCATCTTCTGGAACTCAGGAAGAAGTGCTGAAAAGAAGGGAGAGTATCTTGTTCCGGGAGATGTGAAGGAGGGATGGAAAATCTTTGCAATGAAAAAGTGCAATGCGTGCCATTCGATCTGGGGAGAGGGGGGAAAGGGAGGCCCTGACCTCGGAAGCCTTCCGGAATCTTACGTAACCCCCTCTCAACTGGCAGCCCTGATGTGGAACCACGGGCCCCAGATGTGGGGAAGGATGCCGGCCAGGAAGATTCCCTATCTGAAGATTGAGAGGAATGAGATGGCCGATCTCTTCGCCTTCCTCTATTTTCTCCGGTATATGGATGAGCCGGGAAACCCTTCAAAGGGGGAAAGGCTGATCGAGGCAAAGGGGTGCGGGAAATGCCATGCTTTAAAGGAAGGGCTAAAGGGAGATCTCAGTCGTTGGGGAATGTATGTGAATCCGATTCTCTGGGCACAGATGATGTGGAACCATGCCCCGCAGATGGAAAAGGAGATGAAACGAAAGGAGATCCCTTGGGTCGAATTTAAAGAGAATGAAATGGTTGACCTTATTGCCTATATCCGGGGCCTCACTCCGGGGGTTGAAAAAGTCTACCTTTCCCCTGGCGACCCACAAACAGGGGAGACGCTTTTTAAAAGGAAGGGATGTATAAAGTGCCACCGCCCGGATGAAAAACTTGATCTCTCAAAAAGAAAAGGGTTTCCGACCACGATAGGCCGGTTGGCAGGGTTGATGTGGAATCACTCCCATGAGATGTGGAAAGGGATGGAGGAAAAGGGCATGGAACGTCCCATCCTTTCCGCCCAGGAGATGGCCGATTTAGTCGCCTATCTCTTTTCGACCCGATATTTCGATGAGCCGGGCGATCCGAACCGGGGAAAATCCGTTTTTATGAAAAAACGGTGCGACTTCTGCCATACCAAAGGAGGGAAAGGGCCTGGCCTGACGAAATTAAAAGATCGGGTCTCTCCCATCTTCATGGCCCACACCATGTGGAATCATGGACCGGAGATGTGGGAGCAGATGAACAGGGCAAAAATATCCTGGCAAAAGATAGACCCCAGGGAATTAGTGGATCTCATGGAGTACCTGAATCGGGGACTACCCTAATTCAAGGCAGAAACTCTAAGCACGAAATCCGAAACACGAAACAAATACAAAAATTTAATTTCCAAATATTTAAAAAAGTTTCGATCATCTCAATTTAGGTGATTTGAATTTGTTTCGAATTTCGGGTTTCGATATTCGAATTTAAAGTTTTTTGCCTTTGGAGGTAAAGATGGTTTCTGCAGAATGGTTGAAAAAGGCGGAATTATTTAAAGCCCTGGATGAATCCTCATTGAGTGTCCTCCTCTCCGCCTCATCGGAGGAATCTTTTCCCGAGGGAGGAATGATCTTCAAACAGGGAGAAAGGGCCAACCGTCTCTATGTGTTGATCGAAGGAGTGGTGGACCTCACAGTAAAAACCCAGGAGAGGATCGATTTTATGACCTCGAAAATTGACGGGGAGGGAGCTGTTTTCGGGACGGCTTCCCTGATGGAACCTTACCATTACAATGTCACCGCCATCTGCCGGAAACCGACAAAGGTATTGACGATCGAGGCAGATCATCTGAAAAAGAGAATGGATGAAAATCCGGGGATGGGAATGGAGATCATGAAAAAGTTGGCCTCCCTCTATTTCAATCGCCTCAATGAGATGCGTTCCGGGGTTTCCAATCTTCTCAGAATGTTCGGGATGAAGACACCATGAGAGAAAATTTTTCAAATCGATTCTACATCCGGATTCCGGATCAGGCCTGGTATGAGGAGAATATCGGTTGTGAAAATGCCTGTCCGGTCAATACCCGGGCCCCACGATACATCTCCGCCATCGCCAAAGACGATTTTGATCTGGCCTTCCAGATCAACAGGGAAGATAACCTGTTCCCAGCCATTTTAGGCCGAATCTGCGTCCATCCGTGTGAAGAGAAATGCCGGAGGGGACTCTTGATCGACTCGCCCATCTCCATCTGTTCTTTAAAAAGGGCTTCGGCGGATCACAAAGCCTCCTCTCCCAGGATTGGAAGTGGAATCAAGAAAAGAGATAAGAAGGTCGCCATCATCGGGGCTGGGCCTTCCGGTCTTTCAGCAGCCAATGACCTTGTTAGACTCGGGTATTCTGTCACAGTCTTTGAATCCCTCTCCATCCCCGGAGGCATGCTCAATGTGGGTATCCCTCCCTATCGCCTTCCCCGTAATGTCGTCCATCAGGCCATTGAAGAAGTGAAACAGCTCGGGGTGAAGATTGTGACCGAAACCCCCATCGGGGAAAAGTTGAATTTAGACCGATTGAGAATGGAGCATGATGCGGTCTATATCGCTGCAGGTGCCCATAAGGCAGAAAAATTGGGAATCCCGGGGGAGGACCTCCAAGGTGTGATCCACGGGGTCACCTTTATGCAGAGGGTAAATCTCGGGATGGATCTCAGGATCGGCCAGAGAGTCGCCGTGGTGGGGGGAGGAAATACAGCCATGGATACGGCCCGTTCTTCCCTCCGTCTGGGAGCAAAAGAGGTCTTCATCCTCTACCGGAGGACCAGGGAGGAGATGCCGGTAGATCCGGGGGAGCTGGTACAGGTGGAAGAAGAAGGAATTCGGATCCAATTCCTCACCTCTCCCACCAGGGTCCTCTCCAGAGACGGAATCAATGTGTCGGGCCTCAGATGTATTCGAAATCGTCCGGGTGAGCCTGAAAAGGATGGCCGGAGAAGGCCCGTTCCGATTGAGGGCTCTGAATTTGATATGGAGACTGACCTCCTCATCCCGGCGGTAAGCCAGTCCCCGGATATCTCCTTTCTCCCGGAAGAGATCGGCCTTGAGATCTCGAGATGGGACAGGCTGGCTGTCAATCCCCAGACGTTTGAGACGAACGTCCAGGGGATCTTTGCAGGTGGGGATTTCATTACAGGGCCGAGGGATGTGATCCGCGTCATTGCCGATGGAAGAAGAGCAGCCCTCTCTATCCATTCCTATCTCAGCGGAGAAAAGATTGAAAAGAGACCTGCCATTTTTAAGCCTGTTCACGAGATAGAGATTGAACCGGAACTGGAAAAAATTTCAAGGCAGAGGATGGATACCCTACCGGTGGAGAAGCGTAAATCCATCCGTGAGGAAGTGGAGCTTGGCTTTTCCAGGGAGGTTGCCAGGCGAGAGGCCCTTCGATGTTTAAAATGTCATCTCTTCACGATCTTTGACCGGAAAAAGTGTATCCTTTGCGGCGGTTGTGTGGATATCTGCCCAAAATCCTGCCTCCGGATGGCCGGGCTCGATGAGATCAAAGGAGATGAAAAGCTATCCCAATTGATCAAATCCATTTATGGGATGTCCTTAAAAGAGGCAGGGGAACTCAACGTGGCCACTGCAATGATCAAGGATGAATCCCGTTGTATCCAGTGCGGTCTCTGTGCAAAACGATGCCCCACCGGGGCAATTACGATGGAGATGTATCATCGGGAGTCAACCTTCTGTAGAGATCCCGAATTGAACTACCACCAGCTACAAGCTGGTGGATCCTCTACTGACTGAAGTTAGCTAAAAGCGAAACAACGAGCACGGAAATCCTCACGAGGGGAAATCTGAAAAACCTGCACACAGTGTGCATACTAAAGTGTTCGCCTGAAGGCGAGGGTTTTTCTCCCCGAGTGAGACAATAATTCAGCCTTTTGCCTTCCCTCTCGAAGGAGGAAGGTGAGGATGGGGGTGAAAGAAGATTGATGACTGGTGAGAAATCCATTTCTCGGAGAAAATTGATTGGCTATGCCTGGATCGGGGCCGGAGCCATTGTGGCCGGAGAATTGATTGCAGGCACTTTTGCCTTTCTATGGCCCAGGAGAAAGAAGAAAGGTGAAAAAATCTTCATCGCTGGAAAAGCGAACGATTTTAAGGTGGGCGAGATCATCTATTTCCGGAAAGAAAAGACTTTCATCGGGAGATCGGAAAGAGGCTTTTTGGCATTCTCTGCGATCTGCCCCCATCTCCGTTGCATCGTCAACTGGAATGAGGTGCTCAAGAAGTTTGAGTGTCCCTGCCATGGTGCAAAATTCAACCTCAACGGGGAGGTTCTCGAAGGGCCTCCCCCTCGTCCTTTGGACCTCTACAAGCTCCAGATCGTTGAGGAAAAATTGGTGGTGGATACGGGTAGCCCGGTCGAAAGGAGCAAGTTCGATCCCTCTCAAATCGTCAAGGGGTAGAGAAAATGTTTGAAAAAAAGATCTTCTTCGGGATGATTTTGACGTTAGCTACTGCCACCTACCTCACCGTTTACTGGGCATTGGAACCCCATCGGGTGAAGGTGGAAACAGAAAAGATGAGGCTGGTCGCCGCTGGAAAAGGGAAAAGCCTTTACCTGACGCACTGTGGCCGATGCCATGGGGAGGCAGGAGGCCCTCAGAAAAGGATCAGGGCAATTAACTCCAAGAGCTATCTCGAGGCTGTGGATGATACCATCCTTTATAAGATCATCGAGAGGGGAATCCCCCGGACGGGTATGGTTGCTCTCGGCGACAGAGAAGGGGGCCCGCTGAATCCGGAACAGATCAATAACCTGGTGGCCTTCATCCGGAGCTGGGAGAAGACCGCCCCCGTGTTGAAGGAAGAACCTCCTCCGAAGGAACGGCCATTCTTCACCCAGGAAGAAGCAACCTATGTGGGCTCCAGTTCCTGCATCGAATGTCACGAAAGTCTCAATAAGACACATATCGATACCTGGAAAAGGTCACCGATGACGACAAAAGCCTTCTCTTTAATCCGGAATGAAAAGGATCAAACCAGATGTGCACCCTGTCATGCCACCGGATATGATCCCGAAAAGAAGACCTTCAAAGAGGAGAATGTAGGATGTGAGGCCTGCCATGGCCCCGGAGAAAAATACCAGGATATGATGACAGGAAAAGATCCTACGGAAGGGGGAAAGATAGCCAGGGAGAATGGCCTCAAGGCCTGCACCCGGTGTCATAAGGCCCATATCGGAAAGGAAGAACACGCCGGACTGGCGAGAAAGGGATTGCTTGTCTATCCGTAATAAATATTTGATTTTTACTAATTTTTTATGCTATTTATAATCAATCGTTCAGGGGGGACGGAGAGATCCGTTCCCTTTTTTTATTGACAGGAAGGGGGTGAAATGGATTTTAAAATTAAAAATCAATCAGATGAAAGGAGGAAAGGTTTATGAAAAAAGTGTTCTTTGTTTTCTTTGTCTTGATTTCTTTTCTACTGGTGACACAAGTCCATACGGCCATGGCAAAACTGGCCCCGGGACCTTCAAAGGACCCGATCACAGGCAAGTCCTATGCAGGTTCTGAAAAGTGTAAGAGTTGCCATAAGGCAAAATACGATTCTTGGAAGAATACCATCCACGCCTGGATGGTACGCCCCATTGCCAAGGGTGACCTAAAAAATGCCAAGGCGGATCTCAGCATTGAGGGTGCGCCCAAACCGGACCAGTATGACTGGGCTTATGTGATCGGCGGCTGGTATAAAGAAGAACGTTACACCTTCTGGGATGAAAAGGGGAATATCATTGACGGTGAATTTGAATATAGCCGCCCGAAGAAACATTTCTCTATTCGGAAAACCAAGGATGGTGCTCTTGCACGGGGTGACTGGTTCAACGAGTGCGGGAACTGCCACGCCACAGGGGCCAACTATAAGGAACGGACCTTTGTAGAATTTAATATCGGCTGTGAGGCCTGTCACGGGCCTTCGGCAGACCATGCCAGAAACCCTAAGAAGGTCAAGGCCGTGATCGACAGGAATACCGAGAACTGCGGCCGCTGTCATATCCGGGCCCGGATGAAGGGCGATCTTAAAAAGTTTAACTACCCTGTTAGGTACGAGCTCAACAAACCCGATACGTTAATGAAGGATTTGGATCCAGAGCCCTACACGGCACCAGGTTCATTCTGGCCGGATCAGAAAAACGCCAGCCGTCACCGCCAACAGTATCTCGAATGGATCAAAAGCAAACATTTTGGTGTCCCTGACCTCAGCTGCGTGACCTGCCATGACCCCCATATCGGAAGCCTCGGTTATCGGACAGGCCAGTTAAAAGGCGAAGAGCGCTCCCTCTGTGCGAAATGCCATGAAGAGATCGTCGCCAAACCAAAGAAGCACTCGGGACACCGTTATGAAGTCGCTTCCTGTTCATCATGCCATCTCCCCTATACGATTGCCTCAGGGTCGGTTCCCAACCATACCTTTGAAGCGATCCCGCCTTCAAAGAGCCTGCAGTACGGAACAGATGACAAGACAGGAAAACCCAAAATGCCCAATTCCTGCAGCCTTTATTGCCATACGAAGGAGACGGCATCCGCGATGGACGAGAAGTATAATAAGGTTTTTAAAAAAGCCAAGAAGTAAAGCTCCCTGCCCACAGGGCGGGGCTTTCGGGTTAAGGTAGTTTCATTAATATTGTCGGCTTCCATCCCCGCCTACAAGGCGGGGCATTCAGCCGACTTTCCCGTAAGAGGTGGTTTTAATATCTTGTTATATTTTGGAAATACGGATATGAAAAAAGGGTGAACGGGGAAACCTGTTCACCCTTTTTATCAAGGTGTTTGAAGAAGGTCCTTCCCTTTTCCTTTTCCACCTGTGGATTGGGCTGACCAGAGTTTAAAGATCTGGCTCAGTATCTCTTTCTTCTTTTTCAACATCTCCTGTTTTGATCTGCATCGAATCTGTCCGGCCGCAGCCCCGGGATGGCCATCCCCGATATTGAAGCTCCGCATAATCTCACCGATGTTTTTACCTATCCCAGGCCTGTTCCCGTTGATCGAAAGGGACATGGAGAGACCCAGGTTGTTGCTCTTGGCCCCTCCGGGGCTCATTAAATTATAAACCTCCAGCACTCCCAGTGCCTCCGGATAGAGAAGAAGTGCCAGGTTCTTGATCAGATGAGGCCTTCGCTGATACGGGGTGAGGTCAACCACAACGATCTCTTTCTGCCCGTCCTGTCCGAGGAAATAGGAGGCATCCTGAATAACTTTAAGCATCCTGCCCTCTTCTTCTCGATATTGCCTCAACCGCTTCTGAACGAAATCGAGGGTTGATACCTCTTTGATCGGACGGCCCCGAAGTTCGCGAACCAGGTTTCTCATGTGAGCGGCCTGATCCTCTGCGCTCTGGAAACGCACCTTTAATGTTAGGTCGATGATCCTCCCGGGGGTCTCCCTTCGCCAATCCTCAATGGAAGAATAGAAAAAACCGTCTATGACATCCGCTTCTTCCACTGCCTCTAAAAAATAGGAAGGAACAGCGACCCTTCCGGAGAAATATTCATAGACCACACGACTGCAGCTCGGTTTTAAATCGAATCGGCCTGCAATGGTTTGGGGATTGATCTTCCGGTATTCCAGTTCCTGGAGATTTCCTTCATGATGGTCGAACCAGAGACCGCATTGGAGCGGGTAAGGAAGGTCACAAACCACATCCTTTTCCGTTATCGTGATCTGCGATCGGTTAATGGTAAGAGGACCAGCAAAAAGAACCCTCCCGATCTTCAACGCCCAGGCACAGATGGATGCGCTCACCATCCCATCAAAATCATGATGGGTGATGATTCTTTCATAAATTTCCGGGGCTTCGGAAGAATTTCCTTTCATAATTGAAACTTAACATTGATTGGAAATAGAATCAATGGCCCCCATATTTGACAAATGGTGAGAATTGTATTAAAATGAAATTGAAAATCAATTTCAAAAAAGAGGAAGGCCATGAAGTTCGATCAATGGAAGACCCTGATCTCCGGAGAGGGACTCAAAACGACCCGTCAGCGTAAAGAGATCCTCGATATCTTTCTCAATTTGCCAAGCCACCAGAACCTGTCCCAGATTTACTCCCAGGTGGTTAAGACAAACCCGAAAATCGGCTATACGACCGTCTATCGCACCCTCAAACTTTTCACCCGTCTGGGTTTGGCTGTCCAACGGAAATTTGCCGATGGGGAGACCCGGTACGAACCCGCCGCAGAGGGCAGTCACCATGATCACCTGATCTGTCTCGATTGCGGAAAGATTATCGAATTCGAAAACGATGCCCTCGAATCCCTTCAGGATCAAATAGCCAAACGCCACCGTTTCAGGATTGACCACCATAAAATGGAGCTCTATGGCCAATGTATGGATTGTGCCTCTAAAAAACGGGCTTCAGGAAAAAAGGGCTGAGGGATGGAATCTTGTAAAATCCGGGGGAAGCAAAAAGACTCTTCTACGGAAAAGGTGATCCTCATTGGAAATCCCAATGTGGGGAAGTCCGTCATCTTCAACTACCTCACCGGAAAATATGTCACGGTTTCGAATTATCCCGGGACCACGGTTGAGGTGGCTACGGGGATGATGTCTTCCCGCGGGAAGAGATTCCAGGTGATCGATACCCCAGGGGTCAACTCCCTTGTTCCCATGTCAGAAGATGAAAAGGTCACCCGGGATATCCTTCTAAAAACTTCTCCCATCCATCTCATTCAAATCATGGATGCAAAAAACCTGCGCCGGGGACTCCTGATCTCCCTCCAGTTGCTGGAGATGGGTTTCCCCTTTCTCATCATCCTGAACATGTGGGATGAGGCAAAGAGCAGGGGGATCAAGATCAACATCCAGGGCCTGTCGAACCATCTGGGGATGAGGGTCCTCAGAGCTGTGGCGACAAGGCGAAAGGGTCTGGAGAGGATCCATGAAGCCCTCGGAAGCCCACCCCCTTCTTCCCCTGCCCTGACTTACCCGGAGATCATCGAAGAGGGCGTTTCCCGTATCACCCCGATCCTGCCGAAGGCATTGATCTCCCCGCGTGCCTTGGCTCTGATGATCCTTTCAGGGGATGATAGTCTCCTTGAGTGGCTCCACCAGAACCTTTCGGAGGACCAAATCTCACGGATCGAGGCCATCCGTCATGAAACCCAATCCCGCTTCATTGATCCGATCGGTTACCTCATCAACCAGGCCCGATTGCACAGGGTCGATGAACTCTTACTGGATGTGTTGGAATCGGGCAGAAAATCCGAGAAATCAGTTTCGACCTTTTTAGGAAACCTCACCATTCATCCGCTCTGGGGAATCCCCATCCTCCTTTTCATTCTTTTTATCACCTATGAGTTTGTCGGAGTCTTCGGAGCCCAGACCAGCGTTAATTTCTTGGAAAAAACCCTCTTCGGGAAATGGCTCATCCCGGCCCTGACCCTCTCCATCAGGGCTCTGATTCCCATCCCTTTCTTCCAGGAACTTCTGGTCGGCCCCTACGGAGTCCTGACCATGGCCCTCACCTATGCCCTTGCGATCGTACTCCCCATCGTCGGCTGCTTCTTCATCATCTTTGGTCTGATGGAGGATTCCGGATATCTCCCCAGACTTGCCGTGATGACCAATAAAATCTTTAAGAAGATGGGTCTCAATGGGAAGGCCGTCCTCCCCATGGTATTGGGACTCGGATGTGATACCATGGCCACGATGACCGCTCGAATCCTCGACACGGAAAAGGACAGAACCATTGTCACCCTCCTGTTAGCCCTCGGGGTTCCCTGCTCCGCTCAACTCGGCGTGATCCTCGGGATGTTTTCAGGTCTTCCTATTGCCTATCTTTTTATATGGATTTTTCTCATCCTCTCCATTCTGGTGGTGGTGGGGTACCTCTCCTCAAGGTTGATTGCCGGTGAGACCTCGGACTTTGTCCTTGAGATCCCTCCTCTCAGAATTCCTCAATTCTCCAATATTGCGGTTAAAACCTTGGCCCGGATCGAATGGTACCTGAAAGAGGCGGTCCCTCTCTTCATCCTGGGCACACTCTTTCTCTTCATCCTCCATCAGACAAAGGCCCTCCTTCTCCTGGAACAGGCAGCGACCCCCCTGATCGTTCACCTCCTGGGTCTCCCTGCCAAGGCCACCGAGGCTTTCATCATAGGCTTCCTCCGGAGGGATTACGGAGCGGCCGGTCTCTTTGTCCTCGCCAGAGAAGGAAACCTCAACCCCCATCAAATCCTGGTGAGTCTGGTCACAATCACCCTGTTCATCCCCTGCATTGCCCAATTCTTTATGATGATCAAGGAGAGGGGTTTTGGAAAGACCCTCTGGATGTCGGCCATCATCTTTCCCATTGCCTTTGGAGTGGGGGGAATGATCAATTTTTTACTGAAGTGGATGGGCATCTAAAATGGAAATAAAGTTTGAGATTCGAATATCGAAGCTCGAAACAAACACAAAATCCAAAATTTAAAATCCAAAACAGAGGTTTTTGAGTTTTTTGTTTAGAGTTTTGAGTTTATTTAGGATTTGGAGTTTAGGGTTTGAGGTTAAGAGTATGGAGGGGTTAAGAAGGGCGAAATCTGATTCCCAAAGATGTCCTCTCTGTGGAAAAGAATTCTCCGGGGCCGAGATGAAATGCAGGGGATGTCTTCTGGCTAAAAACTGTGATCTTCTCTGTTGTCCTCACTGCGGGTATACCTATAGAGAACGATCCGCTTTGGTCGATTTCTTAAAATCCATTTTTAAAAGGAAGGGGAAACGATGAATCAAGAGATGGAAAAGGGAGAAGGACCTCATCGAAAGAGGTGGGGAAGAACGGATTGGGTGGATGAGGAAAGGGTCGATGAGCTTCTCGAACTCATCTGGACCTTAAGAGAGAAAGGGATTTCCGATTTCGACCAGCTCTTAGGGGAAACAAAGGATGTCGAAGCCAAATCCATCCTTCGCCTGATGATCAAAGATGGCCTGTTCCATATGGAAGGGAATCGAATGGTCCTCAAGGAGCGTGGGGAGGAGAAGGCAAAGGAGATCATCCGTCGTCATCGTTTGACCGAAAGACTCCTTTCGGAGGTCTTCGAAATGTCCGAAAAGGAGGTGGAAGAAGAGGCCTGTAAACTTGAACATATTCTCAGTCCGACCGTAACGGAGAGCGTCTGCACTTTCCTCGGCCATCCCCCCACCTGTATTCATGGGAAACCTATCCCGAAGGGAGAATGCTGCACGAAATTCAAGAAGGAAATGAAACCTCTGGTCATCCCTCTTGAGGAATTGGGATTGGGCGAGGAGGGCCGAATCGTCTTCATCGCACCCAAATCCCATCAGAGGCTTGACCGGCTGAGCACCCTCGGATTGGTTCCGGGTTCCATGGTGAGGATGCACCAGAAGAATCCATCCCATGTCTTACAGATAGGAGAAACCACACTCGCCCTGGATAAGGAGATTGTAAGGGATATCTATGTGAAGAGAGTCTGAGGGGAAAAATCAATGATCAATGTCCAATGCTCTGTGATCATTGATCATTGGTGGTTATCAGGTATCTTCTTTTTTGGAAGGCAATTCCCCGCCCTGTTTCTCCATCTCTTCCTGAATTAATGCACCCAGGCTGTGAGTGGCGGGGCCTTGGTCGGACATATATTTTTCGACCTCTGCCTTCTCCATCTTCTCCCTGTAACTCTTCATGCTGAGGCCAATCCTTCGCTCTTGAGAATCGACATGGATGACCGTGGCAGAGACCGTATCTCCAACCTTAACGACATCAGATGGTTTCTCCACTTTCTCCCGACTGATCTCGGAAACATGGATCAGCCCCTCGATACCATCCTCCAGTTCAACAAAAGCACCGAAGTCTGTCACATTGGTCACCTTTCCGGTAATGGCATCTCCCCGCCGGTATCGCCTGGACACCTCTTTCCATGGATCCGGGGTTAATTGCTTTATCCCCAACGAAAAGCGCTCATTTTTAACGTCGATATTTAAGACCACTGCCTCCACTTCCTGTCCCTTCCTGAAGAGTTCACTCGGATGCCGGATCTTCTTGGTCCAGGACATCTCGGAGACATGGACGAGTCCGTCCACCCCTTCCTCCACTCCGATGAAGACACCGAAATCCGTAAGGGTCTTCACCTTCCCAGTCACTTTCGTCCCGATGGGATATTTCTCTTCAAGGAGAATCCATGGATTGGGTTCGATCTGCTTCATGCCCAGGGAAATTCTCCGCTTCAGCGGATCGCAGTCGAGAACCATCACCTCTACTCGATCATCCAGATGGACCATCTTGGATGGGTGTTTGAACTTCTTACTCCAGGTCATTTCCGAGATATGGACAAGTCCCTCCACACCCTCTTCCAGTTCCACAAAAATCCCATAGTCCGTGATATTGACCGCCTTTCCCTTGGTCCTTGTCCCCGGTGGATATTTGTCGAGGACTGAATCCCAGGGATCTGGCTGAACCTGTTTCAGTCCCAGGGAGACCTTTTCCTTTTCCCGGTCATAGCGGAGGACCTTTACCTTAATCCGGTCTCCCACGGAAAGTTTCTCCGAAGGATGCCCGACCCTGCCCCAACTGATGTCGGTGATGTGAAGGAGGCCATCTATTCCTCCCAGGTCAATGAAGGCTCCGTAGTCTGTGAGATTCTTGATTGTCCCTTCGAGAATATCGCCTTCCTTCAGGGTCTTTAAGGTCTCCTCCCTCTGGATCTTACGCTCCTCTTCAAGCAAAATTCTTCGGGAAAGGACGATATTGTTCCTTTTCCGGTTGAATTTGATCACCTTGAATTTTAATCGCTGTCCGATCAATTCGTCCAGATTGTGGATGGGCCTGAGGTCAATTTGAGACCCCGGTAAAAATGCATGGACTCCCCCTAAATCCACAGAGAGCCCACCCTTCACTTTGGACACAATCTCTCCTTCCATGACCTCCCCTTCCCTGCAGGATCTGCTGATCTCTTTCCAGATATTGGATTTGTCAGCCTTTTCCTTGGAAAGGATGAGTACCCCTTCCTCACCCACCTTTCTCTCGATGAGGACATCTATTTTATCTCCTACAGCGACGTCCACCCCTTTTCTCTTCTGGAATTCCTGAATCGGGATCTGCCCTTCGCATTTATACCCTACATCAACGGTGACATGATCCGGGGTGATCTCAATGACCGTCCCTCTCAGGATTTGACCTTCCTCGATGGTTTTAAAGGTCTCTTCATAGAGCGTTTGAAAATTCTCCGCCTCATCCCTGCGACGAATCTCTTTCTTTTCCTTCTCCGGAGGGGGGGTCGTTTCCATTTCCTCCCCTGCGGGAACCAATTCGTTTTTAATCATTCTGCAAAACCCCCTTTTCAACACAGTGGAAAATTTATATCATACTCATTAAAAAATTACAAATTTTTAATTCTTCAGCTTTTTACGCGTCTTACCTCCTTTTCGACCTCCTTGATGATCCAGGAAGGTGTGGATGCGCCTGCGGTCAACCCCACTTTTTCCACTCCTTCCAGCCACCTGGGATTGAGTTCTCGGGCAGTTTCGATGTGATAGGTATGGGGTTGAATTTCCTTGCAGATGGTCACCAGTCGCTGGGTATTGCCGCTATTGTGACCCCCGATCACAATCATGCAGTCCACCTTCCTGGCCACCTCTATGGCCTCCTCCTGGCGCAGGGTGGTGGCATGGCAGATGGTGTTAAAGACACGGACCTCCTTCGCCCTTTCCAGGCTGACAGCCACTATCTCTTTAAAAAGATTAAATGTCTGGGTCGTCTGGGCAATGATGCCCAGCTTCTCCCAGGGACCCAGCTTCTTTACCGCTTCAGGGCTCTCCACCACCTCCACATCCTGATGAAGATAACTTCTGATGGCCTCAACTTCAGGATGGTCCGGATCTCCCACTAACAGCAAGGTATAACCATTGCGGTCAAGAAACTCCGCAAAAAAATGAGCCCTCTTCACAATGGGACAGGTGGCGTCGATGATCTTAAGCCTCTTCTCTCGTGCCTTTTTCAGGTCTCTCAAAGAAACGCCGTGGGACCGAAAAATGACTGTCCCCCGGGGGATCGATTCCACCCTCTCCCTTACCCTGATCCCAGACCCCTCAAGGTAGTCAACTGCCTGGGGATTGTGAATCAAAGGGCCTAAGGTGTAGAGGTCTTTGGGGTACTTCTTGGTCGCTTCGAGGGCCATTTCCATAGCACGCCGAACGCCAAAACAGAATCCTGCAGATTTAGCGATGATCAATTTCACCGAATCTTCTCTTCTCATCAGTCAGACGGATCATCTCCTGAACGATCTCTTCAACGGTTCGACAGGTGGAGTCGATCCGTATGGCATCATCTGCCTTTTTAAGGGGTGAAACGGTCCGGTTCATATCGTTTTTGTCCCTTTGAATGACCTCCCGAAGGGTCTCTTTAAAATCAACCTCCATCCCTTTTTCAACCAGATCTCTGAACCTTCTCCTTCCCCTCTCCTCTGCATCCGCATCCAGATAAAATTTAATATCCGCATCCGGAAAAACGACTGTTCCAATATCCCTTCCCTCCAGGACCACTCCCCCCTCTCTTCCCATCTCTCTCTGTAGCTGGACGAGAGCCTCCCGCACCCCTTTCCTCTTCGAAATCTCTGAGGAGAGGCGGCTGATCTCAGGGGAACGGATGGCCAGGGTGATATCCTTTCCGTTACAGAGGATGTGTGTCTCCTCTCCCTCTGCGATAAAGGTGATCTGAAGCGATGAGGCCAATCGCACAAGAGCAGGTTCATCCTCCATCCCAATCGAATTTTCTTTGACCTTCAACGCAACTGCCCGGTACATGGCCCCTGTGTCGATATAGCGATACCCCATCCGCCTGGCCAATGTCCTGGCTACTGTGCTCTTCCCTGCTCCAGAGGGACCATCAATGGCAATGATAAATATTTTCGGACTCAATCCTTAAATCACCCTGCCGAATAAAGCTCCCCGCCCACAGGGCGGGGCTTTCGGGTTAAGGTAGTGTCATTAAT
>CAZXMB010000021.1:0-1345 GCA_964641715.1 uncultured Syntrophaceae bacterium
TATCCCTTTCTATAGAAGCACTTCTTCATTCACCAGATTTGGAGGACGCTTTCCGGTGAGTCCTGCCACCAAATTTTCTGCTGCCATCATTGCCATTTTTAACCTGGTCTCACGGGAAGCACTCGCAATATGGGGAACCAGTACAACATTCTTCATCCGGAGAAGTTCAGGTTCAACCTCTGGCTCCCTCTCATACACATCTAAACCCGCTCCCGCAATTTTCCCTTCCTGCAATGCCCGGATCAAAGCCTTCTCATCCACCACAGGTCCCCGGGATGCATTGATCAGGATGGCCGTCGGTTTCATGTGAGAAAAATCAGCGCTGGAAATGTAATGGGTGGTCTCCGGCAACAGAGGTACGTGGAGGGTGATAAAATCTGATTCGGAAAGCAGTATCTCCTTATTGAGGAACTGTGCTCCCAGATCCTTTTCCACGGATGAATTGGCCCGAACGGCATCGGTGTAAACTATCCTCATATCAAATCCCTTCGCTCTCCGTGCCACCCGCAGTCCAATTCGTCCCAGACCACAGATGCCAAGAACCTTGTGGTGGATATCGAAGCCCAGAAACTCCATCAGTTTCCATCCTCTCCACTGCAAGGAGCGAAGATATTGATCCGCCTCCACGACTCGCCTTGCTGTAGCGAGCAAGAGTGCCCAGGTTAAATCAGCAGTCGTATCGTCTAAAACCCCCGGCGTATTGGTGACCATGACCTTGTGACGGGTGCACGCTTCAACATCGATATTATTATAGCCCACGGCTACGTTCGATACGATTTTGAGGCCAGGGCACTGGGAAATGAGGGGCTCATCAATCCGATCCGTGAGAAGAATGATTGCCCCCGCTTTGCCTTGAAGCCTTTCTTTAAAGACAACGGGCGGGAGGGAAGCTTCGCTTTGGTGATAATCCACCTCGAAATGCTGTTTGACCATTGCAACCGCTTCATCAAAAATCTTCTGACTGATAAAAACTTTTGGTTTCATCATTTCTTGCTCTGGGGATCAGGTGACATGATTCAAACTGCCGGAATAAACAGGTGTTTGATCACATTTTCTTCATGACCAGATCGTTCATCAGTTCGTTGGCGAGATGATGGAGGTCATCCCTGAGCACCTGTTCGGAGACGGCTCTCGGGACCTCCACGATGATATCCATCTCAAAGAGCGGAGTCCCGCTCTCTGCGGAAACATTTCGAAGGGTCTTCATATCAGCGATATTGATTCCCCGATCGGCTAAAAGCCGGCAGACCTTAAACACGATCCCGGCATGGTCAACCCCTGAGGTCGTTATTTTGAAACGATCAACTTCTCCCTTCGCCTTGAGGTGGGCCTCTTCAAGGGTGAT
>CAZXMB010000021.1:1445-23894 GCA_964641715.1 uncultured Syntrophaceae bacterium
GGTGATGGGGAGATAGAGTGGTGGGGGGATTATTCAAGGATTTCCAGATTCGCATATCTGACTTTCAATCGTTTGGGGCCCACGGTTGAAAAAAGGATGGTCGCTTTCTGATCCTCGTTATCCCCTTCTATGGTCTTCACCCTTCCTTCACCAAATTTAGGGTGTCTCACCCTCATCCCCATTCTGAGCGGGTAGAACCCATCAGGACTCCATGAGACTTCCCCGTGCCCCGGTGCCCGGTCCTTATCCTCCGTTCTTTCGGCCCTATCCTTTTCATCATACCGGTATGAAACATTCCAGAAGGATTCTTCGTGGGAAAACCTCTCCCTGTCTCGTGGCCGCTCCTCAAATTGAATGAACTCCATCGGAAGTTCATCGAGAAATCGGGAGGGAAGGTTGGCTCTCCCCACGCCGAAGGTGGAACGTCTCTCTGCCCGTGAAAGGGAGAGTTTCTCCTTCGCCCGGGTGATCCCCACATAGCAGAGTCTCCTCTCTTCCTCAAGGTCCTCAATCTCCTCCCCCCTCCGATAATGGGGAAGAAGTCCCTCCTCCATTCCGACGATGAAGACCACAGGAAACTCCAACCCCTTTGCGCAATGGAGTGTCATCAGGGAAACCCGGTTCTCTCTATCTTCGTAAAGGTCCACATCGGTCACGAGAGAAACCTTGTCCAGGAAGGTCTCCGGGGAAGCCCCTTCCTCTCCCTGTTCAAATTCCATCATCACATTGGTCAATTCATCGACATTCTCAATCCTGGAAAGGGCCTCTTCTGTCCCTTCCTCCTTCAGCCGTTCGAGATATCCGGTCCGGGACAGAAGGCCCATGGTCAGTTGACTGAGGGTGAATGACTTTGCATCCCGGCGGAATTCCTCGATCAGATGGATGAACTCCGTGACCTTCTCTTTTGTCAGAGGGGGTAACCAATCTTCTTCGAGGAACTGTCTGATCCCCTCATAGAGGGAGAGGCCCTTTTCTCTGGAGAAGGCCTCCATCTTTTCAACGGTCTTCTCTCCAATTCCCCTCGGGGGGATGTTGATGATCCGTTTCAAACTGAGACCATCCGATGGATTATTAATTAGTTTCAAATAAGCCAGCAGGTCTTTGATCTCTTTACGCTCGTAGAATTTTACCCCGCCCACAATGGTATAAGGGATCCGGTGCTTGACCATCTCATCCTCAAGGGCTCGGGATTGAGCATTAATTCGATAGAAGACAGCGATATCCCGGTAACTCAGTTTACTCGATGAGCCCGGAGGGATCAATTCTATAATCTTTTGGACCACAAAACGTGCCTCATCGGCCTCATCCTCAGCCTCGTAGAAGGTGAGGCGTTCGCCCTGGGGGTTCTGGGTCCAGAGGGCCTTCTCCTTCCTTAAACGATTCCTCCGAACCATATGATTGGCCACTTGGAGGATGTTCTGAGTGGAGCGATAGTTCTGCTCCAGAGTAACGACCCTGGTCCCCGGGAAGTCCTTTTCAAAATTCAAGATATTTCCGACTTCCGCCCCCCTCCATCGGTAGATGGATTGGTCATCATCTCCGACGACACAGATGTTCCCATGACCTCTCACCAACTGTTTGATCAGTTGATACTGGATCAGGTTGGTATCCTGAAATTCATCCACCATGACATAACGGCAGAGCTCCTGATAGGATTTGAGGAGCTCCGGATATTTTTTAAAAAGGAGAGTGGCAAAGAGGAGAAGGTCTCCGAAGTCAACCCCGTTATTTCGCCGCAGGTCTTCCTGGTATCGCCGGTAGACCTCGGCCAACCTCTTCTGAAAGATATTGTAAGGAGAAGGCTGATATTGTTCCGGGGTCGTCCCTTCATTCTTTAACCGGTCGATGGCGGACCGCATGGCTCTCGGGTGAAACATCCTGAAATCCAGCTCCATCTCCTTCATCACGTTCTTGAGGTGCCGCTGCTGATCATCCTCATCGTAGATGACAAAATTTCTCTGGAAACCCAGATGGTCAATATGCTGTCTCAGGATACGGGCACAGGCTGAGTGAAAGGTGGAGATCCATATCCCTCTGGCGGACCTTCCCAGGAGGCGTCCCACCCTCTCCCGCATCTCATCTGCAGCTTTATTGGTAAAGGTGACAGCAAAGATGGTTGAGGGCGAGATGCTCCTCTCTTTAATGAGGTAGGCAATGCGGTAAGTGAGCACCCGGGTCTTTCCACTCCCCGCACCCGCAAAGACGAGGAGCGGCCCTTCTGTTTCTAAAACCGCCTTCTGTTGAACAGGATTGAGATCGTTGAGCAGAGACACTTACTAAACCTCATTGCAAAATGCAAAATTAGCAGTGCAAAGTGCAAAGTTTTAAGATTTTTTTGTTCTAATTGTTAATTTTGCATTTTACAGTTTACAATTTGCAATGATTTTTATTCAACGGTCACGCTCTTGGCCAGGTTCCTCGGCTGATCCACATCCGTGCCTTTTAAGTCAGCCATGTGGTAGGCCAAGAGCTGGAGGGGAATGGCCAAAAGGATGGGGGTGAGAGAGGAGTGGGTTTCAGGAATGGAAATCATATCATCCGCCTTCCTGGCGATGGCCTGATCCGATTGAGAGGTAAGGGCAATGACCTTTCCCCCCCTTGCCTTAACCTCCTCAATATTGGAAATCATCTTATCATAAACCTCATTCCTGGTGGCAAGGACGACCACCGGCATCTCCCGGTCAATCAGGGCAATGGGTCCGTGTTTCATCTCGCCCGCCGGATAGCCTTCTGCATGGATATAAGAAACCTCTTTCAATTTCAGGGCCCCCTCCAGGGCAAGAGGATAGTTGATTCCTCTTCCGAGATAAAGAAAATCTCTTGCCTCCAGATACCTTCGGGCAATCTCAGCGACCTTCGCTGAAGATTTAAGTGTCTCCTCCATCAAACGGGGGATTTTCACCAACCCCTCAACCAAAGCCCTCCCCTCCCGGAGGGAGAAAACACCCAATTCCCTCCCGATCCGGAGAGAAAGCAGAAAGAGGATCACCATCTGGGTCACAAAGGTCTTGGTGGAGGCTACACCTATTTCAGGGCCCGCATGGGTATAAATCACATCATCGGAATCCCTGGCCAAGCTTGACTCCACCGCATTGCAGATGGCTAAAGTCAGCGCCTTTTTTTTCTTCCCCTCCCTCAAAGCCGCCAGAGTATCGGCCGTCTCTCCGGATTGGGAAATCGCGATGAGCAGGGTATCTTCTCCGAGAATCGGATTTCGATATCGAAATTCAGACCCGATATCCGCCTCCACTGGAATTCTGCAGAAATCTTCGATGAGAAACTTTCCCACCAGGGCCGCATGATAGGAAGTCCCGCAGGCGATCAAGTAGATTCTTCTGATTTTTTTCAACATGGAAGAATTGAGATGGAGTTCCTCAAAGATTCCATCACCCATCTCTTCTGAAATACGACCTCGAAGGGTGTCCGTCACAGCCCGGGGTTGCTCAAAGATTTCCTTAAGCATGAAATGCTTATATCCGCCCTTTTCGGCCATCAGCGGGGTCCAGTCCACCCGCTTCGGTTCCTTTGAGATTTCTTCACCCCTGGCATCGAAGAATTTGACTCCTCCTTCTGAAAGAAAAACCACATCTCCATCCTCCAGAAAGACAAAGCTCCGCGTATAGGGAAGAATGGCCGGGATGTCGGAGGCGATGAAATACTCCCCCTCTCCAATCCCCACCACCAGAGGGCTCTCCTTTTTTGCCCCGATCAGGCAATGTTCATCCCCCTCAAAAAGAATTCCTAAGGCATAGGACCCCTTGATCTTATTTAAAGCCATTTTCACCGCATCCAGGAAGGAATATCCCTCTTTGATCAGTTCATCAATGAGATGGGAGATCACCTCGGTATCTGTCTCGGAGGTGAAATGGCGGCCTTTCGCTTTGAGAAATTCCTTGAGGGAAAGGTGGTTTTCAATGATTCCATTATGGACGACAGCGACTTTTCCCGCTTTGTGGGGATGGGCATTTTCATTGGAGGGTTTCCCGTGGGTGGCCCACCGGGTATGCCCAATCCCTAATCTTCCATCGAAGGTCTCCCCCCTGATCCGCTCTTCTAACTTTCTTAACTTCCCCTCATTTCGCCGGATCTCAATCTTACCCTCATGAAATACAGCGATGCCAGCGGAATCATAACCCCGGTATTCCAGCCTCTTTAGCCCATCCAAGAGGACCTCGGCTGTTTTCCTTGGTCCAATATATCCGACAATCCCGCACATGCCTTATCCCTTCTTTTTCCTGCCCCTCTTTCGGCGAACCGTCACTCTCTTATTCCAGCCCCTGATGTTCCGCTGCTTCACCCGACTGATGGCGAGCGCATCCTTTGGAACATCTTTGGTGACTGTCGTCCCTGCGCCAATCGAGGCATTGTCTCCCACCTTGACCGGAGCAACCAGTTCAACATTCGATCCTACAAAGACCCGATCCCCGATCACGGTTTGATGTTTCTCAAACCCATCATAGTTACAGGTAATGGTCCCCGCACCGATATTGACATCCTCTCCGACCGTGGAATCTCCGATATAGGTGAGGTGATTTGCTTTGGAACCTTTCCCGATGACGGACTTCTTCACTTCCACAAAATTACCGATCTTTGCATTGGTCCTGACTTCGCTCAAAGGCCTCAGGTGGGCAAAGGGCCCGATGGAGGCTCCATCCTCAATCCTGCTCTCCGTGATCACAGAGTTGGAACGGATGGTCACATCATTACTGAGGATGGAATCTGAAATCTTTGAGTTGGGTTCAATGATACAGCGTTCACCGACTTTCGTCTTCCCTTGTAAATGACAATTGGGATAGAGGACGGTGTCTCTTCCAATTTCAACGGGTCGATCGACATAAGTCGTTTTTGGGTCAACAATGGTTACACCAGAAAGCATTAGATCATTCAACTTATCCTGCCGGATTTTTTCATTGGCCGTTGCAAGATCGACTCGGGTATTGATCCCCATCACCTCCACAGGATCTGCAACCATATGGGCAGAACATCTCAGGTTACTGTTTCGGGCAATCTCAACGAGATCGGTCAGATAGTACTCTCCCTGTGCATTCTCTTTCCCGATCTCCCTCAGACCCTCGATGAGAAACGGAGCCTTCACGCAGAAGACCCCCGTATTGATCTCCCGAATCATTTTTTCTTCTTCTGAGGCATCTTTTTCTTCCACAATCCTTTCCAGCCACCCCTCGGGGTTTCGAATGATTCGACCATATCCAGAAGGGTCTCTCACCACAGCGGTGAGGACCGCAAGGGTCGAATCATTCCCCCAGAAGGTCCTGATAAAAAACTGAAGGGTCTCAACCTTCAGCAGGGGAACATCCCCGCAGAGGATCAAAGCGGTCCCTGAAAATCCCTCAAGGAACGGGAGGGCCTGCAGGACGGCATGGCCTGTTCCCTGTTGCTCTTCCTGAAGGACAAATTGAACTTGACCCTCTTTAAAAAACTCTCTGATGCGGTCAGCCTGGTGGCCCACCACGACAAGGGTCTTTTTGGCTCTGATACCTTTCAATGAAAGTTCAACGGGATAGGAGAGCATGGGAACCCCTAAAAGGGGATGAAGGACTTTTACCAGATCCGATTTCATCCGGGTCCCTTTTCCTGCGGCAAGGATGATGGTGATAATATCTTCCAGCTCTCTCAGCCCTCCAGGGATTTTTACATTTTTATACTATGAGAGGCCTTTTTAGTCAACCCTGTGGAACATCTTGACCCTCATCAACCCTGAAGGGTTGAGTGACGCGATGGAGGCGACTTCAACTCATGGCTTTCGCCTGGATCAGGAAGTATCTTGAAAAATAGTTCGAAACCCTGTAAAAGGAAGACATGCGATTCAATCTTCCTCTTCAAGAAAAACTTTTTGATGTGGTGGGAATGGGACTCAACTCCGTCGATTTCGTCAGTGTGGTCCCTGAATTCCCTGCTAAAAATTCAAAAATGAAACTCCTCGAATTTTCAAAACAGGGAGGAGGCCAGGTGGCGACTGCCCTGGTGGCTTTGAGCCGCTGGGGAGTGAAGACAAGATATATGGGGAAAGTCGGAGGAGATGACCTGGGTCATTTTTCTCTGAATTCTATTCGTCAGGAAGGGGTGGATATCTCTTCTGTAACCATTGAACCCGATGCAACGAACCAGTTTGCATTCATCATTGTGGATCGCCCCTCTGGAGACCGGACCATCCTGTGGGACCGAGATGAGCGGTTGATGTACCGTGAAGGAGAACTCCGAAAAGAGGAGGTCTGCTCTGGAAAGATCCTCCATTTAGATGGCCATGATATTCGAGCAGCCATTCGCTGTGCGAAATGGGCGAAGAAGGGAGGGATCCCTACGGTCCTCGACATTGACAAGGTGGAGCCTCCGACTCCAGAGTTGATCAGGGAGATTGACTTCATCATTACCTCTTCTCGATTTCCGAAACTCATGACCGGGATTTCGGACCAGGAGAAGGCCCTTGTCGATCTCCAGAAATACTCTCCCGGCTTTCTCTGCGCTACATTGGGACACAAAGGGGCCATGGCTCTGGTCAAAGGAGAAATCCTCCATATGGAAGGATTCAAAGTCGAGTCAGTCGATACCACCGGGGCAGGCGATGTCTTTCATGCAGGATTTATCTATGGCCTTCTTCAGAACTGGGAGGTCACAGAAATTTTGAGGTTTGCCAATGCCGCAGCCGCCCTCAAATGCAGGGACCTCGGCGGGAGACGCGGAATCCCATCTTTAGAAGAGATCCAGACCTTAACTTTCAGCGCAAAACCTTGACAAGCTTTTATAAAATTTGTTAAGAAGAACTTAAAATTAATCAGCGGTATCCAGGTGTAGGGAACCCCGTAAATCCTCCTAAGGAGGAATAGTCGGGGACGGACCCGCCGCTGTAGTCCCGATCCCGAACGAAATTCGGGATAAGTGCCTTAACAAAAAAGCCACTGTCCGAAGCCCTGAGCTTGTCGAAGGGGCAGGATGGGAAGGCGAGTTAAGGTCGGGAGAGTCAGAAAACCTGCCTGGGTACGCTTCACCAAAGGTCTTCGAGGAAAGGACCGTGAAGGGTGCATGCGGGTAAAAACCCCGGTCTTCCAGAGCGAAGGCTGGGGATTTTTTTGGCCCCTTCCTCGGCTAAAACCCATTTTAAGGCCCCTTGGGGTCGAGGAGGTATTCCATGAAACATTTTGTTCTGCTCATCACCTTATTCGTGCTTCTCATCTCAATCCCTCTCTCCCTCTCCGCACAGGAGAAAGAAGTCACCCTTGAAAAAGTCGTTGTCACTGCCACCCGGGATCTACAGGAGGTTAGGAAGATTCCCGCCAATGTGACGGTTATCACCCGGGAGGAGATCGAACGATCAAATGCCAGAGCCCTCGTGGATCTCTTAAGAGATGAAGCAGGGGTGATGGTCCGTGATTTTACGGGAAATGGGAAGACCGCGACGGTGGACATCAGGGGATTTGGTGAAACAGGTCCCCTCAATACCCTGGTGCTTGTGGACGGAAGGAGGGTAAACGAAATTGATCTCAGCGGTGTCGATTGGACCCAGATTCCTATTGATCAAATTGACCGGATTGAGATTCAACGGAGTCCGGGAAGTATCCTCTATGGAGACAATGCGGTTGGAGGAGTCATTAACCTCATCACGAAAAAACCTGAAAAACCACTCTCTCTCAGAGGAGAAATCATGAGGGGAAGTTACCTTTTCCATAAAGAAAGCGGCTCTGTCTCCGGGAAATGGGGGGCCTTCTCCTCCATGGTTTATGGAGATTATAGCTCAACGGAAGGATATCGGGAAAACGGTTTTTTACGATATAAGGATTTTGGGGGAACGATCCTCTATGACCTGAGTAAGGCAATCCAATTTTCCTTCACCGGAAGTCTTCATCGGGACGATTTCGGATTGCCGGGAGCCCTTCCTCAATCCTTATATGAAAATGACCGGAGGACCACTCTCAAGCCGGAGGACAGGGCCGAAACCGACGACGGATATTTGACCCTCGGGGCAAAAGCAAATTTAGGAGAGATGGGCCGCATTGAAACCGATCTTTCTTACAGGCATCGGGAAGCGACCAATTCGTTTCTCTCCTCCCTCCCCACTTCCTCTTTTAAAGACAGGAGGAACCTCACCACCTGGGGATGGACTCCGAAATATATTCTCGAGAAACCCCTCTTAGACCACTCCAATAAAATCACCTTTGGATTTGATTATTATCACTCGGATTCAAAGGTTGACTCAGAATCCTTCTATATCTTTACGGGGACCACTTTGGACGGCATTGGGGTTATCAAGAAGTCCTTTGGCCTCTATCTCTTGGATGAGTTTTCCGTTTTAGAAAATTTAATACTTTCTCTCGGGGGGCGTTGGGAATGGGCGACCTATGATGTATCCCAGGACCTATCCCGGGTAGAGGATAGAAAAAGGGAATCGGAGCCGGCCTGGAGTATAGGCCTCAATTACCTTTTCGGAAAAGGATCTTCTGCCTTCTTGAGTGTGAAACGGAGTTTCCGCTTTCCTGTCTCTGATGAATTGATTCAATACACTTTTCCACCCCCCACTTTTCAACCTGTGATTCAAATCAATTCAACAATGAAGCCGCAGACCGGCTATCACTACGAGGCTGGCGTCCGATATGTCTTGAATGATTGGGCAGAAGGAGATCTCACTCTTTACTGGACTGATCTTATGGATGAGATTTTTTATAACCCTCTCACCTTCAGCAATGAGAACTATTCCAGGACTCGACGCCGGGGAATGGAGGTCGGCCTCAAGACAAAGCCCCTTTCATGGCTCCATCTCTGGGGAAACTACGGCTATGTCCATCCCATCCTCCGGGGAGAAACCTTCTCTGGAAACGATATCCCCGGGGTATCCCGTCACAAGGGCTCCATCGGAACGGATATCCACATGGGTAAAGGATTCCTCTTCAATGTCAGAGCGAATATCGTTGGCTCCCGTCATTTTATCAGTGACTGGGGAAATCAGGTTGGAAGGCTCGATGGGTACTATTCGCTTGATACTAAGATCTCCTATTCCTGGAAGGGATTGAAGGCCTTTGCCGGCGTCAACAACATTACGAATCAAAAATATGCTGAATACGGGGTTCTCAACTTCGCCGGGCTCCCTTTTTACTACCCTTCACCGGAGCGGTATTTCTTCGGAGGCATCTCTTATACTTTTTAATTTATATTCAGAATAAAAAACTCGTTCTCAGGGGAATTTTAAACTAACTCTTGACACATTGGAGGGGTTGTAATATAAAATCACTAAATACTTTGGATGCCGGGTTAGCTCAGTCGGTAGAGCAGAGGACTGAAAATCCTCGTGTCCGTGGTTCGATTCCGCGACCCGGCACTTTGAAATCAAGGGGTTAGCTGAGGTAGGGTTAGCCCCTTTTTTATTACTTAGCCTAAACCGTGCCCATAAAGTTTCCATCTCGATTAATTCACCATTCCTTGTGCTTGTTGAAAGGGGATAACCTCTCCACGCCTGGTAATTTCAACCGTGGAGTCTTGCTTCTCGTGGTATATCTGTTTTCGCCTTGCAGCTTCCCTTAAATCCTGATCGCTAACTATGTTATACCGATCAAACACGCTTCTTGTCTTGTGCCCTGAAATCTCCATTGCCACTCTTTCTGGGGTCCCACTTCTAATCATGTCCCTTATTGCTGTCCTTCTGAAATCATGGGGTATTTTTGTAGGAACCCTGACTATTTTCTCTTCGCCCTTTTTGTTTTTAATCACAACCACATTCCCGTTATCATCCTTCAAGGGTTCCCAAAGACCAGCTTTAATACATGCTGAATTCCATGCCTTCCGGAATCCTTTGATCTGTACCCCATCCCGTTGGAAGAGGTAAGGACAACCCAATTGCCTCTTACTGTGGAGCTTGCGCATCTCCTGTAAAAGTTCTTCGTTCATATAAAGGGTTCGTCCTTTCTCGTTCTTCGTCTCCCCTGGATCAAGCCTTACCGTCCCTTGCTCCAAATCAACCTTATCCCAGGTTAAGCCAAGGATCTCCGCTTTTCTCCATCCTGAATGATAGTAAAAGACAATGATCGGTCTTAACTCCTCCGGTAATGCATCCTTGACAGCCAAATACTCCCCATATTCAAAAAATCCCTTTCTAACATTGGACTCTTTCAACATGGGAATATAGGGAATCAGATTGACCTTTGGGGGGGTGCATTGGGAAGCAAGATGAAACATTCTCTTCAAAGCTGCCAGTTCCCTGTTTATTGAAGCATTGGACATACCGGCCCCCATCCTCTTCTCGATGTAGGTCTTAACTTTGGCTGTTGTAACATCAACGGCCTTCATCCCCCCAAAAAACTCTTTGAGGTATTTTACTGATCGCTCTGCTTTGGTCAAAGTGTCCTTCCCGTTGATTCGATAATCCGTCAAGAAGTCCTCAGCCAATTCCCCGAAAGTCACCTTGTCAAAATAAATCCCTGGAAGCTTGCCCTCCGAAATCTCCCCTTGTCTCTTTTTCAAAAGGCGCTCAGCCTTCGTGATCTTATCGGTTTTGCAAGATTCGCGCAAAGGCTTGCCGTTGCGGAAATACTTAATCCAGTAAATGCTTCCTTCGATTAGTTTCCCCGTTTTGGGATCCCTCCATTTTGGCCTGTAAATACTTCCTGTACCCCTTGGCCTTCTCTGCTTCTTCTCTTCATCCATCTTTTTCACCTCCTTTCCTTTTGGATTTTTTGATAAGCTTAATATCATACCTCAGGTGATCTAAGATTTTGTCAACAGTCTTAGCCCCAAGGTTCCCCCCATTTTTAAGGGCTTTGTAGAGAGAAGAAAAATCAACATCAATAGCCTTTGCCACGCTGTAGATCGTGGTTTTTTCTTTCTTGATTATTTCCCGTAATGCTCTTACGATTTTATTCATATTGGTTTATATACCATTACCGCTTTTTCTTGTCAAGGTGTTTCTTTTCACAAGCCCATTTTTTTGACTTCCCTAAATATAGGTAATCTTATTCTTTGAGATATAGCTCTCCAAATCCTTAACATCAACGAAAATCCGTTTACCCTCTCTCACGATTGGAATAGACCCCTTCCAAACCAATTCCCTCATGCTCCACAAGGTCCGGCCAAGGTAATGGGCAGCTTCCGGGAGGCTGTAAAGGCGCTTAGGATAACTAATCCCCTGCGCCTGTCCTACTTGCTGATTTCTAATGCTATTTATTTCACCCTTGCCCATTCTTTGCCTGTCCTATTTTTCCAATTAGATCTTCATTTGAATTTAAAAAACTCTCTGCTCTTTATTTTCCCTCAATGCTTTAAACTCCTTCACCATTGAAAGGATTAACCTCTGATACTCGCTTAAAATCCTCCTGAGCCCCTTCAAATTGCTTACCAGAGCCATCTCATTAATCCTCCGCTCCAAGGTAAGCATCTCCCCCCACTTATCAGGTCTATTCGTCTTCATCCAGGGCAATGTCCCAGATTGATAAGTCTTGGCGATGTGTTCAAGGGTGGCTTCAATAAGTTCGCTGGCCGTCGCCCATCACCTCATAAAAATCGCATTTTGAAGGGACTTTTTCTCCCTCTTTTTGGGTTGAAAATTCTCTCCCAATTCTCTCCTGAACCTTTTCATCTTTTCTAAATTCGTCGGGAGAGATATTCACTAATAATTCTGAATGGTTATTGTTACTTTTTATTTCTCTCCTGCTCTCCTCAATATACTCTGAGGAGAGAAAGAGAGAATTTTTTTCATAAATGAAAGGGTCTCCTCTTTTACCCTTTCCTGTGCGAATTATTTTCTTCTGTTCAAAAAGTTGTCGGAGTGCCTTCGATACAATAGAATGGCCTTTCCCTGCCCGTTCCCATATTTCCTTTTCGCTCAGTGGTGTCTCTTCCAATATTTGAAGGATCACCGGAATAGTCTCCTCAACTTCAACCATCTCCCGATTTCCAGTTGCCCTAAGGGTTCCATCTGACTCTAACACTACCACTGTTTCAGATAAGTCCTCTCCATACCTCTGGATGGTAAAAAGTATTCTACTTTCCTTATTTCGTTTTTTAATATGGATAGACGTATCTACCCCACCCAATAACCCCGTAGAGCCTAAGATATCATCCCCATCTGGGCGGTCTTTTTTCCCTGCATGGTGAAGTAATTGGATATGGCAATTAAACTGTCTTGCAGTTGCCATAAGGGGTTCTAATGCCCTTGTGACCTGGGCATAGTCATTAAGGTCTTTTACCCTACAAAACTTTTGCAAAATATCAATGACCAGTAGTTTGGCTCCTGTCTCTTCGATAAGAGGAATGACTTCTTGCATGGCCTCAAAAGGGGCTGGCCCGAAGTGAAAGATTAAGGGTTCATCGGTTATCCCTATTTGGGAAAGTTTCTTCTGGACTTCTCTTTTCTTCTCCTCTAATGCTAAGTAAACGACAGGGCCTTTTTGCGTTTTCCTACCAAGAAGATCGTCTCCACGGGAAACAGCAACCGCCAAATTAAATGCAAATGTCGTCTTACCTACTTTTGGTTTCGCAATTACCAAGGATAAACCACCGGAAGGGAGAATCCCATCCCATAACCAATCTGTTTCAGGTTCTTGATTGGAAAGAAGGTCTTTAACATGAATGAGTGAAAAATTATGTTTACAAATCTGAGCATTTTTAGTGATATCTTTTTTTTCTGCTTCGATGGGATGATTCCTTTTGTGAGCCTTAATCACCGAGTCAAGGCAGGTTTCAATTTCCTTCTGTGGCAGTGGGGGTTTGAATTGAGAATTAGTAGCTAATAGGATAGGAAGGGTTTCCTCTCTTGAAAGCCCCTTCCCAATGTATCTACCAGCTAATCTTGTGATGGCATTATTCCTCTCCCCCTCTGAAACTCCTTCTAATAGTTCTTTTTCCCATCCTGCAGGGATATGTTTTTCCTCTCCATTTGGGATATCTTCCACCCGTGGTAAAAAATCAAAATCAGGGAGGTTATATTCTTTCTGCGGTTTAAAGACGATTAGGGTCACTTCTCTTGGAGGGGCATACTTATAATTGAGAGTTTTAGGAATCCTAAGAATCCGTGAGGCGTCGGTTGAACCCATATCCCCATTAAAATAGGAAGCAAGCCTTTTGAGAAGATTCTCAACTTGTGATATTTCCTCTTTTGAAGCAGGACTCTTCAGTAGCCAATAGATGTGGATTCCTCCACCACTATTTATCAAGAAAGAAGGCTTTAAAGGGAAGTCCTGATATCGTTGTCGAATCTCATTCTTTTTTTCTTCTGGAAAACCTTCCATATCTACATCAACCCATAAGGCAGGGATTTGAAGAATACCGCTCTTTGACCCATCACCATCAACCCTTGTTGCGGCCCCAAAATAAGCATTTTGTTCTTTGTTAGCTTCCAGAATAGCAGGGATGGAATCTATCTTTGACAATGGTAGGAAAATATTTTTTGCAGAGGGTAAAAGGCGGAAGTTAACAAAGCCTCCCCTACAATGCTGGTAGAGGGATTTGAAAAAGGTAACGGCAGGGTGTTTATCCATGTTGGCTGTCCCCCTCTCCATCATTGTCCAGGATTAGAGCCATCACCTCCTTGAAAGGAATACCAAGGGCCTTCGCAATGGCCCCTATCTCTCCCTCCTTGGGTTTGACCTCTCCACGTTCAATTAAGGACAACCGAGTTTGAATAATTCCAGTGGATCGGGCTAAATCCCATTGACTCATAAATCTCTTCCTACGCTCCACCTCAAGTTTTGTCACAGGGAATGCCATCGTTTAATCCTCCCTTCAGAAAAAATAAAGGCGTGAGTTATATCCCACGCCTTCAATATATTTAAATGCAAGCGTAAATAAAAGGTAACGCCGTTAACCCTTTCTATTTCTTTCTTGCCCTCCTTGACTTTTCAATAGCCTTGCATTCCTCAGAACAGTATTTACGAGATATCCTGGAACCATGAGGAAGAGGTTCAAGGCAATCAGGACGGGCGCATAATTTGCCTCCGACAGCTTCATAATACCTCTTCATAAAAGGTCTTGCATAAAGCCTAAAATTCCTGATCTCCCTCTCGGTCGGAATCCTATCACGAATTAATTCGTTTCCCTTTTTGACAACCTTCTCCTGGATTTCATGAAGAGCCTTGTCAAGATCCCCTACCTGTTCATGGGTGAGTGGAATTCCCTCAATTGGCTTCCTTTTCTCAATCCTTTCACTTTTTCGGCGGAATTTTTCCCGTTCCCATGAGTTAGTTCTTGGTTTAACCCTCTTAAATAGGGCATTTTCCCCACAGTTGCGACACATCTTTATTTCTTTACTACCTAACAGCGTTTGTAATGCCTCATCTTCTGGTAGTCTGTCATATTGAGGTTGAGATAAAGCCCTCTTAATTCCTCTCTCGTCAACTGACCCGCAATTGCAACATTCATACTTATAAACCCAATCCCCTCCGGTTTCATCCTTCCGGGCAATTAAATGTTCCTTGGCCATTCTACCGAAAATCAATGACCGTCCATCTTTTATAGCGGACATTATCTTGAAATTTTTTCTTTCATCATCTGTCCATTTCTTTTCTTTTGCAAATGCCTCAAGTCTCCCATCGAGGTTTAGATGAGCAATCGCAGGTTTTTTGAAAAATTCCTCAAATTCCTTTATTTGCTGTTCAAGGGGAAAATCATGTGGGAGGTTATGTTTGGAAAGTAAATAATCAAGCGTGGATGAGCTTTTGTCAGAGATTTCTGTTACTGAGAAAGGACTACGTTGTTTTCCCTTTTCTTTCACTGGTCACCTCCTGCCATGACCTCCTGCAAGGTGAATCGGGGGAAACCGGGCAGGAGTTACCGGCTTTCGGGGTGCACTTCCCTATCCCCCTGTTGCATTAAAACTTACTCTTCCATATAGGGCTTGATTAAGGTTTCAAATTCTTCCAATAACTTACACCTCTCAGTCCCCACATAGCATCTAAGGAAGAGGTCTCCCTGTATTTTAGTATTTTTATCATCACTCATTTGGTCTAACACCGCCACTTCTTTTCCCTCAAAGACATTAAACAAAGCTTGAGTGATATGCCGATATTCCCTTTTTGCTGGTATGTTTTCTCTTCTGCTTTCCCATGTATGTCTATACTGTGACTCTATCAAAATAAAACACCTATCCAACTTTTTATTGTAGTGACTCATGTATTGTGTAGTTCCATATCCTCCGTCGTCAGACCACATCCCTAATTCTCTCTTTGGAGAAGCAAATGGATTAACTTTCTCGCTGTTAAAGAAAAATTTCTTTGCCCCCTCTACACACTTCTCTTGAAGAGCCAAAGTGCTTTGGGCATTAACTGAGGATACCATTACCAGTGTAAAGAATAGAACTAAAAATAATCTTTTCATTTCAATGCCCCTCCGCCCTTATTTTCTTGGGTCAATGGTGTCTGGAAGACATTTTGATTCATAAGAAAAATCTACCCGATTACCTTCATTTGGATTTAGCACGGAGAATCCGACCGTATCCATATAAATAGAAGGCTTAGATTTTGAATACGCATCCTTCAAAAAGTTAAAATTTTTATTTTGTTTTTGAACGCATTGATCGTAAGTAGGAAATGCCGAATTAATATGCCATTCAGGTGGATACCATTTCCCTTCTATGCGGTTCCCAATTTGTTCCCATAGCACCCAAGCACATTGGGCATTCGCAAGAGGACAGCCGTACCCCAAAATAAAAAGTCCGATAAGGATAACTCCCACTCTAACCAATAACGATTTCATTTGGTCACCCCCTTACTCCTCCATATATGGCTTAATTAATTTTTCAAATTCTGTCCTTGAGTTACATTTCCTGTCTCCCACTTCGTTTATACCCACCGCACTGTCATAATGACCAATCATTTTACGCTCGAAAACATCTATAATTTGGACTGCTTCATCCTTCTTTCCTCTCCATTCCATTGGAGCCTTCCATATGGTCGTCATGTCAATTCTAATAAAACATTTATCTAATTTCTTATTATAATGAGATATATATTGGCAATACATTGTGTAATCTTTGGTGCTATCTACCGGTTCACAGCCACCGCTTTCCGAAACTATCCTCTTTGCTCCCTCCGCACACTTCTCTTGGAGAGCCAAAGTACTTTGAGCATTTGCAGAAATAGGAATTAACAAACTTACCACAGCCAAAAGAACCAAAATCGTTTTCATCTCGTTTCACCCCTCTGGATGAGATAAACAAAACCCCATTCCATTTTCAGAAATGGGGTCTAAATTCATTTGTCAACCATATCTCACCCTATATGGTTAAAGGTTAATGTTAGAGGGCCTCTGTTTCGATAGGATTTTATTCTTTTGAGGACAGGGTGTCAATGAGAATTGAAAAGTTAGCGGATAGCGGTTTTACAAATCCAGCTATTGTTTCGGAATAAATCTCCCACTTGGATCGATGTATCCTCCTCCAACATCGGGCATAAAGCCTCTGGGACTAAGGACGCCACCTTTAGTGGCAGGATAAAACTCTCCAGTTCTTGTATTAATAGCTCCGCCCTTTGTCTCTATTAACCCCTCTGGAGTGGAAATTGTCTGGGAATCCCCTTTTGGGACATCTCTGGTATCTTTAAAATAATACTCAGTTGATATGACTTTAATCTCCCCCTTTGAATGCATGATTGATTGCGTTCTCGGAAAATATACATCCCTCTCATAAAAATGACTATCGAAGAAATTTTTAACATCTTTTCTATATTGGGTGTCTCGACCGAATTCTGGATTACTAACCAATCTATCTAATTCCTCTCTCAGGTTTTGTGCAGCATCGGGGCCACCTGGAATTATATCCCCTGCACGGTACATAATCCGCTGTCTTCCTGGTTGGTATATATCTCTTTGAAAATAGATGCTTCGATTAAGTTTCTTGATCATTCGTTGATATTCTGGATCTTTTGTAGGATCATAAACCAGAATTGGAAGGCTATATTGGATTTTCTTTTCCTGTTGTGATCTTTCTGGGGCCTGTTTTTGTTTTGCTTTTATGACATCCTTCTTAAGTGGCATAGTTGGTGGACTTTCTTCAACGGCTTTGGTTTGCACTTGGTCTCTGTATTTCTCTGGTATTGTTGTAGGGTCTTGCGTAAAATGGACAGTCCCTTTTTCGTCAACCCATTTGTAAATCTCTACTGCATGGCTCAACTGAAAAATTGGCAATGAGCCAAATAGAGTTATTAACAAAACAATCACCATCGTTTTCATCAATCCCACAGTCCTCTGATCCTCCTTCGGGTAGCAGTCTATCAAATTGGGAAGAAAAATCAACAAGAGTCTTTGGGGATTATGCACCCCCCCGATCCCCCTTAGATTGGCTTCTTACCATGCTTGTTCTTTCAGCCTGGAAGTTATACTTTTTTATACTTTTGTTAATCCCCCAAGTTTGATATTTGTTTAATGCTTCCTAATGTCGAAATCCAAATTTCGTTAAGAATCTTCCAGTTTCTTTAGAATATCCTTGGCTGCGTTAGATATTTGGTTCAGTGTGATTTCATCCAGATAGACAAAATCCAGCCGATGGCAAAAGTCTTCCCATCCTCTCCTCACCAAAGGGTTATAACTATACGGACTGTTTGTTTTTAATAAATAGAACAGCGTATAGTTTGGATTCAAGGAGAGCCCTGTAAGGCAGGCCCTCAGATATTGGTAGTCAGATGGGAAATTGGAATCTTGATCAGCTACCAACCTGACGCCCATTGCTAACATGGTTGGGAGAAAGACTTTAAATCCTTCTTCCATGAAGTATTTTTTAGCCTCTTTTTTATTCCTATAAAGTCGCTTTTGAAATATATCCTCACAGATTTCTCCCAGGTCACGATAAAGGGAATAGGTGAGCGGATCTTTGAACCCCCTCCATTCACTATAGAAACCTTTTGGACTTCGAGTGTCTGATTCCCAGAGGGAATCAAAATACCAGCTAAGAAGGTAATCAATACTGTCTCTGTGGATATAGACCCCCTTTTCACCTATTGAGACAAAGACCCTTGCCTGCCACCCCTTTTCATATTCAGAAAAGGGGACGATCTTTTTTCCCCCAAGGATTAAATAATCAAAGGCCACCTCTTCAGGGACTTCTGTCTTATGAATTCCTTTTCCAATCACCTGAGCCAGGAGATAGGAATTTCGGTTCTTTTCTTGCCAGACATCATATAAAAGCTTTTTTGAAATGAAAAAAGCCTGCGTCTCTTTTTTATCATGGTAATCAAAATAGCCCTCAGTCAAAGAACTTAATTGTTCTTTATATTTTTCCTTATAGAAACCTGCCTCCAGGATGTCCCTTTGAAAGAGTGAAGCTCTCACTTCGTAGTCAGCATAGTAATACTTCATAAGGCTATACACGAGCTTTTCAAAATGACTTGTATGGGTGATCAGTAAAGAGACACCGTAGAGAGCAATAAGACCCATAAAAAGGTGGGCATATCGTGAAGAAAACATTCGTTTTAGAAAATGGTAGAGTTTATCCCTCATGGCTTAATAATTTCTCAACATATTCTCTATATTTCGATTTTGGAAACTTCTCTAAGAATTTCTCATAAACATATTGAGCCAAGTCATCCCGTTTGAGTTGTTCTCTGTAAATCTTTCCCAGATTAAGATAAGCCTCCTCCATGTGGAGGTCTAAAGGCTGGTCGCTGTCAATCAATGTCTGCAACGTATGAGCAGAAAAGTCTGTTTTAAGATTTTTGTTTAACAGCATGCTCAACTTAGCTTGATACTTGGCTTCCAGAACCGTCAAATACTTTTTCCAATACTCGATGAATGCGTCCGTGGATTTTTCAGGCTCTCTTTCGAGAAGGAGCTTAATGGCTTTCTCATAGTGCTCCTTTCCCTCAAGGGAAGCCCTCCAGCGGGTTTTTGCTCTTGCCAGATTGAGATGGAGTTCTGGATTATCTGGGTCTGTTTCGAGTAGTTTCTCTGCTGCCTCGATGCCTATCCCATATCCTCCATACTGATTCAATGTGGTTTCAGCCACAAATTCCAATTTCTCCTTTCGTGCCTCGGTCTCATAATGAAGGTACTTACAGGCCCCAAACCCTGCTGCAAATCCTCCCACATGACTCCAGAAGGCCACGTTCTGGTAAATGCCCCGAATAGAATCGATTCCTCCCATAAAGTCTTTGATGAACCATAGGGTCAGGATGATGACAGCGGGTATCTGAATCCTTATGGGTAACCAGATGCTGATCAGAAGTTTGATTTTTGAATAGTAGCACCGATAAAGATAGACTCCCATGATCCCTGATATGGCCCCAGAAGCTCCTAAAACTGGAATAAAAACCCTTTCCCTCATAAAAAGCCCGACCATTGTGCCGTTAATTAATCCTGCAGCAATACCAGTTAAAAAATAGAGGAAGAGATAGGCTTTCCAGCCCAGCTTATCCTCCACGAAAATTCCGAAAACCCACAGGTAGATCGAATTGCCAAGAAGGTGCCAGAGACTTGCATGGAAAAACATGTAGGTGATCAACTGCCAGGGGTACTGTTCCCCAGGGACTGAAAAAAAGTAAGAACTAATCCAGAATCCGATGTCATAATAAGCCCCATGAAGAGAGATGAAAATAATCCAGTTAGCCAGAAGGAGGCCAATTGTGGCCCATGGAACATTCTTTAGCTTTAGGTTCGTTCCAACAGGAATCACTCGTTATGCCCCCAGAATAATTTGATTGTCGGGCTTCAGTAATTTCGTCAGTTCTTCGATTGCTCTTTGCGACTCCGAGATGAAGACGTGATTCGACTCCGATCCATCCGTTAGATGCACAATTTTTTTATATTCTCTCATGGCCAGCCAAAATTGCCCCACAATTTGATAAACCTTGGCCAGATTGAACCTTGGCTCACACTTTTGAGGGACCTTGTTGATAATTTCCTGATAGGCAAAAATAGCTTCATACCATTTTTCTTCCCTGACCAATCTTTTCGCTTTCTCCATATCATCCTGGTAGAATTGGCTTTCGTAGGATGCATCTGAATGGTTGAAGCCATAGATCAACGAGGTATAGATTGTTGAAATCAGATCAATGAACCATGGTAATGTGTAGCTTAAGATTGGAACGGCGATTAAACCGACTATAACTACCCAAATGGATGAAGTGAAAGGACTGATAAAACAGATGATAATTAGCAGAGCCATGCTGAAGACTATTAGATAATAAATTCGAATCTGACGATCATCATCATCCATGCAATAGGCCACCATCATCTCAAAAATAATATAATTGATTTTCCTCTGGTTCCTAAGTGTGCGGTCATATTGGCCATCTACCCCGCATTAATCCAATACAAAAAGAGCAACAATAGTGCCAATATATCGTTATGATTAGAAGTTGTTATAATCAATAGCCTTTATTGACATCATATTCTGGTGAAAAAGTCCTAAACGGTCAGTTCCTGCCACATTTGGGCACTACTATGACAAAATTGGGCTTTAATTGAGAGAAAAAGTCCTCCCTCAATTCCTCTTAAAGAGTCTCCTTCCTACTGAAGGGGGAACGCCTATTCGAGCAAAAAACCAATCAAATTTGTAGGATTCCTGGCAGCTCATATACGGTGATAGTTGGGTAGATTATTAGGTAGGATTATGTAGGAAGGGACATCAGTCACTATCAAGGTCAATCTTTTTTGTCTCTCCCCTGTCCCTGGCTGGCTTAATTACTAACTCAATCTCTCCCCCTTGAATGCCAGTCAGTTCGTGCCTATCTATAAAAAGACCCTTCATCCTACCAATCAATTCTACAGCCTTCAACCGTGTAGGCACATCGGGGGCTTTCCTCTCATCCATGAATTTGCCCTTCCAAGAAGCAAGGTAAAGCCGATCCGCCTCTAACCCCTCCTGGAGCTTTTTGGCCAAAACTTCATCGGTCAATCCGTGTAGGATTAGTGTTTCCTCCATCGAAAGGTTAAGACGTGTTAATATTTGATGCCCAATTACCTTTAGAGAATCGTTATCCTTTCCCTTACTTCCTGCATATTTGGCACATTCAGCGAGTGACTTTCCTTCAAGGTAGGCTTTCAAAAATCTTCTTTCTTTAACGCTGGGATTTTTCACTTGCTCACCTCCAACAGATAGAATGTATTTATCTGAGTGTTTCGTAAAACGTCTTATTCGTTACTCCTGTTTTACATTCCTCTTTACGATGGTCTCTATTCCCCAAGGTGCATCACTCTGGGAACATTTGTTCAACACCCGCATCAATCAATTCCCAGAGGAAGTCGGTAAGGGTTTCACCCCGTTCTTCAGCTACCTCCTTTGCCCACTGCTTAAAATCAGGGGGAACTCTGAATCCTATGATAATCATATTCTCTTCGCTCATTCTTTCCTCCTTCTTATCGCTTTTCCAAAACAATAAAATTGACACCCCTGTCTCCCTTGATATAATCGGATTCGGGAGAATCAAAATCATATCGAAAGGAGACAGGGATATGCAGTCTTTTTGGCCACAACAAAAATGCCCATTATGCGAAAACATTGCGAGATATCGAGGTATCGAGGAGCGTAAAAAATATTTTAAGTGCCCCGACTGCCATGATTTTGTTATTCCCCAAAATCGTGAAGAAACCATCTCCAAATTGAAGAAAGAAATCCGTGAAGACTTATCAAAAAAATCAGCAGCCTTAAAAAAGGAATTCGCCTTATTAATTTATTTCTTTGAATCTGTTGAAGGTACTTTGGAATTGAGGACTGAGATAACACCAAGGGACAGGTGGATTCCGTAGTTACGAAAAAAGAATCATCCAACATATATAATCCACTCAACTGTTCGCAAGGGCCTGAAACATAACCACCTCTGGATATAATGTCATCTACGATTTTTAGTAAAATAGGAACAATATCACATGGTTCTTTTTCTGGACCAAATGCGTGTATTTCTATAGCTATCACTTTATTGTATTCAGACATTTTTATATTCCCTCTGTTTGCCTAAATCGCCTACCTGTTTTTAAAATCAGTCATTACCGGAAATTTTGGCTCAATCCCCGGATGAAATTTTTTGGGGGAACCCCAATTTTGACCCATTTTCCATAGAGAAATTTTTGGGGGAAACCCCTTTTTAAGCCACTCCTCCAAGAGGAAAAATTTTGGCTCCACAAAGAGAGGATAGTGTGCGTCTGAATGGAGTTGACATACATATAAACCCCCTCATTGGAGTCCCGTCAGTGGATTTTGCACCTGGGATCACTCTTTCCCTGCGCAGTGGCGAAGATGGGAGGGTTTCCCGTTATTCCAAAGAAAAATTTACAGGATGGCATGTGCGGAGAAGGGTTGATTACTCTTCCTCTCTCCCGCACACACCTTTGCCCATTACTTTGCCCATGAGATTCAAATTGATGCCAATTCCCACCAATCAACACCAACCTTGACATTTCAAATCACGGAAGTTAAGTTACTGTAAGTCTTAAAAACATTCGCTTTTTGTTTCTATTGCCCTTATTTTAACTTTGGACTGAAAATCCTCGTGTCCGTGGTTCGATTCCGCGACCCGGCACTTCGCTTTT